>CANQBZ010000009.1 GCA_947589295.1 uncultured Akkermansia sp.
TTCATGGCGAGACTCATAGCTGATTCCTCTTCGTCTTTCTCTCCGCATTTCACGGTCGGGTCCACCCTGGCATCCAGGAGCCGCTTGGCAATCTTGGGGCCGCAAATGCCGTTGACCATGAGGGTGGTCCAACTATCTTTGTTTCGTGCCAGCGGGTCGGCGCCGGCGTCGAGCAGCATGAGAGCCAGTTTCTCTCGTCCGGCGGGAGATATCTCCGGTCTCAGCTTCTCATGAGCAAGGATGTCCTTGGGCACGTCCGCCCCCGCTTTGAGCAGCAGCTCCACCATACTCAGAATGTCCGCTTCGGCTCTCTTGCTCACGCGGTAGTCTCCTCCCATATAGCAATGTTCTTCGATCCCACCACAAGCGGCATAGTAAATGACGCCATTCCCCGCAGAATCCTTGGCGTGCACATCGACTCCGGCGTCCAGCAGACGTTTCACAATCTCGGTGCGATGTGTAGCATTTTCCGCCCCTCTCGTTGCAGAATTGGCGGCGGCCATTAGTGGGGTCATGCCGTAGAGCGCTTTTTGATCGTCTTTCACCTTTTTGCCCGGCGCGTTGGGATTCGCTCCGTGGGCAAGGAGCAGTTTTACATCGGGGAGGTTAACCGAGTTCGCCTTTCGGTGAAGAAGCGTTGCAGAGTTTGCGTACCGTATATTTATACCGTCAATGGCGCCTCCTGAGTCCATTCCCACAGGTAATGTGTTCACATCAGCCTTGGCTCCGGCGTCAATGAGAGCGAGGATAAAGTCGCCGCCTTTGTAGGAGGACTCCTCCAACGTTTTGTCCGGATCCTGGAGCGTTACTCCTGCCTTGAGGAGTGTTCGCAGCATGGCCACGTCGCCCTTTTTGATGACCGCCTCCATGAGCTTTTCGTTCTTGGCGTCCAGTCCGGCGTCCAGCAGAGCTTGCAGCGTTTTCGCATCGGATATGGAGGAGAGTATCTCCGGATTTTGGAGCAGAGACGGATCCTGTTTCAGGAGCGCAAGCACGGTCTCTTTTTGCTTCAGTTGAAGCGCGACCTTCATCTGGAGCACGGGATCGACCTTGTCTGTCCTTATCCCGAGTGCGCGGAGGAGTTGCAGCGGTTCCGCCCCCACTCTGGAGAGGTCCTCCGGGAGAACGAACTTACGCGCGCCGAGGCGGTAAAGCAGGGCCGGTCTCATGGGGTCCTCCATACGCCAATCCACCTCCCATCCCTTATCCACCTCCCATCCCTTATTTTTCACCTTGCTGAGATCCTTTGCTTTTACCCCACGCAGCTCAAAAACCCCATCCGCTCCCGAAAAAGACCAGTCGCCAATTTCGCCCGGAGTAATGCCCCGATATGTGTACATATCCCGCGCTTCCTGACGGCTCAGCGGCTGCCTTTCCTTCTCGAGTGCCGTCAGGAATTCGCGCATGTCCCCATGAGCCAGGCCGCCTGCCGTCTTGCCGGATTTGCTCTTGATGGAGGCATCCGCCCCCTTCGCTACGAGCCAACAGACGGCGAGGCGGTTGTTCTGCGCAGCGGCGTGCATGAGCGCGGTTTGGCCTAACTTGTCCACGGCGTTCACATTGCCACCCTTTTCAATCGCCTTGAGTTTTTGGAGCAGGGAAGCGGCACGCTTTTGCTCCTTGCTGAGCTTGGCGCCTTTCGCCCATTTCCCCGTGCCCGCCGGGAAGAGGAGTTCCACTCCCTGCTGCGGGACAGCCGCCGTTTCCTGCCCGCTCGCCATGCCCAGACTCATGAGTACAACGGCGATCAAGTATACGATAAACTGCTTAAAATGAGTTAATAACAAATACGGGGGGGGGTAACGACGGAATTCATGGTGACGTTTTAGGTGGGAAGTAGTGTCAATTTACCATGATCCTCCAAGCGAGGCAAGAGAAATAACAGGTAACTGAACAAAAAATCATCGAATGCTGTTGGGTGACCGTTTATTTTGAGGCATCGGGCTTCGGTGACTTTTTTTATGAGGCATTACGGCCCCCAACGAGGGGGGGCCATCAGCCTTTGTCGCTCTGGTCCACACGGCCCAAGTTCTTCGAGGCTAGTCTCCTTGGAGAAACGATCGAACAAGCCTCATAAAAAGGGCCGGTCGCCATCACGCAACCGACCCCGATTTTTTGAGAGAATGATGAGTTCGTTAAGCCTTCAACTCGTTGCCCAACTCGATGATGGAGTATTCTCCTTCGTGCAGGCGGTACACAATCTGCAGGACATTGCGACGCGCATTGCGGTACAGTACAAAGGGCTTGCCGGATATCTCCAACTCCATGATGGCGTCCTCCTTGTACATGGTTTTCAGCTCGTAGCCCTCGCGGGTGATGCGCACCGGTTTGGGATCCTCCGGCGCATCAATATCCACATCCTGATCGAGAACATCCTCCTCATACACTTTTTCTTCCAACTTACGGATGCTCTGCGAGCGGTGCGGCCGGAAATGCTTCATGAGGCGAGTTTTGTGCTTGCGCATGCGGCGCATGATCTTGGTGACCGTCTCATCCAACGCCGCATACAAATCCGTCCCGGTCGTCGAGGCCTGGATCGTGATATGATCCGCACAGAACAGGACAATTTCCGCCACGTGCCTGTCTTTCTGCACATCCACTACCACACGAGCCTCCACAATACGCGGATAGTCAATGTGGATGGCCTCTATCTTCTTACGGGCAAACTCGCGGATGGCATCGGTCACCTCAATGTGTCGCCCGGTCACTATTATATTGGTCTCGTTATTGCTTGGCATTGTATCAATTTCCTTCGTGTTAGACAGGTGAAGGCTCCTGTCATCGCAGGCCTTCTCCACTCGCCATCTTAGCGATGCATCCACTTATTTGCAACAAAAAAATGCTCCACTGACGGAAGATTTACGAGCAAAAAAGTTTTCTGCCCGGATTGAACAAAATCGCTTGCCAAAGTGGGGATAAGGGTGTAGAATGCATGCCCCTTTGCGTTGCCCGGTAGCTTACAGGCGCCCGCAAAACTACCGGAGTATGGGCCACGGAAATGCGAGGGGAACGACAAACCTAACCAACAAAATTAATGACTAATGTTGAACTGGAGGCTTTGATTGAGTCGAAGCTTCCGTCATTCCGCAAGGGGGATATCGTCAACGGTACCATCCTTGAAATCCGTCCGCAAGTTGTCTTAGTGGACATAGGATACAAATCTGAAGGGGAAATACCCATTTCTGAGTTCGAAGACGAGGAGATCGAGGTGGGGGACCAGATCGAAGTCCTGCTCGAAAGCTTGGAAAATGAGGAAGGCCACGTTGTGCTTTCCAAGGAAAAGGCAGCCCACAAGCAGAACTGGGACAAGATCGTGGCAGTGTTCAAAGAAGGTGGCTTGGTGAAAGGCAAAGTAAAGAGCATCGTGAAGGGCGGCCTGATGGTGAATGTGGGCGTGGAAGCTTTCCTCCCCGGATCACAGGTGGATATCATCCCGCCGAAAGACCTCAATGAGTACGTCGGCAATGTGTACGAATTCAAGATTGTGAAGGTGAACGATGAGCGCAAGAACATCGTCCTTTCTCGCCGTGAAGTTATCGAGGCCGAACGTAGCGAGCTGCGCCAGCGCTTCCTGGAAACCGTGAAGGCCGGCGACAGGGTGCGCGGCATCGTGAAGAACCTCACCGATTTTGGCGCCTTCGTGGACCTCTCAGGCATGGATGGACTTCTGCACATCACCGATATGAGCTGGGGGCGCGTCAATCACCCCTCGGAGCTGTTGCACATCGGGCAGGAGCTCGAAGTGCTCATCCTGGATGTGGACCGCGACAAAGAGCGTGTGTCGCTCGGTCTCAAGCAGCTTTCGGACAATCCATGGGCCGATATTGAGAAGAAGTACCCGATCGGCTCTCATGTGAAGGGTCGCATCACCAAGCTGCTCGCCTACGGCGCCTTTGTGGAACTGGAGCGCGGAGTGGAGGGTCTGGTACACGTTTCCGAGCTTTCCTGGACCAAGAGAATCACGCGTCCGAGCGATGTCCTAGCTCTGGATCAGGAAATTGAGGCCGTGGTGCTCAACATTTCCGTGGAAGAGCAGAAGATATCGCTGGGCGTGCGTCAACTGGAGGAGAACCCGTGGGATGCCATCGAGGCTCGCTTCCCCGTTGGCACCATCATTTCCGGTGCAGTGCGCAACCTGACGCCCTATGGCGCTTTTGTTGCGCTTGAGGAAGGAATTGACGGCATGATTCACGTGTCGGATATGAGCTGGACGCGCAAGATCAACCACCCCTCCGAGGTGCTCAAGAAAGGCGATGTGGTGGAGGCGCGCGTGCTGAGCATTGACAAGGAGAACCAGCGCGTTTCTCTCGGAATCAAGCAACTTGGCGAAGACCCATGGGAGACCATTGACACTCGCTTCAAGGTGGGCGATCTGGTATCCGGTCAGGTGGCCAAGATTGCTTCCTTCGGCGCTTTTGTGAACCTGGATGGCGATATCGATGGACTCATCCATATCTCCCAGCTCTCTGAAGAGCACGTGGAACGGGTGAAGGACGTCATTAAGGTGGGTGACGAGATCAAAGCGCGCGTCATCAAGGTGGACAAGGTGGAGCGCCGCATTGGGCTTTCTGTGAAGGCGGTCAATTACGATGCCGAGCAGCTGCGCCGCGAAACGGCTGCGTTCGAAACCGTCCGCGCGGGCGACATGGTTGGCTTGGAGCAAGCTTTCAACCTGGCGTCCTTGCAGGCCGAAGAATGGAGCCCCTCTGCCGACGAGGAAAAGAAGGACTAAGTTTCCGAAAGATATCCCCCTCAACCTGCTGCAGTTTTTCAAGCCTGCAGCAGGTTTTTCTTTTGAGCGATTTTAGCGATTTTTTTGCGCAAAAAAGAAAAACTTGCTTGCCAGCAATCTGGTAATGTGGTAAGAATAGGTTGCCATGAAAAAACTTTTATCGCTTGCTACCCTCATGGGCATGGTGATAGGCAGCGCCTCTGCCGCCCCTTATTACCTGCCGCAGCCTGCCCCCGGTGAGCTTACTCCCTACGATTGGCAGCCGGTATACTCTTTGGAGGGAGTGTACAACTTTTCCGACAAGGATGAGATGCCCGACACAGCAGGCGCTCGCCTGAACTTCAGCTTGTACAGCGATGCCGTATCCACCGTGCGCCACCAGTTCACCGTATCGGCGGGCTATGATGGGGGGAAGGACAAGAGGGAAGGTTGTCGCATAACGGTCTCGCGCATTCCCGTTACACTGGGGTATGACGCCAATATCGCCCTCACGGACCACGTGTTGCTGGACTTGGGGGGCAGAGCCGGCTATGCGTGGGGCTCAGCCAAGGATAGGGCGTATGCGGGCGACAGGTATGATGAGTCAATGGGTGGTTTCCTCTTCGGGTTAGGCGCCGGGTTCAAGATCAAGTTCTCGGAATCAATATACGCAAAAGTGGGTTATGAGTTTACTCGCACATTCTACAGAGGCTGCGGTGAGAAGCACTTCAGCTTCGGCCAGCATGGCATCGTCATTGGCGCCGGCGCTCTCTTCTAAGTAACGCCCTGTCTTTTTCAATAGCGCACAAAATGGCCATGGGCGATTGCCTGATGGCCATTTTTTGCGTCCGGCGCTCGCGCCACGCTGTCCCTGAACTGCTTGCAGAGATTCTTCGGAACAACGGAGCTTTTAACCTTGCAATGCGGAATCATTGGGAGTATCATCTCCCCGGCGCATGGTCATGCGCCGTACGTAATCACCTCACATCAATTTCTAGCAATGGACTTTATATCATCGAATGCTGCCGCCCTGAGCCCGTCGCTTACGCTCGCCGTGACGAACCGTGCCAAGGAAATGAAAGCAAAGGGGGAGCAAGTTTTTGGACTCGCCGGGGGTGAACCCGACAAAGACACCCCGGAAAACATCAAACAAGCCGCCATTCAAGCCCTGCAGGATGGCGCCACCAAATATACGCCTTCTGCCGGTCTGCCCGCCCTGCGCCAGGCCATTGCCGACAAATTAAAACGCGACAATAATCTCACCTACACGCCGGAGCAAATCTGCGTATGCTCCGGCGCCAAACCGGCGGTATACAGCGCGTTGCGCGCGACCATCAGCCCGGGGGATGAAGTCATCATCCCCTCCCCCTACTGGGTGAGCTACCCCTCCATGGTGGAACTCTGCGGCGGCACACCCGTGTATGTCCAGACTAAACCGGAAAACGGCTGGAAAATCACGGCGGAAGAGTTTGCGGAGGCCATGACGCCGCGCACGAAGATGATTATCCTCAATACGCCGCACAACCCAACCGGAGCCGTTTACAGCGAAGAAGAATTGCGCGCCATCGGGGAGGTTGCGGTAGAGGAGGACATCCTCATTCTGGCGGATGAAATATACGAGCACCTCATCTATGGTGAGGCGAAGCACGTATCCATCGCCTCTCTCTCTCCGGAACTCTATAACCTCACGATCACCATCAACGGATTTTCCAAGAGCTATGCAATGACCGGCTGGCGCCTGGGCTACTCCGCCGCACCGGATGCCATTGCCAAAGCCATCCGCCTCATTCAGGATCATACCGCCTCCAATGCCACCACCTTTGCGCAATACGGAGCCATCGCGGCGCTCAAGGGAGACCAATCCTTCATTGGCGACCTGCGCGAGGAGTACGATTTCCGCCGCCAGTACGTGTATGATCGACTTTCCCAGATGCCTAAGGTAAAGATTGTGGAGCCGATGGGAGCTTTCTACTTCTTCCCGGATATCAGCGCTGCGGGACTGGATTCGTTGAGCTTCTGCGAGCGTCTGCTGGAGCGCTACAAGGTGGCGGCTGTGCCGGGCGTCGCCTTCGGGAACGACCAGGCCATCCGCATCTCCTACTGCACGTCTCTGGATGTGCTCAAGGAAGGTCTCGACCGGTTGGAGGACTTCTGCCGCAAGCTTTGAGCCCCCGGCTCCTTTTCGGCAACAAAGAGAGGGAAAGCCCTGCCCCCTCGCGGGGCTTCTCGTTGCCGCTTCCTGCAAAAGGTATGATGAAAATCTCCACAAAGGGGCGCTACGCCCTGCGTCTGATGGTCGCCCTGGCGAGCCAGCCGGGCGCGCAACCGGTCTCCCTTCGCGCTGTGGCGGAACAACAACGACTCACGCTCAAATATCTGGAAACCATCATTGCGCTGCTCCTGCGCGAGCGCCTCGTGGTGAGCCTGCGCGGCAAATCCGGCGGCTATCGGCTTTCCCGCCCGGCCTCTCGCTACACCGTGTACGAGATTTTGCAAGCCACGGAGGGTGCGTTGGAACCGGTGAACTGCCTGGACTCCGGGAAGTACAGCTGCCCGATGGAAAAGCTGTGCCCCACGCAGCCGGTGTGGCGCGGGTTGCAGCGCGTCGTACGCGAGTATTTGGAATCCATCACCCTGGAAGACTTGGCAAAGTCCCCGCCGGGCGAGTTTTCCTATCGCGATGGCATCTGATCCTCCTCCGGGGGAACCACCTGGGAAGCTTGCGCTTGCCGCGGCGTGTTGTAGCGATTAGCAGCGGTGGAAAATCCCGCCTGCAACAGGCATTGCAACGCTTCGGCCGCGCGCGAGACGGCGGTTTGCATCACCTCTTTCTCCTCCGGCGCAAACCCGCCGAGCACGTGGGAAATGAGGGTCTGACGCCCATGCGAGCCTATGCCCACGCGCAGGCGCGGGAAGGACTCCGTGCCCAAATGAGCAATGACGGATTTCATGCCATTGTGGCCGCCGGCGCTGCCCCCCTGCCGCAAGCGCAAAGACCCCACGGGAAGCGCAATGTCATCGTACACGACCAACACCTGATCCGGAGTGAACTTGAAATAGCGCATCAGCGCGCCCAGGCACCGGCCGGATTCGTTCATGTACGTTTGCGGTTTCACCAACAACACACCCGGTCCCCGCGCCACGAGCCCCTTGCGCGCGGAATCCGGCTGCCAGATCGCCCCGCAGAGCTCCGCAAAGGCATCCAGCACGGCAAAGCCCACGTTGTGGCGCGTACCGACGTAGGAAGCGCCCGGGTTGCCCAGACCGGCAATGATGCGCACGGGAACGCTCATACGCAGGCGCCCTGCTCCGCCAACACGATGCTGCGGTTGACGGCGTTGAGGTAAGCGCGGGCGGAGGCCTCCACCACATCGCTGGCCGCGCCCTTGCCGGACACCGGTTTACAGTCGTCGCCGAATTGCACCTTCACGGAGACTTCGCCGAGGGCGTCCTGCCCGGCCGTGGTGGAGCGCACCACGTAATCCACCAAATCCCCGCGCGTGCGGGTGATGCGGTCGATGGCTTTGAAGCTGGCATTGACGGGACCGTTGCCGATCGCGCAGTCGGTGTAACTCTTGCCATCTTTTTCCAAAGTGACGGTGGCAGTAGGCTTGGTAGAGCTGCCGGCCGTGAATTGCAGCATCACCATCTTCCACTTCCCTTCGTGCGTGTCGAGAGAATCATTCACCAGCGCCGCCAAGTCATCATCGTACACAAACTTTTTGCTGTCGCCCACTTTCTTGAAACGCTCAAACACCTGCGTGAGCTCCTCTTCTGACAGTTCGTGTCCCAATTTTTCCAGGCGAGCCTTCACAGCCGCGCGTCCGGAGTGCTTCGTGAGCGGCAGCTCCGTCTCTCCCCAGCCCACATCCGCCGGGTTGATCACCTCGTAGGTTTCGCGCTTGGCCAAAATGCCGTGCTGATGGATGCCCGAGCTGTGGGCAAAGGCGTTCTCCCCGACAATGGCTTTGGATCGCTGCACCGCCATGCCGCTCATGCGGGACACCACGCGGCTCGTCTTGACGATTTCGCGCGTATTCACTCCCACCACCTTGCTGCCGGGAGCAAAGCCGAAAGCCTCCGGACGCAAGGTAAGCGCCATGATGACCTCCTCGAGGGCGGCGTTGCCGGCGCGTTCGCCAATGCCGTTGATCGCTCCTTCCACCTGGCGCGCACCGGCCGTCACGGCAGCCAGCGAGTTCGCCACGGCCAGCCCGATGTCGTTGTGGCAGTGCACTGAAATGACAGCCTTGTTGATGTTGGACACGTGATCAATGAGGTAGCGGATCATGTTGCTGTACTCCCCCGGCGTGGTGAAGCCCACCGTGTCCGGAATGTTCACCGTCGTAGCTCCGGCATCGATGACCGCCTCGACCACCTGGGCCAGGTAATCCAGCTCCGTGCGGCTCGCATCTTCCGGGGAAAACTCCACGTCCTTCACCAGGCTGGCGGCCATCTTCACGTAGCGCACGGCCATGTCCAGCACCTCCTCCTTGGTCTTTTTAAGCTTGTATTCGCGGTGCAGTGGGCTGGTGGCCAAAAAGGTGTGGATGCGCCCGCGATCTCCCGCCGGCGCCACGGCTGCCGCCGCCTGCCGCACATCGTTCTCCACGCAGCGCGCCAGACCCGCTATCCGCGTATTCTTGAGCGTGCGGGCTATGGTGGACACCGCCTCAAAGTCCCCATCCGAGATGCAGGGGAATCCTGCTTCAATGATATCCACTCCGAGCTTCTCGAGCTGACGCGCCACTTCCAGCTTCTGGCGCAGATTCATGGAAGCTCCTGGGCATTGCTCGCCATCCCGCAGGGTGGTGTCGAATATCAAGACACGGTCGTTCGGTTTCATAACGGCCCCATCCTATTTCTTTTCGTTTTTCGGGTCAAGAAAAAAGTTGCTTCGCGCGCGCACACGCTCGCGCGCTGGCGCTCGCGACGCGCGCGCGAAGCCTGCTGCACTTACGGAGATTTTTTGTCAGTTTGCGTAAAATTGAGGTGCAGGAAAACCATGCAGGCAGGCTTTTGCTCAATGCCAAAGTCCTCACTTACCATGCCCGAGCTGATGTAATCCATGGAACTCGGCATATAGTCAGGACTTTAGAGACGCGACAAATAGTTGTTTAACCAATTCTCTTTATTTTTCCTGTGGAAGATTGAGGGCTTTATCTGTAATTCCCATGAAAACAAGATATTCCCTGATTGGATGTATCAGTTTGCGATGTATATGCGTGCATTTTATCATGTAGCATTCCAGTTCCTTTTCTCCGTGCAAGTCCTTGCACGCCCCATACAACTTTTGTAAGCCCAATTCTAAGGGTAGAGAAGCGTACTTCCCAGAGTAACATAAAATGCCTTTTTGAGCACTCATCCTCTCATTGGTTGTACGTCGCATTTCTGTTTCTCGTTCCCATACCGGATAGGGGGTATTGAGGAAATCAAGTAATGATGCAGACTTAAAATCATTGGGAGTTGGCCCCTTTTCGTTACAACATATGTAGCCTATCATTTCCTCAACATTTTGAAACCTTCTTCCCTGAATTTTGTATATTGATACATAATCATTTATTGCCTTTTCGCACTCTGGCTTAGAAGCAATCTCTTCGGAAAAGGCAAAGTGTAAAGCAACGTCTATGTTGGATGTGAAATCTATAAAGGGGGTACATTTCCCATAATGTTGCATGAAAGAAAACATTTCTTGGACATTATCAAATTTACTATCTCTCAGATTACCTTGTTGGTCATTGAAATGCCTACAGATAAAATCAATATATTTTTCTTCTCCTTTCCACTCCCTCCTCAGAGATGAGGATACTGACCACGAGGCATCCGCTTGGCCTCTGTAAAAAAATTCGCAATCTTCGTCTTCAACTACGAGAGAAGTCATTTTTTCAGCGTATATCCACCTGAAAAAGGAATTGATGTCGTTGATTTCTTCGATCTCCCCAAAGTACTTCTCTTTTTGTTCTAAGCTCGTGTATTTCAAAAGAGGGGTATAAGGAAAATCTTCTTTATCGTCAAACTTTTCCAACGAAGGTTTTAACTCGTTTTGTAATGATTGTGCCGTTTCTTTTAATCTCTCTTCCATTTCTTTCGAAACTTCGGTACCATGGTTCTTGAGTTCGCAATGTATTTTATTCCCTGTACTACGTATTTGAACGCTCACACTGATATTTTTACCAGAGAAAGATTCCAATGTGAGCATATCGGAAAATTCCTCACATAATGCTGTAACATCTATTCCCTCATTGTCAAACACAAGTGTATTGATATCTATAACTTGCGTTACAACCTTTTCACCGTATTTATTTGTTAAGTGTTTCTCTAAAATATTCTTGAATTGCATGAGAAGGAAGTATTGTTCCTCTATGTCCATTTTCCCTACATCATCTAATTCCATTCCTGTAGCGTTCATGAATTGTTTAAAGCAATTTTTCGACTGCCTTTTGAATGACTCCAATTCTTGATCTGTGAATTTCTTTTCCATATATTGTATTTATTCTTCATTTATATTTATTCTTTTGTACGCAACATTGCATACAGAAGGGGGAGATTATTACTTTGACTATTTTGCACCTTAAAATACGAGGGAGAAAGTGAAAATATGCGCAAAAACATCAGTACTAAATATGATTTGGTCAGCAATCGTCAATTGTTTACAATGGGTCACTTATTTATTCTCTTCACGTGCCTATTCAATTTAATGTATCTGAGGGGGAAGGATATCACTCGCAGAATTTTTTGCTTGGACAGTCCGGGCAAGATCTTCCGGAGTGTTCCCCTCCTTGTCTTTTATGTGCGCGTTGGCATTTGCTTTGACAAGAAAGCGGTACACATCATTGTTCCCATGCACTGCGGCCACGTGAAGGGCAGTCCGTCCATTTTTTCTGTTTTGGGCATCAATTTTGGCACCATTCTGTATTAATCTCTCGCACACCTTTGTGTGCCCATTCTGAGCAGCGAGACACAGTGCTGTGTCCCCATTTGAATCACGCGCTTCAGTATCAGCGCCATTCTGAATAAGAACGTCAATTACAGAGGCATGACCGTTGTTTGCTGCAACATGGAGAGGAGTCCAAGAAAGGTACAGATAATGGGGTTCGTTGACATTCCCCCCTGCGAAGATGAGGTGTTTACACATCTCCGAGTTTCCTTCGACTGCTGCTACGTAAAGCGCGAAATTCAGATCAACTCTTGAATGTTTTATTAGATAATCACATATTTCAGTCCTGCCTTTTCGTACAGCTGTAATTAGAGGTATGTCTCCATTTTTTTCACGAGCATTAACATCAGCTCCGGCCTCAACTAGAATTTTTACCAACTCTATTGAACCATGCTCACATGCCCAGTGTAAGGGGGAGCGATATTCGTCATCAACTTCATTAATGTCACCTCCCTTTTTTATTATGGATTTTAACTGTTCTACCGTATTCTTATCAACTTGCTCTCGACAAACGGCGATGACTGGTCTCATATCATTAATTTCTCTTTCCAGCTCTTTTATTCGAGATTCCAGTTCTTTCTTCTTCCTGATAATCATGTCATGACAAAATTTCCACATTTCGTCCGGAGGCATGCTAAGCACATTGAATTCTCCCTGAGATAATCTGCTGACGTAAGCGACAAGCTCGTGCATCTGTTTTTTTAGGGAGTTTCTATTTTCCCTTTCTTGCAAAAATTCCGATTCTTTTTCACTCGCAATCCTCTTATCGCATAAATACATTATTACGCTTCCCCCTGCTACCACCAGAGAAAACATTGTGATGATAAGATATCCTTTTTTCATTTCAATTTATTTTTCTAAGCCTTGGATTATCAAGCATCTTTCTCTTCTTTTCTTCTAATTTGTTTATTTTGTCTTGCAACTCTACCACACAATGCTTATTTCCCTGAATGAGCGTGTTATATTCTTTAACTTGTAACGGGAGAGATTTGGATTCAGAAAACTGCTGCATATCTTCGGCTGTTTTTTCTTTTTCTTGTTTTATCTGTACGTCCCGCTCTTTGATCACCGATCGCATTTCACGGTCAAGCAAGAATGATTTCCAAGTCACCATACCCGATGCTACGACTACAGCAAACACAGAAATCTTTACAAAAATTGCTTTGGCAGAAGGACCATGCTGTTCTTTAAAGGGAGTAGAATATTCGATCGGTTTATGAAGCGATCTCTCGCCGTGAGAGGATTTATCCTTCTCTACTCGTTTTTTCAATAACGCAATTTTTGCCGCTTGTTGGCGATAAAGTTCAGGATGCAGTTCCCGCCTCAATTTTGCCAGTTTAACAGGGTCCTTCAAGAGCTCATGCCCATGTGCATTGTGGAATGTTGAAAACAGGCTTCGCATAAGATCCCATAAGGAGATGAAGTTAACCGCTACATAGCATACATAACCGATCGTAAGAAAAATAATTAACGCCTGGAATAGATGTCCAACGGCACTAGAAAAAATACCGCTCGGCAATAGAAACAAGCCCGCCAGAAGAAGTGATCCCCTGGACAACACTTTTGACCCGGTTGCAGATACCTCCTCACCACGGATAGCTAATAGAATGGCAAAAATACATCTTAATAGCCATTCCAAAATAATAAATGGAATGCTTGTTATGCTGATGATAAGCATAAAATAGCCGCTCTTTTTTCGTCCAAGGTACAATCTGTGTATGCCGTATCCACCCCAAAACGCACATAAATCTGTGCAAACCTCCCACGAGCTGTACGTCCCATCATCATTTTCATCTAATGGCCTACCCTTCCCATCAGAATACCGGCGGAGAATAATCCGAATAAGATCCCAAACCCACCATACTAAATTCAAAACTATCCAGCCTAAGCAAATTTTAAGCGAATAGAGGGTGATACCGCAGATGACAGCTCCAATCCAACATAGAACATTGAGAGCCGCCATGCCATCACCCCATCTGCCGACCAAATAGCGATGTGTACCAAAGAGTCCGCAAAACGCGCACGACCACAGGGCATCACGGTGTGAATGAGGAGAAATTTCATGAAATTCATCCTCCTTCAGCTCGTCTCCTATGGACTTTTCTTTTGTGTCGTCCATTTGTTCAAACCTTATATTATATTTATTTCCTAGGTTCCTTTCAACTCACCTATGTTCAGTGCGTAGATGTTGCTCCATGTTCTTCCAACAGCCTTATAGTTTCGTCATAATGCTTCGGTGCTGAGGTCATTCCTTCAATTATTGTAGAAGAAGGTATACGACCTTGTGCTGCGTAATTAAGTGCTGTATGGCCATCCATATCCCTAGACGCTACATCGGCGCCGGCTTGAAGCAATGATCTTACTTTGTTGTCATCCCCCAAGTAAGCCGCGAACATTAAAGCCGTACATCCTCCCCCTTTGCTTTTTACATTCACATGGGCGCCTGCCTTTATAAGTTTCATGCAAATCTCAGGAGTAGAATACCGTGCCGCAATCATCAAGGGGGTCCAGCCATCGTTGTTTTTTGCATTCACGTTAGCTCCTGCCTTTATAAGTTTCATGCAAATCTCAGGAGTAGAATACCGTGCCGCACCCATCAAGGGAGTCACTCCCTTATTATCTTTAATATTCACATCGGCGCCTCCTCCTATGAGTTTTGTGCATACCTCAAGAGTAGAATAGTGCGCCGCAATCCTCAAGGGAGTCCAGCCATCGTTGTCTTTTGCATTCACGTCAGCCCCTGCCTCTATAAGTTTCATGCAAACCTCAGGAGTAGAATACTGTACCGCAAGCATCAAGGGAGTCAAGCTCCCTTTGTTTTTTACATTCACATGGGCGCCGGCCTCTATAAGTTTCATGCAAATCTCAGGAGCAGAATACCGTGCCGCAGTCATCAAGGGGGTCCAGCCATTGTTGTTTTTTACATTCACATGGGCGCCGGCCTCTATAAGTTTCATGCAAATCTCAGGAGCAGAATACCGTGCCGCAATCATCAAGGGGGTCCAGCCATCGTTGTCTTTTTCATTCACGTTAGCGCCGGCCTCTATAAGTTTCATGCAAATCTCAGAAGAAGCAGAATTCAGTGCCGCAATCATCAAGGGGGTCCAGCCACCGTTGCTTTTTGCATTCACGTTAGCGCCGGCCTCTATAAGTTTCATGCAAATCTCAGAAGAAGAATTCCGTGCCGCAATCATCAAGGGGGTCCAGCCATTGTTGTCTTTTTCATTCACGTTAGCGCCGGCCTCTATAAGTTTCATGCAAATCTCAGGAGTAGAATCCCGTACCGCAAACATCAAGGGAGTCCAGCCATTGTTGTCTTTTATATTCACGTCAGCCTTAGCGTTAAGTAAAAGCTCGCAGATAGCTTTACCGTGCTCCTTGTTGCCGACAAGCGCCGCGATGAGAGCCGTATTCCCGTACTTATTTCTTGCATTGATATCAGCTCCAGCCTCTATAAGCTTTCTGCATGCATCTGCAGTGGAGTAGTTCGCACAAACCACGAGGGGAGTCGAGCCCATTGAATCTGTCGCATTGAGGCGATCTGGAGTAATAATGAATGTATAAACAAAATCGAACAATTTTTTATCAATTGGATTTACTGCTCTGATGTTTTCTTTACAGGCTTCTACGTTCTTGATTCTCACTCCGTTCTTAGCGAACGCCTCGAGGCATTGCACAGGTACTTTCCTGATCGTTCTTACCGGCTTTGCCGGCTTGGATCCAGAATGACCCAATAAAGGAGCGAGAAAAGTATCCGCTGCCTCCTCCTCTTGTTCCTTAATGAACGCAGAGTCCACAGACAGGCCTGAAACCTGCATTTCCTTTTGCTCTGTATTAGCTCGTCTGTACAATTCAAGGATGATATCAATATATGGATATTCCTGGAGGTCTTCCACTCCATCCTTGTACATCATGAAGTGGTACAGTAAATCCTTGCTGATCGCTTTGATGGGATTCTCCTTATATTCCAATTCCTCTCTTGAATTAGTCAAACGAAATACTGTTTTGAGTTCACCGGAGGCTAACGGATCAATGATTCCATACCTCTCGAGCATTTTTATTGCTTGCTCAAGTGACAAATCGGATTTCTGTTCCTGTGTGCGAGTTTCTTCGTTCAGTGAGACTTGCGCATTTGAAAAAAATCCCCCACAAAGGAGAACGCAGGAGCTCAACACATTGAGTGTTAGTGTCTTCATCATTTTTCTACGTCTATATATTCGGTTTCTTGTATGATTCCTAAGAAATCGGTATTTAAGTTTCAACTGAAAAATTTTTATTATCAATCTGACTACGTAAAACCTGAAAGTCACCATCGGATGGTACGATTCCAATGCTTTCTTTAATTTCTTCTTCTGATATTCCACATTTACTACCCAAAATTATCCCACTTAAGAAGAGAAATAAGCGATAGCTATAGTAATTTCCCCCTTCTTTAGTCAGTTGTGTGTCCTCATAAGGGATACGGTATTCTTCTTCGTACGACCAGGATTTATCCTTATATGCCAAAAGTTTTAAACCGGCGGGAACCTTTTTTTCGTCATTGGTAGGATATGGACATCTTTCTTCTCTGTAGAGGACTTTCAAAATTACCTGTTGCTCACCATCCTCACGATTGCAATGCTCATCACCTCTAGTGTTTTCGTATTTAATTAAATGAAATTTGCTCTCTGCAGGCATTTCGTATTCTCGCTGAATATCACAAGAATGATCCTCCACGTCAATTTTAAATTTAAGGCAGGCGCCTTGATGCCTTTCTGCATATCTATCCCACATATTGCCATTCTTGGGAGCGGATGTTAGACAAATAGCCATCAGTTTTTTTAGTTCTTCCCTACCTTTTTCAAACCGCCTCTTCTGCTCATCATTATCAAAAGCGGGCAAGCATTCCATGCTGTCGTTAGAATTGAACAAATTAGTGGCCTTGATTCTGTGATTTTTTATCACATCTTTCAGACCTTCTTCCCCAATGTATTTGTATAATGTGATGGTTTCGGTTATCATAAGGACGACTTGTAACTTCGTCCCGCAGTATACCGAATTCATAATCCGTACCATTCCTGATTCATTTTGTTGATTATTAGTTAGTTCAATTTTGGTAAACAGGCTAAAATTTCAGCGTTTTGAGAGTATTCTTGCGGGTGAACGTAGGACGTCGCATGCATGGTTTGCAAAATTTTGTTGTAATGTCATATTTTTAGCTTGCGCACGGTTTATGAATACGTACCGACATGAAAACAAAATCTGATAGACAGACGGAGCTGGCGGCGGTGGAGGTGCTGCGGCAGACGGGGGCGGATGTGCTGGAAGCGGCGTTAGTGGCGAAAGCTGCGCTGGAAGCGGGTAGGGGACGCGTGAAGCGCGCTATGGCGTGCATTGCGGCGGGGGAGGAAGAACTGCGGCGGCGTGAAAAGACGGTCACCTTTGCCCGGGCGGTAGAGGTGGCACTAGAGGCGAGGAAGGATCGGAGGGCACGGACGTTGAGCGACTTCCGCGGCATCACGAGGCGCTTCATGAAACGGTGCAAGGGTCTGGCGAATCGGCGCATGCGCAGCATCTCCGCCGAGGAATGCAAGGAATACATCAAGCAAGCTTTCGACACGCCGAGGCAGCGGAACAAAGCGAGACTCATCCTCAGCGGGGTGTTCTCCACGGCGTGCAAACGAGGCTGGTGCGCGGAAAACCCGGTGCGCAAGGTGGAGCCGGAACGCATTGAAGAAAAGCGCATCAGCATCCTGAGCAAGGAAGAAATCGGGAGACTCATGCGCACCGCCGAGACCTTCGAGGGCGGCGCCTGCCTCGCCGCGACCGCCATCATGCTCTACGCGGGTGTGCGCCCGAATGAGGTGGAGCGCCTGCGCTGGAGTGACGTACGGCTCGATGACGGTGTCATCTGCATCGCCCCGCACCACAGCAAGACCGGCGGTGCCCGGCACGTCACCATCTTCCCGCCCCTGGCACGCATCCTGCAACACGTCCGGCGTCCCGGGGACGAGCGGATCTGTCCGCCGAACTGGCGACGTCTCCGCGCCCGCCTGCACCGCGCTGCCGGCTTCAAGAGTTGGCAGCCGGACGTCCTGCGGCACACCTTCGCCACGCACCACTTGGCCACCTTCCGCAACTACGCCGAGCTTCAGTTGGAAATGGGTCATCGCTCCGCCGAGCTCCTGCGCACGCGCTACATCGCCATGGAAGGCGTGTACCGCCGCGAGGATTCCCTTCTGGTATGCTGAAGAGAGTCAACACTCTTTTTTCATGGATGATTGATCAACCGCGTCCGTCCCAAGAAAAAGCAGCCCCAATGGTAGCGAACGGCACATTGTTCAACACAAAGCGTTGATTATTTACGATTGACGATTTACGATTTGAATGCAAGCGCGCTACGCGCGAGATTGTCGAGCCGGAGCGTAGCGGAATTGTCGAATCGTCCATGGTTTGACATCTTTGTCGGGCTTACTTCTTTTGTTTGTCGGAAAGGCATGAGGAATGGGTCGAATAAGCCCAGAGAAGATTTTATTGGGACACGTATGGATTGACGATTGACGATTTTTAGTTTTTTGGCAGGAAATAGCCGCGTTGCTTGGCAGAGATAGGAAGGTGAGCGAGTTCCATGACGTGCAGCATCTCTTCCCAAAGTTTGCGACGCTCGGCAAGCGCCGATGTACGCAGCAAGTAACTGGGATGATGCGTGACAATGACGGGGGCGCCGCAGTAGGAAAGATCGCGCATTTGCTGGTAGGCGGATAGGGGCAGCTCCCCCCGGCCAATGATACCTCGGGCAACCACCACGCCGAGAGCAACAATTACCTTTGGGCGCACGTAACGCACTTCAAAATCGAGCACAGGCAGGGAAAGGCGAATCTCCTCAGCCTCGGGCGAGCGATTATTAGTCGTTTGGCGCGGCATCTTTGGGCGGTATTTCACCAAGTGGGTGATATACACGTCTTTGCGCGCAAGGCCCATGGCGCGCAGCATTTCATCCAGCTTGACGCCGGCCTCTCCGCAAAAGGGGCGCCCCTCCTGCTCATCGTAATAATTGGGTGCATCACCCACGAAGATAATATCTGCCTCTGGCGAACCCTCGCCCCACACCATTTTATCGCGCAGCGAACTGAGCCCACGCAACGGTTCCCAGCGGGCGAGCAATTTTTGCGCTTGCTCCCAGATATCCTCGCGAGTTCTGCCGGCAGGACGAAAAAAAACAGGCTCCTTCGCCACGGGCGGCGCGGTTTCCGGCTCCTCATCTTCCATCGTGTGCAGGAACAGTTTAGACACCTTTACCGCATTTGAGTCGGGTTGTGCAGCAGGAGCAACATCCCGTGCGCCAGACTGAGGCTCGGGAGAAACTCCCGGGCCGGCGGCAATGCTACCCCGGCGCGCCGCAAGCATCCACGCGCGCAAAATCGGACGGACCTCTTCCTGCAGCGCCAAATGCCTCTCGCCGCGGGCCATCAACCCCGTGAGGTACGACTTGACAAGGCCGCGCAAATCTCTCCCTCCTGTATTGCTGGCGGCAGTCTGTTCCACGTGACCATCCTAGCCTGAGGCGCTTGATTTGTCAAGCCGCATCACAGCCCAAACAGGCAACGCAGCGCATAGCACAGCCCCGCCTCTCGCTGACGTCCCGTGCAAATCAAATCGGCTTGCGGCAAGGCGCGAGCGAAGCGAGCGGAGGGATTGACCAGCACGGCGCGCTCACAGAGGGCCAGCATGGGAAAATCCGCCGCGCTGTCCGTGTAGCCCACTTGGGCGTGGGTGATGCCGCAGTCGGCCAGACGTAGCACCTTGGCACGCCCACGGTTGTTGCCGGGCGGCGGAATATGCGGCATGAAAGGCACACGCTTTCCCGGCGCCTGCACCGGGGTGGCAATCGTGCGCGAAAAGCCCATCCGTTCGCCCAATATGTTGGTCCACCACTCAGGAGAGGCCGAGCAAAGTACGGTTTCATCCCCGGCGGCGCGGTGTTGGTCTATCCGCTCACGCAGCGGCGCATATACGGCAGGCAGAAGCTCTTGCTGCACAAAATCAGCGCACTCGCGAGCGAGCGTCTCACGCCGCATCCCCCAGGCATAACAGAGGAAGAGTCGTTTCATGCCCTGCGTGCTCAGCAGTCCAAGCGCACGAAGCAACAACCCCGGCAACACCAACAGCAAATAGAATCGCCGCCACCCGTGACGCTGCAACACCCAACGCGCAAAACGCAGCTGCGAATCCCCCGCAAACAGCGTGCCGTCCATGTCGAAAATAACGGTCATACTTCACCTCTTTCGCGTGCGCGGCGGCGCCAAATCCACATGATAACAGCCGATAGGATGATACCGCCGAGGTGCCCCGCCTCACCCCCGGCATTGTTGCCATTGAAGGTGACGGTTAAAAAGGCAATGCCCATCGCCATGAGCGCAAAGGTGCGCATCGTCATAGCAATGGGAGGGAAGAGCATCTGGACCACACTGTGCGGATAGAGAAAGGCCACCGCCACCAGCACGCCATAGATGCCTGCACTCGCGCCCACCATAGGGACGAGTTTCCAAAACTCTTCCGGGCTTAGTCCTGCAGCGTTCAACAAATCGCCCAGCGGCGTGTACTGCGCGAGCAAGCTCACATCAGGCGTACTCAGAACCCCCACGCCGAAAAGCAACGAGCTAAATAAAGCCCCTGCCACCCCGCACGACAAGTAAAAAATCAAATAGCGATGAGCCCCCATAGAATACTCCACGGCATATCCAAAGAAATAGAGGGCCCACATATTGAAAATGAGGTGCCATATATTCGCATGCAAAAATTGGTATGAGATGAGCCGCCAGAGTTGCCCCTCACCAAAGCAGGTGAACCATGAATACGCACCGCGCACGTAGAGTACCGGTTCCATTTGCGGAGACATCGGATTAGCTACCCCGTATAGCGCCGGCACCTCCACCATGTTGTTGATGAGAAAGACAACAATGTTGGAGATAATGAGCGCAGTGGTGATGCTCATGCCGTCTCGATTTGCGTAGGACATAAGGGTGGGATCATTTGGGTTGGCAGATTGTTCACAAATTGTCCCGCCGGGGCAATTTCTCGCTGAGGCGCTGTATCTCGTCCATCGTGAGGATATGCTCAATGAGACAGGCCGTTTCATTGGCGCGCGACGTGCTCAGGCCTGCCACCTCGCGCATGAATCGGCGCAAGATGCTATGCGCGCTGATCACACGGTCGGCATACGTGCGGCCGCGCGGCGTAAGCTCAATAGGAGAATACTGCTGGTAGCTCACATAGCCCAACTCTGCCAAACGACGCACTGCAACAGTGACACTGGGTTTTTTGACATGAAGACGCTGCGCAATATCATTCACGCGGGCCACTCCCTTTTCCCGGCAGAGATGGCCTATGCATTCCAGGTAATCCTCAGCGCTTCGGGAGAGGCGCGGTTCATTTTGTTTCATGAGTCTCGGTCGAGGGTTGTTACGCACTCCAAGTGCTTAGTTTGTGGGAAGAGATCGAATGGTTGCACCTCGGCAATCCTGTAGCGGGCCTCGCGAAAAAAGACGAGATCGCGCACCTGGGTGGCAGGGTTGCAGGATACGTACACCACACGCTGCGGCCCGTAGGCAAAGAGCTGGTCCAGGAACAGCTTGTCGCAGCCCTTCCGCGGCGGGTCAATCACCACCACGGTGCGCTGTGCAGGATAACTGATTTGCTCAAAGATCGACTCCGCGCTGGCCGCCAGAAACCGGGCATGGGAAATGCCGTTGGCTGCGGCATTGGCGCGAGCCCAATCTGCACTGCTCTCGCTCACCTCCACACCAGTCACGCTTTCGAAAAACTTTGCGAGCGTAAGCGCAAAGAGGCCGCTGCCGCAGTAGGCGTCCACAAGGAAACAGGCGCCCTTGCCACTAGCCTGCCCGGCCACGTAATCAGTGAAAGCGGGCAAAATATAAGGGTTATTCTGGAAGAAGTCACCGGCCAAAAAGTTCAGCGCCAGTCCACCCACGTGCTCCGTGCACACAGCATGCGGATTGGTAAGCACCGCCCCCTCGCTCACGCGCATCAGGAGCGTGGCCCCGCGCTTGTACTGCGCCGCCGCTGCTTGCACCTGCCGCCGCAGCAGCGGCAGCGCCTCGTTGATGGGGTCCATCGCGATGGGACACTGGGTTATATCGCACAGCTCGTTGCGACTCCCCGCGCGCAGGAAACCGATACTACCCATTTTCTGCGCCCGCGGCTTATGGAAATGAGGGGTGATTTTAGAGCGGTAGCCGTACAGCTGGTCAGAGGCAATAGGACGAAGCACTGGCGTCTCGATGCCCGCGCGCAGGCGCATGAGATCCGCCACCTGGCGGCGTTTCCACTCCAACTGCTGCTCATAGCGCAGGTTTTGATACTGACAGCCGCCGCAAATGCCAAACACCGGGCAGCGGGGCGTCACGCGGTCGGGCGAAGGCTCCAGCACCTCTGCCAGGTCCGCGCGCGAACAGTTGCTCTCATTGCGAAAAACACGTGCGCGCACCCTTTCGCCCGGCAGAGCAAACGGAACAAACACCACCCACCCGTCCACGCGCCCCACGCCATCGCCCTCGTTGCTGAGCGCATCAATGCGCAACTCCACCTCCTGGTGGTAGGCAAAGGGCTGCGACACGAAGCCCCGGGGTGGCGTATCCGGCTGCATTACAAACCGGGGTTGATTTTTCCGTTGATATCCATCGGCAACAGCTTGGGCAAAGCCGGTGACCGCAACCCGCGTTGCTGCGCCGGGTCAGGCGACGTATCGTCATCCCCTACGCCCTCATCCATCGCCCGATAAGTCGCTGACTGGGGATCCCTTATCATCAACGGCCTCCCTTCCGGCGCTTCTGCCGACGCTTCTGTTGGTGCTGCTTCCGTTGCCGGCTCCGGCACCTCTCCCAGTGAGGGTTCGGTTTTTTTCTCTCTTTCGCTAAGGAGCTTCTTGGCAGCTTCCTGTTGGGCCGGCGTGGGTTCCACCCGCTGCGTTGTCGCAGGGGTTGCGAGCGCAGGATTGGAATGCTTCTTCCACGAGCATGAACCTAGGAGCACCATCGCGACAAGCGCCGCTATCGTCACCATCCCCTTCATGCTGGCATCTTAACATGCCCGCCATGGGCTGGCAAGCACGAAATCCCGGGGCCCGCATTGCGCAATCGGGAAAAAATGAGTGCGTATTGACTCAAAAATAAAGTCACTGACCTCTCGATATAAGAAAGCAAGGATATCACACAGAACGGACGCCTCTGCGCAGACACCTTATCGCATGGAGGCTCGGATGGAGGATATCCAGAGCCGGGCGGCGAGTCTCTTAAAGGAGGAGAAGAGTTGGGAGTATATTGGGGCGATTAACCGGCAGGCTTTACGCCGCAAAGAAAAAGCTAGGCGGGTGGTTTGTGGAGCGCTACACCCACTCCATATCGGAAAAGCACGTGACGCTGGAACGCAAGCAGGACGAGAACATCGACTGGATTTACCAGCAGCTTGCGGAAGCGAGCGGGAAGCATAAATGGCGACCGCATTTCTCAATGCGGTTGCTCTGCTCGTTCCGTTGGCAAGCTTGACCTCGCGGGAGACGTGTGGTACCATGCAGCGCGATGAATTGGGTATGGCGGAAAAGTTTGACATCAACAAACTGAATGCGGCTCAGAGAGAGGCTGTGCGAGTGCTTGACGGTCCGGTGTTGATTCTTGCCGGTGCGGGGACAGGGAAGACGCGTACCGTAACCTGCCGTATTGCTCAAATGCTCCAGAAGGGCATTGAGGCCAAGGGCATACTTGCGCTTACTTTCACCAACAAGGCAGCCAATGAAATGGCCGGACGTGTAGCGGGTTTAGTGGGGTCCGATGCGGCCAAGGAAATGACGGTGTGCACTTTCCATTCCCTGTGCGTGCGCATTTTGCGTCGTGAAATCGGGCGGCTGGGTTACAAGGAAAACTTCACGATTCTCACCGGGAGCGATCAATCTGGCCTCATCAAACGCCTCATCATGGAGCACGGCGGGCGTGGGGAAAAGCTGGAGCCGGGTCAGGTGTTGGCGGCATACTCTGCCGCGCGCAATCGGGGACTCACGTACCGCGAGATTGAGGATGGACTGGTGGCTGCTGTGGCGGAGGCGTATCAGAAGGAACTTAAGGCTCAGAATGCGGTGGATTTTGATGATCTGCTCATCCTGGCTGAGCGTCTGCTGCGCATGAACAACGAGGTGCGCTCTACCTGGCAAAAACGTTTTTCACATATCACGGTGGATGAATTTCAGGACACGAACGGGTTGCAGATGAGCCTGTTGCGACAGTTGGTCGGTCCGGCGCACAATGTTTGCGTGGTGGGGGATGACGATCAATCAATCTACGGGTGGCGCGGGGCGCAAATTTCCAATATCCTGGAGTTTGAACGCTTCTTCCCTAACCCCAAAATTATCAAATTGGAGGAAAATTACCGCTGCACGCGGCAGGTGCTCGACTGTGCCAACGCCCTCATCCGTCACAACATCGGCCGTCGCGAAAAAACGCTGCGTACTAAAAAGGAAGGAGAAGAGTCGGTGCGCGTGATCAGCATGCCCGGGGCGGCGGAGGAGGCTGACTTTGTGGCCGACGAGATTGAACAGATGCACCGGCGTGACCGCGTGGCGTGGGAGGACTGTGCCGTTCTGTTCCGCGCGAATGTCCAAAGCCGCCCGCTGGAGATGGCGCTGCGCGAACGCCATATCCCCTATCGCATGGTGGGAAGCAAGAGCTTTTTCGACCGCCGCGAAGTAAAGGATGTCCTCAGTTATCTTCACACACTGGCCAACCCGGCGGCAGATTTGCACCTGCTGCGCATCCTCAACACGCCGTCGCGCGGCATCAGCGCTGTAACTGCCGGACAACTTCTTGAAAAGAGCCGGGAGCTGCACACGAGTGTGTGGAATGCTTTGCACGATTCTTCGACTCTTGCAGCGCTCCACGATCGTGCGCGAGAGAATGTGGCGCGCTTCGTGCAGCTTATCGAAAAGTATCGCGATGCTTTTGCGCACATGAGAAAGGATGCCGCAGAACTCACATCTGACCTCTTGCGCGAAACCGACTATATCGGCTACATGGAACGCATCTGTAAGACTCCGGAGGAAAAATTGCAGCGCGAGGCTGCCTTGGACGAGCTGCTCGGCACGCTGCGGCAGGCCTCTCCGAGTCCGGGCAAACTGGCAGATTTCCTGGCCTCCGTCTCGCTGGATGATGAAAAGGAGGAAGAGGACATCGAGAAGAAATCCGGAGTGTGCCTCATCACCATGCATGCCGCCAAGGGACTGGAGTTTCCGCGTGTGTATATTGTGGGCGTCGAGCAGGGACTCCTGCCTCACAACCGCTCGGTGGATGAGGGCAATCTGGATGAGGAGCGCCGCCTCTTTTACGTCGGCATCACCCGTGCTCAGGAGCAACTGACGCTCACCTACTGCGCCCAGCGTACCCGCTACGGCAAGCAGGAAAAATGCGCACCCTCTCCCTTTCTCTCTGAAATCCCTGCCAGCCTCTATGAGTTTGTCGACTACGACAGCGTGCTCAATGCCCCGGCAGACGAGGAAACTTGCAAGAACTTTTTTGCTTCCATGCGCGCTATGCTGGATGAGGAGCAGTAGCTTTTACGATGTTGCAGACGTTCGCACTGCGCGATCTCGCGAGGACGGACGAACGATGACCTCCGGCCGTCAAAGTGGAAGGGGAAGAACTCGCGCAAATTGCATGCCCGCGGCTTCGGCGGCACATATCCCGGGATCGGCATCTTCGAATACAATGCAGTCGCGCGGAGAAACGCGCATGAGCTCAGCAGCTCGTAAAAAAATATCCGGAGCGGGTTTGCCGTGGGGCACATCTTCCGGAGTGACAATGATCGGGAAGAGAGTCTGCAGGTCGGCCGCGCGAAGGGTCTGCATGGCGCCGGCGATGGCGCTGCCGGTGCCGATGGCATACGGGATGCCGCGGCGGCGCAATTCATGCACCAAGTTGATCGTCTCCGGAATGACAGGCAACTTCTCGCACGCGACAAGGTCGGCATAAAGGGAACGCTTGGCATGGGCCACCTGTTCCGGCGGCATGGAGAGTCCATGCTTGCGGTTCAGATCCTTCACGATGTCTACGGCAGCCATTCCTCCGTGAGCCAGGAAGTCATTCCAATCAAAGACGGATGCGTTTGCTCCGGCATCGTGCAACGCCTGGCGCCATGCCCGGAAGTGCAGGGGCATGCTGTCCACCAGCGTGCCGTCCAGATCAAAGATATAACCGCCGAACCAACGCCCCGGCAGAACCACGCGCGGTGTATGGAGAGAGGTGGCTGACATCAGCCGTGGATATCCTTCACGAAGTCATCCAAATCACTCTGTTTGCCAAAGAGGACGAGCACGTCTTCCTGTTGAAACGCCATGGCGGGGTCGGGGGTGCCGATGACGGGCTGCTCAGGCTGTTCAATCAGGGCTTCGTCCGGGGGCGTTTCGCTGGGTGTGCCACGGCGCACGGTGATGAGGTTGAGGTGGTATTTCGAGCGCAGACCGGATTCCATGAGGGACTTGCCGATCCATTCGTCCGGCAGTGGCACTTCGGCGAGGGAGTGCGTGGAGTCAATCGTCGTGAGACTCTTGAAACTGCGGTTGATAAAGCGTCGCGCCAGTTGGCGAGCAGCCACGTCTTCTACGCGGAAAAGCTCGGTGACGCCGAGCAACTTGAGCATCTCCGACTGAAGTTCATTGACTGATCGTACATAGAGATGTTCCACTCCCTTGGTGATTTTGAGATGAGCGGCGATAAGCAGGTTGCGCTCGAAACGTTCGCCCACGGCGACAATCACGTGCGTGTTGCTCCCCAGGTCCAACTTGTCGAGGAGATTGTCGCTGGTGGCATCCCCGATGATGGGTTGCGTGACTTTGTCCTTGATGTCATTGATAGCGGATTCGCACTCATCAATAGCGGTCACTTCGTAACCTTCATCATGCAGGTGCAGAGCGAGGGCGCGACCGAATTGGCCGATGCCGATGATAACGAATTTTCTGGAATGAGCCATAGTTGTGTGTTGGTGTAGGGATTAGTTGAGCGGGAGACGCGTTTCCGGAAAACGGAAAGGTTGCGGGGGTTTGGGAGTGATGAAAATGAGCATGAAGGTGAACATGCCCATGCGACCAAAGAGCATGTTGAGCGTGATGATGAATTTGGAGAACGCGGAGAGGTCGGCAGGATCAATGAGCGAGTAGCCGGTGGTGGTGTAGGCGCTCACCTCCAGGAAAAGCATGTTGAGCAGGTGGGTAAGTCCCGCGTGGCTCTTGTCCGCCCCGTTGCTCCACTCCTCCACCAACAAGAGCAGCATGGTGGTGACGATGATCCAGAAAATGGAGAGCACCACGGTGGCCATGGCTCGCTCCACAGTGGAGCGGGCAATGCGGCGCTCGTGGATCTGGACATCCTGCTGGCCGCGCAGCACGCGAAACACCTCGAGCACGCAGATGGCGACCACCGGGGCAAAGACGCCTCCGCCCGTGCCCGCCGGGTTGCCGCCCACGAACATGAGGATGCACAGAAAAAGCTTGTACACGGGACCATACTCCGTGATGTCGGTGAGATTGAAGCCGGCCGAGCGTCCGACCGTATTCCACAAGCTTTCCCAAAGCGAGTGCCCCGTCACGGCGTGGGTGGAGGAGGGTTCCAAAAAACTCAGAAAGGTTAATCCTAGGAAACCTCCCAGCAGCACGATGGAGGTGACGCGCATGACCAACCAGGAATGCGTGCTCCAACGTCGCGTGTTCTTCTTGTGGTGCAAACGACGTCCCAGTCTCGCCAGGGCTTCTCTGTAGATGCCGAAGCCCAAGGTGCCGGCGATGATAAGCAGCAGCATCACCACCTGCGCCGAGTAACAGGAGCTCACGCCGCTCTGCGCCATGTTGTCCGGGAAAAGAGTGATGCCGGCGTTGCAGAAGGCGGAAACCGAGTGGAAAATGGCGTAAAACAAAAGATGAGCCTGATCCACCCCCTGCACGCCTTCCCACATGTTGTACAGGAGCAGAGCGCCGACAGCCTCAATGCTCAGCGTCACGCCCACGACGGTGCTGAGCAAGGCGGGGATGGTGCGCAGATTTTCCTGGTCTAACATTGAAGAAACGGCGCTGCTCCCGCCCACGCTGAGGCGATTGCCGATCATCATCATCACAAAATAGGTGAACGTCATCACTCCCATGGCGCCAATTTGAAAATCCATAAGCACGATGAATTGGCCGAATTGGGAGAGTTCGGCTCCCACGTCAATACAGGTCAACCCGGTGATGGATGTGGCGCTCGCGCAGGTGAAAAGGGCGTCGATGAAGGAGAGTGTGCTGCCGCTGGTGTGGGCATTGGGCGTCATGAGCAGGAGAGTGCTTCCCAGCACCCAACCGGCCATACCCAAAAAGAAGATGATCACCGGCGACCAGCGGTCAGTTTTGGTGAGTCTCTGCACCCCGCCGGATCGTGCATCAAGTACGAGTCGCAGCATGCGCTCCGATGAAAAAATGCCTTGCACAATACTCAGCAGCATTGCTGTGAACAAAACCCAATACAGATTATCCCGCGGCACGGAGAGCATGACGGCGCCCGCCAGCAGTAAGGAGTTGAGGGTAACCACACCCAACAGGAAACAATCCGGACGAGAAGGAAGTCTCTTCTCAACTCGCCGCAGCAGAGGACGCAGAATGCGGGCGTACACACACGCAGCGTTGACCCACACCAGCGCCCCCAGCAGAATGTGCAAACCCTGCGTGAGCATTTGCCCCTGCACAAAGCCCATAACCCACAGCACCACGAACAACGAAAATACACCGGAGAGCCCTTCCGTCAGTCCGAAAGCCAATCGTTTCTTTTGGACCTGGTTCATTGCACCAAGTAATTCCGGGTTCGGAGTTTAGCACAATCAGTCGTATAAAGCAAGACTTCCCATAAAATCCATGCCAATGCGCATTCGGACAGAATGAGTGCGCCAAAAGAGGAAGTTACGTCTGTGCAACCTACTCCCGGTCAATCAAATGCAAAACAACCGTAATGAACATTACCCATAGGTCTCGATGAGATAGCGGATGAAAGAGGGAGCATCAAAATTGACGTTACCGGCATCCTTTTCGTTGAGTTGGGTAAGTATGCTCATCTCCTGTTCACTGAGGGAAAAATCGAAGATATCCGCGTTCTCACGCATACGCTGCGGGTGGGTTGTCTTGGGGATGATGATAAAACCCCGCTGTAGCAGGAAACGCAACGCCACCTGGGCAGGGGATTTGCCGTGCCGGGCGCCGATAGAAGCCAGGGTCGGATGGGTGAAAAGTCCGTTGCGTCCTTGCCCCAGCGGACTCCACGCCATGAGTTTGGTGCCAAAGTCGCTCAACACGGACTCCATGCCACGCTGTTGGCTGAACACGTGCGCTTCCAACTGATTAACCGCCGGCGGCACTTCCACGTGCAGCGCCAAATCCACGAAACGTCCAACTTGGAAGTTCGACACTCCAATGGCGCGTACCTTCCCCGCAGTCAACGCTTTTTCCATTGCACGGTAAGTGCCGTAGTAGTCTCCGTACGCCTGATGGATGAGCAGCAGATCGATGTAATCCGTGCGCAATTTACGCAGTGACTCGTTGATCGAGGCCATCGCTTTCTTTTCGCCGGCATTGGAAATCCACACCTTCGTCGTCAAAAAGAGTTGCTCACGGGGCACGCCGCTCTCCTGCACCGCCGCGCCCACGCCCTCCTCATTGAAATACGCCTGCGCCGTGTCAATCATGCGGTATCCTGCGGCAATTGCCCCCAGCACGCAGTTCTTGCATTCGTCCGGCGTCACTTGGAAGACACCGTACCCGAGCTGCGGCATCTCCACCCCATTGTTTAAAGCTATCGTGCCCATGCCTCACATCCTATCACCTCAAGAGGCTTGAACTCAACAAAAAATTCCCCGAGAATGGCCTCAATTCTTTCTACCATATGCTGCATACATTCTCGCAATTCACACTTTCCCGCTTCATCCAAATGTGTTTACTCCGGGTGGGCACGGGAAAGCTCTGCTTGTTCAATCGATCGTGTTTGCGGCATCACTTTGCTGACGGCTCAATTTGCAGCAACGTAATCTCGGAGGGCACGCCGAGGCGCAGCGGCATCATGGTCCACAGGCTTGTGCCGGGATTCACGTACACCTGCATGTTACCGCGGCGATAGAGACCGAAAACATAGCCCGCATTGAAACGCGCAACGAGAGGATACAGGGGCAGTATCATGCCGCCGTGAGTATGTCCGGAAAGTTGGAGAGCTACCCCGCAGTGTTCAGCGTCTCGTGCGAGTCCGGGCTGGTGAGCCAGCAGGATGACAGAAAGCCCCGTTGGCGCGCCCGCTGTTGCCTTGGTCACATCCGGATGCTCAAAGCCAAAGCCGCGCGCCGCAGGATCTGTCACTCCTGCCAGCACGACGCCGAGTTCCGACAACGTCACGTGTTCATTTTCCAGCAGTCGAAGCCCCAGAGAACGCAGGAAAGGCGCCCATTCCCCATAACCGGAGTAATATTCGTGATTGCCCGGCACGGCGTACACCCCAAAGGGAGCATGCAACTCCGCAAGCGGTCTCAGAGCATCCCCGCGCTGCCGCACCGAGCCATCCACAAAGTCGCCGGTAATCGCGATGATATCCGGTCGGAGTTGCATCGTTTGCCGTACCCAGCCGCGCACCGTGGAAGCGTCCTTCACAAAATCTACGTGGAGATCTGACAAGAGCGCAATACGAAATGGCTTATCCACGGGAAGCTGCAGCTTCACTTCACGAATGCGTGGCGGGCAGAGAGCCTCATACATTCCGATTCCACAGATCAAGACAGCCACCGCAAACGAGACTCCTGTCAAACGCGTTCGGAGATGCCTCCGTTGAGCCTGTTCCCCTTTCCGCAGACGCGGGATGAACAGGACAAGGAAATCGTAAACGATGCACGCGGAAAACAACAAGCCGGCAAAGGAAAGCATGAGCATGTAGAGACCGCTGTAAGTCAACAGAAACCAGCCCGGCACATCCGGCGCAAAGGGTAGATCCCCGCCCATACTCCGAAGCACCGGGAAGATGCATGCCACCACCAATAACGCCACCGCTGCCAACACCTTGAACGGCCATTTCCACGCCAGCGGATACACCCCGCGCAAAAAGGCGTACGCCGCAAATGTCAGGGATATCACAACCATCATGCGCATGTTCGCAATATACCTCATTTGGCAATTCCTCGCAAGCCTCGAAAATCATCGATGGAAATAATGCGTGCAACCATGAAGATTCCCTCCTTTCAAGCGTTGGCCAATGAATCGTCCAAAATTGTCAGAAAGCCACGCAAATTGCGGCATTCTGACTTGACAAGTGGAAGCTTTCCACCTAAAAGAGGGCATGCGCATTGTAATGATGGCCACCGGCGATATCGCCCTTCCCTCCCTGCAGGCCTTGCAGCACACGGGGCAGCTGGCAGCGCTCATCACCCAGCCCGACCGCCCCGTTGGACGCCACCAGGTGCTCACGGCGCCGCGTGTCAAGCAGAGGGCGATCAGTTTAGGTTTGCCCGTATTGCAGCCGGAAAGTGTGCGCAGTCCGGAGGCGCTTAAAGCGCTACAAGAGTTGGAGCCGGATATTGTGGTGGTGATGGCCTACGGACAACTCCTCTCGCAGGAGGTTATTGACGTGCCGCGCATTGCCTGCATTAACGCGCACGCCTCCCTGCTCCCGCGCCACCGTGGCGCCGCCTGCATCCAGGCTGCCATTGAAGCAGGGGATGACGAAACCGGCATCTCCATCATTCATGTGGTAAAAAAATTGGATGCGGGGGACATAATCTGCTGTGCCCGCCTCCCCCTGCGCGGCACTGAAACTGCCGAGGACTTGCACGATGCCCTCGCTGAGCTTGCCCCCGCCCCCCTGCTCCAAGCAATACATGGCTTGGCAAGTGGCGAGGCAGGACGCACCGAACAGGACGAAAACCTGATGACGTACGCGCCCAAACTTACACGCGCCAATGGCTGCATTGATTGGTCGCAACCCGCCTTTCAGGTGGCTCGCAAAATCCGAGCCTACCACTCCTGGCCCGGTTCCTACACTTTTTATCCGTCCGTGAAAAGCGGTTCGGACAAATCTCTCAAGATATTCCCCCCGGTGGACGTGTTTGCCAACATGGTAAAGCCTCTGGATGCCACCCCGGGCATGGTGTTGGAAGCCGGGGCTGATGGGCTTATCGTCTCCTGCGGCGGCGTACACGGCGGCGCCATCCGCATCTCTACCCTACAGCCGCCGGGCGCCCGCAAGATGAATGTGGAGAGTTTTTTCGCAGGACACAAAATCATACCCGGTATGATTCTTGGAATGTCGAACGCCGAAAGATGAAAAACGCCCGCAGGATTTCTCCCGCGGGCGTTCCAACTTACTACCTATGAAACCCGGGGCTCCCCTGAAATAGCGCGCCACGCTCTCTCCTTCATGGCTCGCTGGGAGACCCGTTACAGGTGAGACACCCCAAGGAGGCTTTGCGTTGAACTTTTCTCAGAGCTTTCTCGTACGCATTCGCGCAAAGCGCCATAGGAAGAGAATGAGCTCACGCGTTCTCTCACTCCTCAGTAGCGCTCACCGCAGCATCGACCTCATCAAGCCGCCTCCCCCACAAATAATAGCGCGTTTGGGACAGCAACACCCCCGACAGCGCAATCATGCACACAAGATTCGGGAGTGCCATAAGACCGTTCGCACAGTCCGCAAAGTTCCATACAATGGTACTTCTGGGCACCACACAGCCTAAAAACACCACCAGCACCCATACCATGCGATAGGGCAGAATCAACCTTTCTCCTCCCAAGTAGGCCAGGGCCTGCTCCCCAAAGTAGGACCATCCCAGCAAGGTGGATATCACGAATGTAGCCAAGCTGATCGTAAGTAACCACGAACATACACTCCCTGCGCTCGCAAAGGCGCGATAGGTGAGCATACTCCCTTCTCCACTTGCAATAGCGGGATAAGCCAACAAACAGATGGTGAGTGTCAACCCCGTAAGTGAGCATATCACCACGGTGTCCCAGAACGGGCCTGTGGAGGAGACAAGCGCCTGCTGTACCGCGTTGGGCGTGCGCGCCGATGCAGACACAATGGGAGAGGAGCCCATGCCCGCCTCGTTGGAGAATAAGCCCCGACGTACCCCTGTTTGCATGGCAAGCATGATGGTAGAACCGATGAATCCGCCAGCGGCAGCCTCGTGATGGAATGCCGAAGAACAAATGAGTTGCACCGCCGGCCACACGAGTTCAAGATGGGAACCAATGAGCGCCCCGCAGCCCGCCATGTAGATGAGCGCCATGCCCGGCACACACGCTGTGCACACATGGGATATCCCTTTCAATCCAAAAAGCAACACCACTGCTACCAGTGCGGCCAAGGCAAGACCTGTTTGCCACGGGGCAATGTGTAATGGACATTCACGCAAGACCCCTGCCACCGCATTCGCTTGGGTGACATTTCCTATGCCGAAAGCTGCCAGCGCCGTAAAAATTGCAAACAGCACAGCAAGCCACTTACACCCCATCCCGCGTTCTATGGCATACATGGGGCCGCCCACAATATGACCCCGCCCATTGCGCACGCGGTAGCGGATGGCCAGTAAACTCTCTGCATAGCGCGTCGACATCCCGAGGAAGCCCGTCAGCATGCACCAAAACACGGCTCCCGGCCCGCCCATGGCCACGGCCGTTGCCACTCCAACGATATTCCCGGTGCCAACATTGGCCGCCAGCGATACCATCAGTGAACTAAAGTGCGAGATACTGCCCTCCCCATCGCGCCCAGCAAAATAGTAACGCAAGGCTGTGAAGAGGTGCCTCTGCGGAAAACGCAACAAAATCGTCAGGTAAAGATGCGTCCCCAACAACCCAAAAAGCAACACGTAGCCCCACAGCCAACCGCTCATCTGCGCCAGCAGTCCATCTATTGCCTCCACAAACATCGCGCGCATTGTACCTGCTCACTTCCCGCATGTCAAGCCACGCCTTGCACGCCGCACTCGCCTCGGCCTGAAGAGGGGCTCGCGGGTTCCCCTGCGCATCTCCCCCAGCCGCGACTGACTTGCCGATATTGCGTCATTCCCTCCGTCATCGATGAAAATGGGTGTATAATAGGCTCATGCAACTCCCTGTTTCTTCCCCCTCCGCGCGACTCTGGTCTGCCTTTATGGTCGGTGATGCCTTGGGTGCACCGGCTGAATTTTGCTATCGCAGTGAAATCGTCTCCCGTTTCCCGCTCGGTTTGCAAAAGATGGTCCCCGGGTTCGGCATCATGACTGATCGTGAGGCCGGAGTGGTGACGGATGACACGCAGATGGCCGCTTGCCTGCAGCGTGCGTTGGTGCGTGCGGATGGCTACGACCCGGACATCGCCCGTGAGGAATACCTCACTTGGCTCGCCACAGATCCGCCGGATGTGGGGGAAACGGTGAAAGATTCCCTGGAAGGACACTTTAATCTGGAGTCGCAGGGCAATGGGGCGCTCATGCGCATATTCCCCATCGCGCTGTGGGCGGCGGAGCATCCCCAATTTGATTGGAGAAATGCCGCCCTGCAGGATGCCGCCCTCACCCATCCCCACCCCACCTGTCTCCTTGCGAATTACGTTTTCACCGGTTCTCTCCTCTACGCCTTCACTGCCGCAAGGAAACGGCGCCCGGCTTCCCCTCAGCAAGTTCTCCGTCACGCCCTTGCTCTCTGCAGGGGGAAGGATCGCCCGTTCGATCCGAGCCATTCCGCCACCGGCGCTGTGGAGGCAGCTCTTCGCGCCTCACTTCACCATGTGCCGGACTACGATGGCGAATTCATCGGTTGGGTTCTCGTGGCGCTTCAGGGCGCTTTCTACCAGCTTCTCCATGCGCCTTCCCTGCGCACCGCCATCACTCGTTCGGCTTCCGCCGGCGGCGATACCGACACCAATGCCGCCACCGCCGCCGTGCTTTACGCCGCCACCTTCCCCAATGCCTCTCTGCCCTCCACTTGGCTCACCACCCTCCGTCGCCGCAACCCGGAATATGCTCACTTGATCTGATCGGCCTTCAACTTGGCGATGATTTCAGCCAAGCTGAGTGTCGGGGGAATCAGGTAGTGCGGCTCGACCTCATCCACGCCGGGCATATATCGTTGCGTCCGCCGTTCCCAGTCGGCAAACGACTCGCCGCAGTGCACAGGGGCGTGAAGCGGCGGGATTTTCTTCCACGGACGTTTCGGGACCCGTTGGATATTGCAAAGAATCCAACGAGCCTTGCTGAGACTCGGACGCCACCAGGACAGCGTGGTGCCCAATTCCTTGGCAATGGGATCAAGCAATTTGTACATATAGCATGAGCCGCTGAGAACAGAGCCATTGATGTTGAGCGCATACAGGGGATGCCCTTCGACAGAGGTCCGCTTCCAGCCGGCTTTTCCCCTTTTCCACGCCCAAAGGAGATCGCCCAAATCAAGCGTCGTCAGCGCAGCTCCTCCCTCTACCTCCCGGCATTCTGCCATCTCCGGCGCTTGGACGATTTTCTCCGTATTCTCCAGCAACAGGTCAATGTTGTCCGACAACAGCTCCAGCGCGCTTCCTTGTGGCACCGGTCGGCGGTGGCAAAGTTCTACCGGCTGTGCCAGAAAATCGTCCCACTCCTGTGATGTCTGCGGCTGATAATCCTGCCACTTGTTTTCAACCTTCTGCTCCGCGCTTTGGGGCGCCCTGCTTGAGGGTAATCTATCCAGTTTTAACATATCTTTGAGTTGTGCTTAATTGGTTGAACGACCGACAGCACAAGCCCGCAGATACAAAAAACCGCAGCTTCCACCCGCTCTCAGGGTGATTGCCACGGCATCTCGTTCTCTACAATCAGCGTTCCCGCCGAAGGATTGACCTATGCCGTCACATTATTTGCCCATCCGCCGCACGCGCGGCTTCCGGGGTGACCTTACGGCGTCACCTGACCCATTGCGAAGTCTTTTTCCCTCCGCTCTGTGCTTTCCTTATACCACCATACACCTGTCTTGGCAAACGCAATTTTGCGCTTTACGCAAAAAACTTGATTCCTCCGCCACGGCGTGCCCCAACTTTATTGAATCGCTATGATTCTATTTCTCAAAATCGAAATTTCTTTGGGAAGTCAGTCCAAGATGGTAGAGCGGGTCATCATTCAACAGGACAACATTTGGCAAAATTTCTCCTGCTTTCTTCAAAGCCTCAGCCGTGCGCGTAAAAGTGCGCGTATCGTTTGTAAGCACACGATCAACCTGTTCGGCTGCTGCTTGGGCAAGGATCATCGTGTCAGTGGCTATAAACTGCCGATCGTGGGGCTTTTTCCGTTCGACTTTTTCTGCATCACAAGTTACAGCCCGGAATTTTGCCGCTTTCTCAGCATGGGGCACACCAAAATTAGGAATACGAAAAGGCTGAGCATAGACATCAGCCAAGTTGCCCTTGACGCCATACTCGGCAAGTGTAAGCGGACTTACCACGATGCGATGTTTCCCTTCCACTAATTTTCGCAGGCACTGCTCAGCAGAGACATGACAAATAGCTTTCTCATTAAGTAACGAGATAAGAGCGCACGTATCAAAGAGCACGGTCATTCCTCACCTCCCCTTACTGAAACTAACCACTTGTACGGATCATCCACACCTTGCCAATCCTTTGTCCCCTGCTTGATGGCTGCCGTCAGCTTCTGCTCATCCAATACGGGCATATCGACGAGCTCCTTGAGCGTATAATCTTTATACACCTGCTCCACAACATCATATTTGCATTTCACCAAAACACGAATGGTCTTGTAGAGGATATTCTCGCTCAGCCCCTCCAGGAATTGCCGATCTACTGATATCGTGTACTTGCCGTGCTTATTGAATAGGTGAATATTCGGAGATCCCTCGCCACCGGCATCGGTGACGGCGCCCTCAATCTCAAGCTCTGCCTCCTCTACACGATTCCGAGCTGCCTTCCGATGAATACCTGGGCCGATACGTAAACACTGCCTTCCCTCGCATGTGACCCCATATTGCCTGTGCCCTTCCTTGGCATCTTGCTCCATCTGCAGGAAGACACTCAGCCGCTCTTCGGGGATCTCCGTGGTCTGCCCCTTTGCATAATGATCACAATCTGCCACAAGACCTGCAATGAGCGCCGATGTCGCAGTCACCGTAGCCTTGATGGAACCATTCTCTAATTTGATGTCTACGTTCTGCCCGACGAGTCGTCGCCATTGCCCCAAATACTTTGTGAGAGTGTCGATGTCCGTGTTACGCAACGAAATCTTGCGGCCATCGCCTGTCACCCCTTTCACGGATAACTCGAGGGTCTTTCGATCTTCTCGCTGCCTTGCTGCGACATTCTTCATGTGTGGTGATGTAACGCACTTTCACGTGTAAATCAAGAAAAAAGCCAAGTCGCCTAATAGGCATTCTGATTCAGGGGAGAGCTAACCTCATGGGACCTCCCAACACGTCCCTGCATAGTCAAAAGTAAAGGATCTTTCTTATGAAATCTCCTCAATTTGTCAAATCTCTTATGTTTTTCTTTTATTTCTTATGTTTTTGAGGCAAATCTTATGATATTCGATGTATTTCTTATGAAATTTATGCAAATACTTTACTTTTTTCTTATGTTTTTTCTTTACTTTTTATCAATTTCTTATAGAATTCGCGGTGTAAAACATAAGATTCGGGTCATGATTGAAGACGAGCTGCGTGAGTTAATCGAAAAAGTCCAGCGTCGGGAATGCGAAGGGCAGACCTTGGAAATCAAGTCCGCTCATGAAGGGTGTCCGGCGAAACTCTATGATACCCTGTCCGCTTTTGCGAACCAGAATGACGGCGGCGTTCTGCTCTTCGGACTCGATGAAAAGGCTCATTTTGCGAAGGTAGGTGTGTACAATGCTCAGGATTTGCAGAAAAAAGTAGCGGAGTATGGGGAGCAGATGACGCCCGTCGTGCGCCCGATCTTCACGGTATATGACGAAGGCGGCAAGACCTTCGTCTCCGCCGAAATACCGCCTGTAGACGTCGCGGAGCGGCCCTGCTTTCACACTGCCGCTGGCCGCGTCAGAGGGTCGTTTTCGCGCGTGGGGGACGCGGATAAGCACATGACGGAGTATGAGGTGTACAGCTATGAGGCGTTCCGACAAAAAGTTCGCGATGATCTTCGCCCGGTCGAGGGCGCTTCGTTGGATGCGCTGGATAAAAACAAGCTTGATGAATACATGGCGCTCATGCGGTCAGAAAGGCCCAACCTCGCGCATATCCCCGAGGCTCAGCAGTACGAGCTCAACGGCATTGTTCGGGAGGGACGCATCACCATGACCGCCTTGCTGCTCTTCGGCTTGGTTCCGCAGGCGTTTTACCCCCGCCTCTGCATCTCCGCCACCTGCGTTCCCGGCACGGACAAGGGAGTGGTGGATGCCGCAGGCAACCGCTTCACCGACACCAAGCGTCTTGAGGGAACCCTTCCGGAGATGTTGACCAAAGCCTTGGACTTCGTGCGCCGCAATATGCGCACGGCTACAAAAATCAATCCCCAAACCGGCAAACGCACCGACCAACCGCAGTACCCGATGGAAGCCGTCCGCGAAGCCGTCTTGAACGCCCTGGTCCACCGCGACTACAGCGTCCACACCGAGAATATGCCCATCCAACTGGACATGTACGAGGATCGACTGGAAATCGTCAATCCAGGCGGCTTGTACGGTCGGCTCACGCTTGACCAACTCGGTCACAGCCAGCCGGACACGCGCAACCCGGTGCTGGTGACGGCCATGGAAACGCTCCACCTCACGGAGAATCGCTACTCCGGCATCCCCACGATACGGCGCGCCATGGCGGAGTTCCATCTACCTGAGCCCACGTTCCGCAATTCAGCTGGAGAGTTCAGAATCATCCTCTCCAACGCCGCATCAACCGTGGTCCCTCCCCTTTCTTCCACAAAAAGACAACCTTCCGTCACCGCCAACGCAAAAAACTTGGTTGATTTCTGCCGCGTTCCGCGCACGCGTGCTGAAATCCGAGCCTATCTGGGCATTCCCTCAGCTCAGTACGCCCTTCAGCGCTACCTTGAGCCGCTCGTTCGCTCCGGCGCCATCCGCATGACCCTTCCCGACAAACCACGCAGCCACCGACAGCAATTCATCGCCGCTGACAGCCCGCAGGAGTGAGGCAACCTGCCCGCGCTCCCCATGACTGGGTGACATCCCTCCTTGCCTGATTTTGCAAAGTAAAGCAGCTATTTTTCTTGACTCCTCTGCTTGGTTCGCTATTATGAGGCCAGATAACCTCCCCCGCTTAGGACCATATCTTGCCTTTCGGCGGATATGAGAACCGCGCACATGGGGAGGGTTTCTTTTGCCTGAATCATACAATACTGCAAGCAGAGCTTGCTGTCAGGGGCGGATCGTTTGAAGCAAGCGGAAACTGGGAATCTCATAGATACGAACCATCGTACGCCCCTTTTCCACGACAGTCACGGTGAGTCTGTTGCCGCTCAACACAGGCTGCCCGACAATTTCACCATCACCCCACGCAACCTGCGTAGAACCCAACCAGCGTCCGGTCGCAGGATCGCACAACACAACCGTCTTCTTGTCTCGCACGACGGCGATCATCTCCTGCGTCGCGTACGGAACAACCGCTACCTCCGCCGGCGGAGGCGTACACATGGTTGCAAACAAACTTACTATGGGTATCAGCATGGTATTATGGGGTTGTTGTAAATCATACGGAGAAGTCCTCCGGTGTCAAGCATACGCTTTGTTTACCGGGTCTTTTTCTTAACACTTGATTGAACTTTCCTACAGAATGCATCGATACCCATGCCCCGTTCTACCTGTGCAACCTTTTCAAGAGAAACTCCACTTTCAGTCACTTTGTAAAGTATGCCTCTTCCATAATCGAGGAAAAAGTTCCATGCATCTTCTGACTCTGGATAACTATTTTGAATACTCTCCCAATTCAATTTGTAAAAATGTCTTTTTTCAAATACTCTACAATAAATTAGCCAATTCCCCGATTCCTCAATAACCTGCCTTTTCCTTTTACTTAATGTTAACTGACATAATTTAGGATCTTTATAACATGTGGCGAATGCAGTAGACATATTGGTATTTCTAGACGCAATCCTGCCACCTCCTAGCTCTAATTTGCGCAAGATTTCTTCGGGAAGATTTTCGAAGTCATTTTGAGAATTTGCCCCTATGATATTTAAAATCATTTCTCCGATGAGTGTTTTCCATGCCGTAAAATAATCATCGTTCTCTACAGGAATTACAATCGGGACGATAGCTGCCTCAAGCAGGGCAGTTTTCAATCTCTTGATTTTGTTCCCCTCTCCCTCTTTTCTCTTATTTTCGAAAAGATATGCATATCCATGCGGGCGTTTGTGGGCTAAATACTTTTGTTTTTCAAGGAATTTTTTTCTTTCGTCTAAGGCATACCACAATAATTTTTCTTCTTTTCCCATAGTCATTCCGCATATATGTATTTCGCAACTCTTAAAACAGTCCACCCATGACTCACTTGCATTTCTTAAAAGCTTTAAGCCTTCTTCATATTCTTTCTTGCTCATAATGATGCTTTCAGGATCATTCGCAACACCGTGAATATGAGTTACACTCGGACTCCCATTTTTACCAGGGGGATTTATTGCTACATTTGCTTTCTTTCCTCCTTTGCTCCTTTTCTTCTGTATTTTGAATACTTTTTCTATCGTATAATCATAATTAGTCGTTAAGCAATATTGGAAATATCTTGACATGGCTCCCAACATCCTGTGTACAGAAGAAGGCAACATATCCGAAATTCTTTTGTACCAAGTATCAAGAGCTTGATTCACTTCTTCAAATCCTGGTTTCTTAGCATATTGTCTTATTATTTCCATCCTCCTAGGAAAATTCCCTCCTTTCTCAATTTCCTTCACGTATGGTTTTATCTTTTTTTCAAGATCCTCTAAAAGTCTTCCCCATTCACAACTACGGTTTTGACCGTCCACCAGGTTCGGACTATTTCCGACAAGGAGCAAACGTTCGATACTCTTCTGAGCAAGTTTATCCTCCTTTTCACATGGTGCTTGTTTTGAATTATTATCTTTCTTAGTCATTTTCGTATTTGAGCGTTGATTGAGTGAAAGTTATCTTTTTTCGCCGCACGGTTTAAACTCAGATTTGCCTTGAACTGCCTCAGTTGCTTGCACGATGCCACTATGCGTACCAGAAGCAATAATTCCACACACCTTACAGGCTTCATCAAAAGAACATGATTTTTTTAACATATCGCCAAGCCATGAATCCAATGTGGGTAGTTTTGTAACTCGGGCAAAATTACTCGGTCGGGAAATACGAGTAAAAATCAGATGATGCATCTTTTCAATGGGCACTACCCGTTCGGAATAGCCATCCGGCACATTAGACGACCAGTAACGGATACACGTTTTCCCCTCCTTTTGTTCTGTCCCGAGAAACACCACCATGTGCCCACGCTCTTTGGCGCCTATTTCTTCCGTCCAAAAGAATTTCAGAAAATCTCCTGCTCGAGCATCATTTATATTGGTGAAACTTACTCCGGCATCTATATCATGGATCAATTTTGCGTATGACGGTCCGTTGGCATTGGCACGCCCCCAAACCATCTTACCATCGGGTAATCCATATTTGATGTCCATCATCTTCCACGCATCTGAGGGAAGTGAAAAATGTGTCTCCCCCTCCCACAATTTAAGAGCATGCAGTAACATGATATAACAGGCAGCAGAGCAAAATGATGGTTGAGCTTGAGCAATATTGACCTGCAGCTCCCCTTTCTCAGCATCCCACACAACAGCTTTAGTTGCCAAATTTTTTGCAGAAGGAGCTTTGACAGAGTAACCTCCTTTTTGCGGCATTTGTTTGTAAGCTTTTAGGATGTAATAATTAAAGTCATTATGAGTAACATGATCAGGGAAAGGCAAACACCCTTCATGACCCGTTGATTGAGCCGCCTTTTGTTGCTCTGCCTCGACCGAATAACAAGATAACAAAGCAAGCCCGCCACTGAGGAGCAAAGCAAATATCCGACTCTTCATGGTTTCTTGTTAGTAAATTTTGGTATAATCAGGCGAAAGGGAAAGCTCCCCTCCCTTACTCAATTTCTCGTCCCAAGAGATAATTTTCCCTTGCTCGTCAAGCACCCAAGTTTCTTTTGTATAGCCGCTGGCGGTCTTCCCCTTGGCATCCCTAAGATTGTAACGGAAAATGATCTCCAGAGTGTTTGAATTTTCGTTGTAGCCGGCGGTAAGCAACTCATAATTGCGCATTATCCACCTTGCAAACCACGGCATAGCATCCCTGATTACAGCGTCTCTCGAGACAACACGGTAATCGCTGTATTTGTATTTTACTTGCGAGGCGTATAAATCACCCATTGCATAGGCATTGCCATTATTTCTTACTCCAACATACCTATGGATCAAGTCTATGAGTAAAGAGTGCTGAGAGTAGTTGTGCTCGTCTGAGAAAGTCGCATTGTCGCTATATGGAGAGTTAGAAGGACTATCTGTGTGAGTGACGGCTGGAAGTTCAGTGTCTTTTTCGCAAAGGACAAATCCATATCCATTCTCTGAAGCTACAGAGCTTGGTTTCTGCTCGCCGTTAGTCTGTTCCGCAACCTTGCTCGTCACGTAATGTTGCAACTCCTCGACGTTGAGCTTGCCGTCCTTGTTGGCATCCGCATTCGAATCCTGCAGGGCTTGGATGATCGTGGACGTGAATACGCCATTCTTCCACGCGCCCGATTCCAGGGCGTACTCCGCTCCCGCTGCTCCGGCTATGATGTTGATGCCGCGCTGGACATCGCCGCGTGAAAACAAATCCTCAATGTAGCGTTTCTTCTGTTTTGTATTGAGGGCTCCGATAGCCTTTTTTACCTTCATGCCTCGGTGTTGAATCGCCCGTACGCCATGCGGCAGTTGCACGCCGCTCATGGCAAGTTTTTCTTCCCCTTCTTCTCCGAGCATGCCGGAGTGGCAGGTGTCAAGCAGCAGCAACTTCTTACGCGCCTTTGCGTTTTGCAGACACGCCGTCAGTTCATCCATCGCGATACCCGTCTCATTTATCCTCTCCGGATCAAACCCGGCGGGGGCGTAGTAGTAGTTGTATTTGTCATCCAGCATACCATGCCCGGCCACATAGAAGACCACGCGGTCATTCACCGTCGTGTTCGACAGGAAGTCGCGCACCTTTTCCAGCGCACTACGGTCCTTCACTTGTTCATTTGTCAGCAGCAACACATGCTTCTCACCGGAGCCGTATTGCTCCAAAGCCTTGGATATATCCGTGGCATCCTTGGCGGCGTATTGCAGCTGCAAGTCAGGATTATCGTAATCCGACACACCGAGTGCGACAATATAGAGATCGGACTTCGCCTTGCTCCGGTAGATGGTGCGGAAACGGAACGTATCGCCGGATATGCCTTGGCTATCCACCGGCGTAACCTCTATCCAGTTCTGCCCGCTTGCCAGCGGCGCTTCCACCGTCAGCTCCTCTTGCTCACCTGCCGCAATGGTTAATCCTCCGCTCCAATCTTGAGGCACTTCCACGCCGTCCACGCGTACGATCACCTTGGCAATGTCATTTGCTGTGGCTTTGGCAGTCACCGTGAAATGTGCCGTATCCGTCGAGCTGAAGAGATTCGGCATGTGCACATCCACTGCCGGAAAATCCTTAAGAGAAGGTTCCGATGGCATGTTATCCGGGTCGAAGCCTTGCTTGCGCAGCCATCTCTTCGTTGTCTCCCTCAGCGCAGCTATATCATCCACATTCCCGCCTAGCGCTTCCAACACCTCCGCCGGGCGGTTCCGCCAAGGCGCCAGAGCTTGCATGCCGACAACGCTTTCTCCGTCGCCATACTGGAGAAACTTCTCACAACCGGGGGACCCTGCATAGAGACCATTGGACAAAGCGATGGCGTACCCTTGCGCAGGGTCAATGTACATGTCTGCCACCTTCCTACTCGTCCCCCATGAATTGAGCTCCTCAATGCTGTACTTGTTATCTCCTTCCGGGCATAGTATCCACTCTTTTTCCGGAATGTATGCATACGGCAGGGTAGAAGATACACTCGTACGTCTCGCAATAACTTCGTACGTGTAGTCCTCAGGGCTCAAATCAATGATGTAAAATTCCTGCCCTTTGTTACTTGAAGATGTCAAAGTAAGCATTATTCGGAGTTTTTCTCCGCGACGCGTCATTGTTCCCGAGTGGAAGCGTTCGAATTTGGACATGAATGCAAACCTCTTGTCCAAATCCCGCAGGGCTCTCATTTTTGCATCAGAGCGAATTTTGAGCGCTACCCTTTCATTATCATACGGTCCTCTTGGGGGTTCTGCCTCCGTCGGAAAAGACATGATGTCCCCAGTCTGATGATTGATCAATCCCAATGTTACCATCCATGTAAGACCTCCTTCTTCGTTCGCTGCTCCTCTGCACAAAAAGAGTTCATATTCATCGTCCAATTTCACAGATTCCGTGTCGCTGAAAGGAGTCTCACGAAGGTAATGTTCACCATAATATTCCCCCGGAGGACAACCGATTGCGTTCAGTTTTTGCAAAATAGCCTCTCCCTCCTTCGGATCCATAGTCGTGCTTCCAGCGGACGTCTTTGAAACAGGAGCATTGTGAGAATGTAAGGAATTCAACGATACTGCCAAATTATATTGCCATAAATCTTGAATGACAATCGTAGCCTCGTTCTTTATTTCTAATTGGTTAATCAGTCCCTTATTAATCCCTCTCGATATCTGCTCACCCAGTGTCTCCAGTAAACTCTGGTTTCGTAAGATCGGTAATTCGGTGAGCCCTGCTTCTCGCTTCGTGTAGTAATTTGCCCGCCCTACAATGCCCTGTTGCCCCCACTGACTCGTTATTTCCCCCTCTTCATTATAATCTCCCTCCGGTAGTCCAAATCGTTTGCAGAGTTTAGATGAAAATTTCCCATTTAAGGTGGAACCCGATTGTACATATAATTCACTCGGTACCGCTAAACTAGCGGCGTATACACCAGGTCCTTCTGAAGAACCACCATTGAATAAATAACTGGAAGGTTGTCGTTTACTACGAATTCCTTTCACCACGGGGGAAAAGTCCACATCAGGATTGTCCACACTAATAAATATATCCCTGTAAATTCTTCCCGTTCGTGAATTCCAGAAGGAAGTCACATTAGCCTTGGGTGTAAGGGGAGAAGGGGTGATAACATAGTCTTCATCGCTCGCTAGAATCGGGCAGTTAATGTAAGAAAGACTCGGATAGAACATGATCCCCCTGCTATTCAGCTTCAGGAAGTGACTCCAGTCATACAAACTCGTGTCTTCCGGAGTGTTAAGAATTGATTGGAATAACTTTTTCCTCTTCGCGCATTGCTCCTCTGCATATTCATATTTTTCATCTATACGACCGAATTCACTTTCCTCCTTCCTAAGCAATCCCAAATAATCTCCGGGCGACATCTTCTCGTTCAATTCTCCAAGCAGCTCCCCCATTTCCTTGAGATACCATTTCGGCAAACGCACGCTTTCATCATTGTATAGTCCTGTGATGACGACAAAAGGAGATTCCTGCACGCGCGGTTTCGGAGGCGCCGTGTTGACCGTCCTCGCAGGTCTGTTCTGCGGAGTCGTCCGCACAGTCGTATTCACCGGCTGCGAGCGTTTAATGTTAAATCGACTATCCAAACGAGAAACTTGAGCCTCTGCATCAAAGATGCACAAGCCCAAGCAGACCACACATGTGAAAAGAAATGTATTTTTCATATCTGCTTTCTTACCTCACTCGATACCGCTTACCTTGTGAATATGGTAATAGAGTCGATATACGGCGCTGCTATTCCATTGTGCCAGTCACCAATGACCCCTTTTATTGTGCCTTCATACACTCCTTGATTTTCAGATTTAAACGTAATTACTGCAGGCTCATTAGAGAGCTTGTAATCACATACATCATTCTTTGATATAGAACGACATAAAGTTGTTCCATACCTATCAGATTCTTCGATATACAATTTTGCCGTTGCTCCGGTAGGGACGTACGTATAAGAGGACAAAATGTAGGAACGTCCTAGGTTATCTTCATCCTCGGAAGCATTAAAACTTGTCGGCGAAACCGGGTGCCCGTTTGTCATTGCGTCCCCCAAGATAAATGCAGGAGTGTCACAGTAGCGGTAAGCTTTCCCATTTTTTATGTACCACCACCAGTCCATGTAATATCCTGGAGTTCTGTGCGACCTCAACCTGATCCATGCCCCTTCTAGCGACTTCGGTGCGGTTAACGTGTGCTGAACTTTTGGCAAATTAATAGGCGTAATAACGCCCGTTTTGTGCGAAGCACAGGAGTTCATGAGCCCGGTTAACAGCATCGCCAAGACAACGCTTCCGATTTTGATCGTGTGGTTTATTTGCATAGTTGTATGGGGTAAAGTTTCAAATCTATTTTTTCACTGAACGAAGTATCTTATAAATGACAGAGGCATTGGGACCGCCGACACATGTCTCCACTGAGGCTCCTTTCGCCGTACGTGCGTTGACATTGGCACCGTGATCTACAAGCCACTGCACAACATCGACACGACTGAGACCACAAGCATTATGAAGAGCCGTCGTGCCATTGGCATTTTCTAACACCGTATCGACCGGCGCGCCATTTTTTATCCTTTCCAAAAGCTGCAAAACACGTTTCTGATAAAGCTTTTCGAGCGGGGTTTTATAAGATGTTTCCTTGAGATCTTGAATCATCAAATCAAGCTCGTTGTTGCTATCCTCGCATTGCATTGCAATACTCTCATGGACAGGCACCAAACTTTTCACTGTTTTTTCCTCCTGTTCACCTCGAGGTTTTAACAAAAGAGATAAGGGAAATCCCTCACATCCTTCCGAAGCTACGGAGCTTGGTTTCTGCTCGCCATTAGTCTGTTCAGCAACCTTGCTCGTCACATAATTTTGTAATTCCTCGACAGTAAGCTTGCCGTCTTTATTAGCATCCACATTCGGATCCTGCAGAGCTTGAATGAGTGTGGCGGTGAATACGCCATTCTTCCACGCGCCCGATTCCAGGGCGTATTCCGCCCCAGCCGCTCCGGCTATAATGTTGATGCCGCGCTGAACATCGCCGCGTGAGAACAAATCCTCAATGTAGCGTTTCTTCTGTTTCGTGTTAAGCGCCCCGATAGCCTTTTTAATCTTCATACCGCGATGTTGAATCGCTCGTACACCATGCGGCAGTTGCACACCGCTCATCGCTAGTTTTTCTTCCCCCGCCTCGCCGAGCATGCCGGAGTGACATGTATCGAGCAACAGCAATTTCTTACGTGCTTTGCTACTTTGAATGCACACAAGCAGATCATCCATCGCTATACCCGTCTCATCTATCCGCTCTGGATCAAACCCTGCCGGAGCGTAGTAGTAATTGTATTTGTCGTCCAGCATGCCATGCCCGGCCACGTAAAATACAATCCGATCTTCCAACGATGCTGCCGATAGGAATATCTTCACCTTCTCAAGCACACTCTTGTCCTTGACTTCTTTGTCGGTGAGGACGAGAAGATGTTTGCGTCCCGTTCCATATTTCTCAAAGGCAGCCGCAATATCCTTTGCATCCTTGGCGGCGTATTGCAATTTCAAGTCGGGATCGTCATAGTCCGAAACGCCGAGCGCGACAATAAATAAATCGGAGGAATAATTTCCTCTGTAAATCGTACGGAAGCGAAAGGTGTCACCGAATATACCTTTGCTATCTACCGGTGTAACCTCGATCCAGTTCTGCCCGCTTGCCAGCGGTACCTCTACCGACAAATCTTTCTGATCACCAGCAGCAATGGTTAACCCTCCGCTCCAATCTTGAGGCACTTCCACGCCGTCCACGCGCACAATCACCTTGGCAATGTCGTTTGCCGTAGCTCTGGCAGTCACCGTGAAATGTGCCGTATCCGTTGTACTGAAGAGACTTGGCATATGCACATCTACAACAGGAAAATCCTTAAGAGAAGGTTCCGATGGCATATGGTCTGGGTCGAAACCCTGCTTACGTAGCCATCTCTTCGTTGTCTCCCTCAGCGCGGCTATATCATCTGCATTCCCACCTATTGCCTCCAGCACTTCCGCCGGGCGATTTCGCCAGGGAGCCAGAGCTTGCATGCCAACAATGCGCTCCCCATCACCATATTGCAAGAACTTCTCACATCCCGGAGAACCTGCATACTGTCCCCCCGGTAGAACAATAGCATATCCTTGCGCAGGATCCACATACATCTCTGCTAGTTCCTTATCTTTCTCTCCCTGTTTAACAGATATGATATTGTAATGGTAATCACTTTCCGAGCGGAGGAACCATTTTTTATCCGGTATCCAGCAGGATGAAAGCTCGGATGAAAAATTTTCCCATTGCTTAATCGTCGTAAATGTTTTCTTCTCCAAATCCAGTCGGACTAGTCGAGTTTCTTCGCGTAAGTCAACGCGAAACTCATCTTTCCCTCCTGTGATTTCAAGCAAGCAGTCGCTATCACCGTCTCCACGATATACTCTCAGCCTTCGCCATATTAAGCGGGTCGTTTCAAATTCATAACGTCCACAGTTATTTTTCCCGGGTCCTGAAACACATTCTTCATATGGTTTCAATTTTCCTGCGTATGGAAGAGGCAATTCGCTACCATTATAAATCTCACTTGAAGGAAAAAGCAGGTTTTCTTGCCCGACCAGTATGCCTAAAATGCCGCAATAACACAGGGCATCCTCATCGTTGTACGCATAATAAGGAACTATCGGACAATCCAGCTGATCCACAAATAAATGGTTGCTAAAATCCTTAGAATTGTCATTATTTTCCTCATAATCATGGGGAATCGGATTGCCATACTTGGTAATTGGTGAAGGATTAAGTTTTTTTCCTATTCGGAGTTCGGTTTCCTTAAGTTTGGCGTCCACTTCCGCCTTATCTCTGAACTCATATCCAAAAGCAAGAGAATCCCAAATCAGAGAAAAACCCCGTCCCTTTTTATGAAGGGAAAATTTCCCGTTTCTTGCGTCAACCTCATATCTGCCATCATCAGAATCGTGAATGATATAAATTTCTTCTAAGCCGGCCTCTTTCTTTTGATACCATGGGCTCTTTAATGCGTAACGTGCAACAGCCTGGTAATTTGGTACCGGTCCACAAATGCTTGCAATCTTGCCGTATTGTGGATTCCAGCTCTTAGGGTCATCCTCAAAGACAGGACCCTCTTCCCCCATATAGCAACACGATTGAAACACCGATTTATCAGGAACTATCAGGTAGCTCCCTGTGGTGAAGTGATTCCATCTTTCGCCACTAACTTCCACACCCGGGTTACCAAGCAAATAAACGTTTCCTATAGAACTCGGGCGGGCAATCACCCGGCCGAAATAAACATCAGTGGGGCAATAAAATTGGTTTCGAATTCTACCGGTACGAGCATCCCAAAATGTCCAAATTGTGGAATCACCATTTGATTTTCCATTCCTGAAACTCAAAATATACTGCTCATCTGCTGTTTCAATGGTATCGTTTGTGTAACGAATATACTCTCGGAAAGAAATACCCATAGATTCCTTTGCAATGAAATGCGGACGAGAGAAGGCTTCCAGATTCTCGGGATCTACCAATATCTGTTGTAGTTTTGCTCGAAGAGATGCCAACTCTCTCAGATCATCAATGCTGCTGTAGCCACGATCTCGCCGCTGCCAATCAGCTTTTGTGGTATACTCTCCATATAGCTCTCTTTCTCCTTTTAATATTTCCAAGTAATCACTTGACGAAAGTTTTTTCTTTAACTGCTCATTGATATCTTTCATCTCATTCCAAAACCACCTTGGCAGTTGGATAGTTTCGTCATTGTATAGCCCATCAAACGTGATGTAGCCCGATTCTGACCAGCCACGATCCTGTCGACCTGCATCAGAACGCCTGCTTGGTGCTGTTCCCTTGGATACTGTCGTCGTCCGGGGTACTACCTGACGTACCAACTGCGAGTGCTTGATGTTATATCGACTGTCCAAACGCGAGACTTGTGCATTCGCATCAAAAATGCACAAGCCCATACAAACCGCCCACATCAAGAAGGACGTTGTTGACACAAATCTCATATCATTCTGTCTTCCGAGACCGGCGGCGTTTTGAACCAGTACCCTTTTTAGGTTTTCGATTTTCCACCAGTTCTATTTTATCGGAGTGGATCACTTTCTTTCCAAGACGAGGAAAAGCCGTATATCCCGGCCGCCCTATATCATTCCGGGTTTTATCATAAAACACACTTAATATGCCGGTCAGCAAGAATTGAAGTCCTAAGTGTTTATTTTTACCTCTTTGATCAAAAGAAACATACCTGATGGAAGAGGGCTCGCCTTTCTTACCCGGGCTTTTCTTGAAAACTCCCCATTGAGGTAAAACTCCTACATACCCAATGGCATCGTCGAATGTTAAATCTCCCTCTTTCCTCTTTTCTGTATAGAACTGTTCTATCTTCTTGCAGCACGATTTTTCCGGTATTTTCGTACTAATGGATGACCCCATTGATACAAGGGCTAAAAATGGACCTCTTATGCCCGTACCATCATTTGCCTCACGGCAGCACTTGGAAACTTTATGGAGAGTCTCTATCTCTTCTTTCACATCTTTTAAACTGAGCGTTTTCTTAACTGAAATAACGGCGATAACTCCCTCAGGAATGACAATCGCCTCCTCCCCTGATTGATAGAGAAGAGGGTAATTTTGACTGTCATAAACAATGATATCCAGCTGACCGGTATGTTTATCTTTTTGACCTCTCCTTGTCTGCGCATTGTTTCCTGTTTTGACAGCCGGACACGCGATGAATCCTGTAAGAACCTCCAATCGTTTGGGTAGGAATTTCCGAATCGCGCCGCGGAGCAATGACTCAACATATTCACCATCCTTTAAGTTATGGTCTGATCCCCTTTTTTTCTTCTCTCCATTCCCGTTCGTTTTGGGAATAAGTTTCTCAAATTGAACGTACTTTTCTTCTAGGGAGCGTACTTCGGTCTGAAAATACTCCCGAACTGTCTTGCCGTCCATCTTATGTTTCATATGATATTACTCTAATTCTCCACTGGGTTAAGTAGGATGACAGGGGAATGCCCTTTCGTTTTACTCTTGTAGATGGCACCCTTCCGATAGTCCAGGTAAAAGCTATATGATGTACCGCCCGCATTCGTCTTTTTATAGACATCTTCCCTGACAAAGGCATCTCTCAATTCGCACGCTTCCTTACAGAACTCGAATTGCTCTCCGCCAATATCGCATTGAAAATAATAAACCTCGTCCGCTTCACAGCAGCGATCTAGTTTGTCAACACCAATATCCATCCAGCATAAATCCGGACGACCTTCTTTTACGCGTGGGGTTTCACTCGTAACCTCGTACTCTCGTTTCTTGTTCATGATGTATTTCTCTAATTGTTTGGTTTATTCTTTCGGGAAGGTGCTCACGATGATGTGTTTCTCTCCCCATTTAGTTTGGTTGGAAAACCTAAATTTAACTTTTGGAGCATTTCATTAATGTTTCCCAAAAGAGACTTCAGGAATCGAATTCCAGCAAGTCGGATAGTTATCTGGCTCTTCAGGTATGCATTTTCCGTCCGGAACCCACCCATAAAGCTCATAAGAGCGATATTGCAGAATTGCTTTGATCTCCGGACAGAAATCACTTAAAGAAGCCAAAGCCGAAGGTAGGAGTACAAGGTTGGCAAAGCAGGTATGGTACCTGGTATCATAACACGTCTTCTCCCAAATATGGCAGGTTGTATATTCTTTGAAATGTAGTTTATAAAATTTCCTTCCCATCTCTTTCATCTGTTGATTTGGATAAGTATTGTCATCCAGTCGAATACTTGGATCTTTTTTATCTAGCCCCTTATGTTCTCCAATATTCTTTCTTCTTACATCTGGTCTTTTGGCATAGCACTTACCATCCATGCTTTTGCACCTCTGATGACAGTCGGAGGGCGCCCATATCGCAGTCCTTGCAACGAGATCTGCTAGAGAAGCAGGATTCCCTCCTTTGTTTAGGAGTTCCGATAAAACTAGCGATCCACTTTGATAAGGAATATTATTGGGTGAATCAAGTTTAATGATACACTTACTTTTTGGGCTATAATTTTTGTATATTTCTCCTTTTGTATAATTCAGAAAAAAGGAGTACGCACTATTGTTTTCATTGTTTTTCTCTCTGACGCCATTTTTTGTAAAGGCGGATTTTAAATCAATGCCATTTATAGAGAAGCTATATTTTTGCCCGGATGAATAGTACTCAAAATAATAAATGGCTTTGTCTTTACAACACCTTTCTAACTTATGTATGTCTATATCCATCCAGCATAAGTCTGTACGACCTTCTTCTGTTCGATTTGTGTGGCTCGTAACTACATACTTCGGTCTCTTACTCATGTTGTTTTTAATTGTTTGGTTTATTCTTTCGGGAAGGTACTCACAATGATGTGTTTCTCTCCCCATTTAGTTTGGTTGGAAAGATCGGCTTTGGAAGCGGCTTTGGCTTTTTTGATGCTCATGCCGCGTGTCATCACGGGATAGGGATCATCCTTCGTGGTGGCAGCGGCGAGGTCTTTGATCTCCTTGTGAAGGGCGTTCTCGTTGGTGCAGGCGATGACTTGAACAACGTCCGAGCCGAAAGGTTCGCCGATTTCGATTTCGAAGCCGGACTTGAGCGTACCGGGGATGTCCACCCACTTGCCGCCCTCAATCAACGTATCCTTGTGGAATTGATTGGGAAAGAGCACCACAGAGGCGCCGTCACTCTGGTGACAAATCACCACGACGTGGCAAGTCTCCGCCGCCTTCACGCGGAAAGCAACGGTGTCCCCCTCCTGGTACACGCGCTCACCGTCCACCGTGCGCAGCTGCAGAGGAATCTCCTGCTTCACATTCAGGAGTTTGGCATTGTTCGTCACCTCCTCGGCGCCGGCCTCTACCTCGGCAATCCCTTGTTTGGACTGCTCAAAGTTCTGCGGCATTACGCGCGCGGCAACTTCGGAGGCAGATTTGCTTGGCCACACGCGAGCGGCTACCTCATTGATGCGCCACGTCACTTTGTCCTTAGTAATGCGCCCGCTCTCCAGCCAAGCGATCTCCGTGTAGAGGGTCACCGTGGAACCATCCGAGGTGAAGCGACCGCGAACGATGCCCTCCACACCCTGCACAGCCACCTTGGACACCGCCGTGCCGGGTTCCACGAGATCCGTTGCCTGGAACTCTCCCTCCGTCTCCAGCTCATCCAATCCGGAGCGGGTGATGATCTGCACCTTGTGCGACTTGGGCAGAGCGATTTCCAACTCCTCGCGGATGGTGGTGGAGAGTGGGGACATCATCTGCGTATCGCCGTACACAAAGTTGCCTACTCCGAGGTTGATGGGCTTATCCTTTTGCGGCAGCTGTTCCACGAGGGAGGAAGCCAATTTGGCGAAGGGATCTTCCCCCGCCTGCACCACAGCGGCGCAGGCGAGGAAGAGAGAGAAAAGGAGAGAGCGTTTCATAGGGTTTCAATCAACTGACGATCGTTTGCGTGCTGATGACCTCCTCCGTCTGTCGGATCGTCTCCTTAGTTGGAGCGGCAGACTTCGGGGTCACCTTTTTCACTGCTTTCTTCGCGGCGGATTTTACCGTCGCGGTTTGTTTCTTGACAGCGGCCTGCACAGGAGCTTTTGCGGCAGACTGCACAGCAGAGGCTACAGAAGGAGCGGCGACCGAAGCGGGGGCTGCTGTCGGGAGCTTCGGAGCCTCAGCCTTGTCACTACTGCAAGCGGCAAGCGTCGCTACGGCTATTCCGCAGAAGAAGAGATGAGACGTTTTCATGGCGTTTATCATCTCGTTTTTACTCCACAGCAGGTGACACAGCCAGAACTGAGGAAATCACCGTATCCACTTCCTTGGAAGAAGGAGCGGACGATCCATCGGCTCCCTCTTCTGTGGGGACACCGTTACCGGTCTCGGTAATCTCCATTTGTTCCGTTTTTTCTTCTACCTTCAGCACATTCCCTTGCGCCGACTTCTGCTTCACAATCGTGCGCACCAACGGCCCAATTTTCAGGGTAGCTTCCACGGAGGCCGAACCGTCATCATTGAAAGCGATGGAAGTGATCTCCGCCGACTTGATTGTATGGTTGAAAGAGGCGCGCAACTTGTCGTCACTCGCCACAAAGTCTTTCAGTGTGGTCTCGCCGACAATCTGCACTCCCGCTACACGTTCCGCAAGACGACGGTACACATCCATCTCCGCCGCACGTTTGGCAAGGATGCGCTTTTGCCCAAGGGAACCGGGGATGGCGGCATTACCCAAAGCATCCAGCGTATCTTGCTGATTGTCGAGGGTCACTTTTGTAGAACCGCCTTGTTTCTCGGTAATCGTACGCACGAGCTGATTGATCTTCACGGCGCGCACCACCTCCACGCGACCGTCATCGTGGTAGGTCGGGCCTTCCGTGGTTTTCACGCCGCGCAGCACGGCTGCCAGTTCCCCACGCACCGTGTCACTCGTGGCAGCGAGGTCCTGGACAGTGCTTTCCTCATCGAGCGAAAGTCCGGCAATGCGCTCTGCAAGGATGCGCAGGGCATCCATCTCCGCTGCGCGTACGAGGGAGAGTCTCTGCGCCGCCGGCACATTTTGCCAAATCTCCGGCAGCTTGTTTTCATCTGCCGCCTTAATCACCGGCTTCGGCGCTGCCGTTGCCGTGGTTGCTCCGAGCAATGAAAGCCCGGCCAATGCGTAGAATATGGGTGTGATTTTCATGGTTGTCAGGTTAGTTGGAAGGATTATTCACCAGCGAGTTGTTGCATGGTATATTTGTCGTTTTGCTCCATGACTTTGTTTTTTGAAATGGCTTTCTTGTACTTACCGGAAGGCTTTATCGTGTCCGCTTTTGTGAAGTAGGCGGTGGACTGAGCGTAATTCATTTTCTTGCGCTCAATGACCCCCATGAGGAACAAGGCTTCGGGATCATCGGGCTTCTGCTGGAGAGCTTCCTTTGCGTAGACTTCTCCCTGTTCCCAATTGCCCGCCGCGCAAGCCTTGGCTCCCAATTCTACACTTGGATTCTCCTTTGAACCTCGAACGCGGACGTACAGATTCTTCTCGTGAGGACTGATGTCATGCACCACAGTCCTCGAAATCGTATCAACCGCTCTGAGTGCGCTTCCCTCGTTATTAGTCAAAGCATTCGCATAGTTTCTGTGGTAAACATTTTGATTTCCATTGGATATGTCAATTGTTGAGCTTAACAGGGGAATTCTTGTTGGTTTGTCTATCTCCACGCCAGTATCTGAGATAACCATGTATGCTGAACGGATCGAACCGCCCTGCCCTGGGAGTTTGTAGTAGCCATCAGCCGCCAGTTTGTCACGTATGGCTGCCGCGATTCCCCTGTCTCCGTCACTGTTGCCATTGATATACATGGTAGTGTCTCTCCCCAAGTTCACTTTTGCCGGAACAGCCTCCGTCATTTGGATTTGGGTGCCGCATGATGGCAGGAGACAGAGCAAAGAAAGAGAGAGCACACACGCCTCAGCCACCTTTGAAGATACATTTTTCATAAATCAAGTTTGGTCGGAAAGTTGTTTAATGACATTGGCTTCGTTTGTCTGAATAACCTCGTTATCTTGAAGAGCTGTCTCGTACTTGTCTTCCCCTGGCTTTAACTCCAAGGCTTTCTTCAGGTAAGCATTGGACTTTGCAAAATTGGAATCAGCACGCTCTGTCATAGCCAGTAGGAAATACGTCTCCGGATCCTTGGGAAACTGCTGCAAAGAAGTAAGCGCCAAGGTGCGAGCCTGCGCATAGTTTTTCTTACGAGCCTGTTCAACGGCCTGCTTGAGGAGTTGATTTTTGCTATCCACACTGACCCTCACCTTATATTCTTTTTCATGAGGTGCAAATGTTTCATAAATCTCTTTAGCCAAACTCTCTATTGGTCCTAATGTCCATTTATAATCGGATGTCGTACCACTATACAAAACGTTTCTCTCGTCTCCACGCTGCACACAGAAATCTACTTGGCATGAGCTGGGTACAAGAAATTCACGGTGTTCCTGAATAAAAATCGTGTAATCGGCATTCCCTGAGACAAAGGTATAGTAGCCGTCTTTGGTCATCAAAGCTAGGAGCTCATCGCCTACTTGATCCGGGACTTCCCCCTTGTAGGAAATAGCCACTCTGGATCCACGTGCCATGTTGACTTTTGCCGGCACGGCCTCGATCATTTGAATCTGGGTGCCACACGAAGTGACCAAAACGGCAGTAGCTACCATGGCGAGTGTAATGCATGGGTGTTTCATACGAGATTAGCTTGGTGTTTCGATTTCAAGAAGAAGAATGCAGCGGCAAGCGCCAACGCGGCACCGCCGACAATGCCGCCGTAGAGGAGAGCGGGAGAGGCGGCGTTTTCCTTTGCGGCTGTCATGTCCGAAGGACGGAAGGAGAGGTAACGGTTTTCCGAGCGGTCGAGCTTAAAGCCCGGTAGGGATGATTCGATGAGGGCTGCCAATTCCAGTGGTTGCAGACGCGCCTCGCAATCCACCACGGTGACTCCTGCCGGATCTACGCTACGAATCCAGACGGAACCCACATTCTGCACAGAGGTTAGCTTTTCCTTCAATTTTTGCGCTGTGGCAAGATCCATCCCGGTGAACTCGAGCTTGCAGATTGCGCCAAGGTCCATTTCAGCCGCCCAGTGGGCAAAGATGCGACGGATGAGCTTCATGCCGGTATCCGAATCTGCCACGCGCGGACTTCCCTCCATGAGCTGGCGGACGGCTTCCCGCGCAGCCGCCGTATCAGACGTAATCTGGCGAATAAGAATGTCGCGAGATGGGGCATTTTCCGTCAAGATGACCACTCCCGTAGCTGCATCCACCACCTTCAAGTTGAGTCCGAGGGAAAACTTTTTGCCGGGCTTGCTGCCGTAGAAAGATTGTTCGCCCGTGCTGCTGCCCACCACGGCGCCCTCGATGATGTAATCGCAACCGGAAACCGTACCTTGACCCCGCAAGGCGGCTTCCTGCCCACGACCAAGAGCCTGCGCACGTTTTGCCATCATACCGCCTTCGCCCTGAGTTCTCTCGAGTTCCACCACACGCAGACCGCATTCGATCGCTTCATTGCGCAGCCAATCGGAGGCCAACGTCCCATTCTTCACCTCCTCAATCTGTTCGTCAATGCGGATGGCAACGCGCGGCGACTGATGCTCACGAGTCATCATTTGCAAGGTGAGCTTGTCATTCGTGTCCGGCATCCCCTCCCCCACATCCGCCTTGACTTTAACTACGTAGAACCCATCTCCTGTCGTACCGGTGGATACAACTTCATATTTTTTCACGTACCCGCGGGCGCGTGAGAACATGCGGTCAAACTCCATCGCGAAGTTCTTCGTCTGCGACTCGCTCGCCAAATCAACGCCCGCGCCTGTTCGTACTGCCTCCCGTAAGGCATCTGCAAGGGCCTGTGAACGTGCCATGGGTTCATCCGCAGGGGCACGTCCTTCCGCCTCAACCATCGTGCCATACAAGGTGGTGCTGCATACCCACATCATGAATCCCGTAATCCAGATACTTGTTTTCATCGTTCGTCTCTTTGTAGCTACCCGTTAGTTTGTAGGTTCAGCCCGCAGTGTACCGAATTCAGAATCCGTACCATTTTCGATTCCTTTCGTTGATGATGAGTTAGTTTATTTCTGGCAAGTAAGGCATTTTATGGACTTTTGCAGATTGTTTCTCCCTGAAGAAGAAACTCTCTCAACGTAGGTCTGGTAAATTTCGTTGGAGTGTCATATTTTTCTTGCACACGGATTCTGAATACGTACCACCATGAAGACAAAATCTGATAGACAGACGGAGCTGGCGGCGGTGGAGGTGCTGCGGCAGACGGGAGTGGATGTGCTGGAAGCGGCGTTGGTGGCCAAAAGGGCGCTGGAGGCGGGGAGAGGACGCGTGAAGCGCGCCATGGCGTGCATTGCGGCGGGAGAGGAGGAACTGCGGCGGCGCGAAAAGACAGTGACCTTTGCCCGGGCTGTGGAAGAAGCATGGGAAGCGAGGAAGAACCGCCGGGCGAGGACTCTGTGCGACTTCCGCAACATCACGAAACGATTCATGAGACGCTGCAAGGGTCTGGCGAATAGGCGCGTGCGCAGCATCTCCGCCGAGGAATGCAAGGAATACATCAAGCAAGCTTTCGACACGCCGAGGCAGCGGAACAAAGCGAGACTCATCCTCAGCGGGGTCTTTTCCACGGCGTGCAAGCGGGGGTGGTGTTCGGAGAACCCAGTGCGCAGGGTGGAGCCGGAGCGCATCGAAGAAAAGCGCATCAGAATCTTGAACAAGGAGGAGATCGGGCGGTTGATGCACACCGCCGAGACCTTCGAGGGCGGCGCCTGCCTCGCCGCAACCGCCATCATGCTCTACGCAGGCGTGCGCCCGAACGAAGTGGAACGCTTGCGCTGGAGCGACGTGCGGCTCGACGACGGAGTCATCTGCATCGCCCCGCACCATAGCAAGACCGGCGGCGCACGGCACGTCACCATCTTCCCGCCGCTGGCGCGCATCCTGCAACGCATTTACCGTCCCGAGAGCGAGCGGATCTGTCCGCCGAACTGGCGAAGACGACGCGCCCGCCTGCACCGCGCTGCCGACTTCAAGAACTGGCAGCCGGACGTGCTGCGGCACACCTTTGCCACGCACCATCTGGCCACCTTCCGCAACTACACCGAGCTGCAGCTGGAAATGGGTCATCGCTCGGCGGAGCTCCTACGCACGCGCTACATCGCCATGGAAGGCGTGTACCGCCGCGAGGACTCCCTGCTGGTGTGCTAAAGAGAGGCAAATTTTCCTCTCTTCGTATAATTTTGTGGAATGGCGCCACGAAACAATTCCTCGAAGTCGACAAAATACCCAGTATCTCACCAAAAATCTTCAATGACCCCAATCGAGTAGGGGGCTTTCGCCCCCTCTCACACCACCGTACGTGCCTTTTATGGCATACGGCGGTTTCCTAACCTTT
>CANQBZ010000010.1 GCA_947589295.1 uncultured Akkermansia sp.
GCCACCTGCGGCAAATACTCACTCGCCAAGCGCCACTCGCCCCAGTCTTTGTACTGGCCGCAGCGCATGGCTGCTCCTTGACTCCGCTTTGAATGTCCCGGTAATAGTGCAATTCTGATAGTTGCTTCTCTAGTTAGATTGTGTTAAAATGCGCCCGCCGGGACGGCAATCCCGGCAATAAACAGAATAAGACAACACCAATGATAGCAATACCATCCGGCATTGTGACCATAAGCCCCGTGCTTGTGGAGCAAGGAATCGAGCTGCTGTTGCTTGCGTATCACCTGATGCCGTAATCAGCCTCCCGCCCTGCCTCTGCAAAGGGGCAGGCGCCGGGGCTGATTTTTTTATTGACTTATCCATCTGCTTATGCTAAATCTTTCTCAGATGGCAGCTATCATCTGTCGTCTTTCTGTTTATTTTCTTGCCCGCCGGGGGTTGCCGCCCTTAACCGGCGGGCGGGTCTTTTTTAGGGAAAACTCCTCTGCTTGTGTTCCGGCTCCATCACCCGCACATTCAGCTCCCTCAGCTCCCGCGCTATCTCAATACGAGCAAAACGACCTCTCCGCCCTCAAGAGCATCATGGTCGAGCAAACCTGTTTCGCCGTCTCCCAGTACTTTTAACCCACTCCTCTGCCGGGGCCTTAAAGAGACCAGCAGAGCGCTGAGGACGGCGGTGTGAGAAGGAAGTCGAGAAGCGGCAGGATCAGGATGCCATCTTCATCGTAGCAGGCGTTGATGGCGTCGTTGACAATGATGACTTTCGCAAAGGAGTCAGGGATGAGACGGAGGGAACGCTTTTCCTGCTCCATCTTATGGGCATCCGGCAGTGACCAGGCAGACTGGATATAAACGCGCTCGCTGCCGGAGTTGACGATATCATCAAACTCCTCCAAGAGCACGGCGCGAAGGAGTGAGGAGGGCGCTAGCTCACGGACGCAGCGTGCTGAGCGGCACGACGGGCGCGCCGTCGTCGCGGCGGTAGGCGTAGGCCCCCACACCGATGAGAACCATCAGGAAGGAGGGGGCGGGGGCATGCTTGGTATCTATCTTTTCGGCGTCTGCACCACATCGTAGCCCAGCTCCCTCAGCCTCTGCGCCACCTGCGGCAAATACCACGCCGCCAACGTCCACTCGCCATAGCCCTTAAAATGCCCGCAGCACATCTCCGCCCCCTCGATCATCTGCGCATGCCCCGGTAACAGTGCAATTCTCATAACTTGTCTTATGCGTTAGATTGTGTTAAAATGCGCCCGCCGGGACGGCAATCCCGGCAACAAATAAATAAGTAACAACATGAATATAAAAACTCGCCGCATGCAGGCCGCGTGCTGGTGGTGCTTTGCGCACCCGTGGCACGTGGAGCAACTGGTATATCTTGCCTTGCTTGCTCTGTACCGGTTGTAGCGTGCGTTGCTCCCGCCCCGGGGCTTCTTCGGAAGCTCCGGGGAAATGGGGCTAAAAAATCTCTTGACTCTTTCTGCATTTTCTGCTTAACTTGCCTTGCGTGGATTTATTTTCATCGCGTTACTGTTTATTTGCTTGCCCGCCGGGGGTTGCCGCCCTTAACCGGCGGGCGGGTCTTTTTTAGGGAAAACTCCTCTGCTTGTGCTCCGGCTCCATCACCCGCACATTCAGCTCCCTCAGCTCCCGCGCTATCTCAATACGAGCAAAACAACCTCTCCGCCCTCAAGAGCATCGTGGGCGAGCAAACGCGTTTCGCCGTCTCCCAATACTTTTAACCCACTCCTCTGCCGGGGCTCTTAAAGAGGCCAGCGGAGCGCTGAGGACGGCGGCGTGAGAAGGAAGTCGAGAAGCGGCAGGATCAGGATGCCATCTTCATCGTAGTAGGCGTTGATGGCGTCGTTGACAATGATGACTTTCGCAAAGGAGTCAGGGATGAGACGGAGGGAACGCTTTTCCTGCTCCATCTTATGGGCATCCGGCAGTGACCAGGCAGACTGGATATAAACGCGCTCGCTGCCGGAGTTGACGACAAAATCGACCTCGTATGGGGCGTGGGAAGAGGACGTGTGCAGCTCGCCGATATCCACGCTGTAGCCGCGCAAAAGAAGCTCGTTGTAGATGAGGTTTTCCATGGCGTGCGTGGGTTCCTGCTGCCGAAAATCGAGGCGAGCGTTGCGCAGTCCGAGGTCGGCGAAGTAGAGTTTGAAGGGCGTGTTGATATAACGTTTGCCTCGTATATCGTAACGCTTGGCGCGGTGGACGAGGAAGGAATCCTGGAGAGCGACGATGTAGCTGTTGATGGTGGGGGAAGAAAGGGAAGAGTTGGCGATGCTTTTGAAGCGGCGTTGAAGTTTGGCGGGATTGGTGAGCCCGCCGATGCCGGAAGCAATGAGATCGATGAGCTCATCGAGACCCTCGCTGTCGCGCAACGAGTGTCGCTCAATGATATCTTTGATGTAAGTTTCGGAGAAGAGGTTGCGCAGATACTGCTGCTTACGCTGCGCAGACGTATAATTCAGGGTGTACGGCATGCCCCCGTAGGTGAGATAATCCCGCAAGGCGGTCGTCTTGTCCTGTCCGTACGCATTGTAGAATTCAGCGAAGCTGAGAGGGTACACCCGCACCTCGTCCCCACGCCCCCGAAACTCTGTCACAACGTCTCGCGTGAGAAAGCGTGAATTGCTCCCCGTCACGTAAATGTCAAGATTCGGCACCCTCAACAGGCCATTCATCACTTCCTCAAATCGCGGCAACTCCTGCAATTCGTCCACCAAAAGATAGTTCATCCCGCGCTTTTGCATTTTCTGCAGCACGTAGTCGTAGAACCTCCGCGGATCCCGTAATTCTGCGCTTACAATGTCGTCCAGAGCTACCGATATGATGTTGGCCTCAGCCACCCCATCCTCCACCAAATATCCCCGGAATATCTTATTCAGCAAATACGATTTGCCGCACCGGCGTACCCCACTCACGATTTTGATCAGCCCGCTCTCCCTTCGGTCAATCAACTCCTTGAGATACGTGTCGCGTGATATGTCGATGCTCATGGCTTCCCTTTTGAATTCCTGAACTTTAAGATAAATGAGAATTTTTCGCTTGTCAATTCCTATTTTAGAAAAACCTCTTCGGAGAGAATTTTCTAAAATAGCTTGGCTATGCCTCGATGCGTTAAAATTTCCGACTCAATCCGGGGAAATGGGGCAAAAAAAAGTATTGACTCCTCCTGCATTTTCTGCTTAACTGACCTTGCGTGAATTTGTTTTCATTGCATTTTTCTTTATTTGCTTGCCCGCCGGGGTTGCCGCCCTTAACCGGCGGGCGGGTCTTTTTTAGGGAGGAAAACTCCCCTGCTTGTGCTCCGGCTCCATCACCCTCACATTCAGCTCACTCAGCTCCCGCGCTATCTCAATACGAGCAAAACGACCTCTCCGCCCTCAAGAGCATCGTGGTCGAGCAAACGTGTTTCGCCGTCTCCCAGTACTTTTAACCCACTCCTCTGCCGGGGCTCTTAAAGAGGCCAGCGGAGCGCTGAGGACGGCGGCGTGAGGAGGAAGTCGAGAAGCGGCAGGATCAGGATGCCATCTTCATCGTAGCAGGCGTTGATGGCGTCGTTGACAATGATGACTTTCGCAAAGGAGTCAGGGATGAGACGGAGGGAACGCTTTTCCTGCTCCATCTTATGAGCATCCGGCAGTGACCAGGCAGACTGGATATAAACGCGCTCGCTGCCGGAGTTGACGATATCATCAAACTCCTCCAGGAGCACGGCGCAAAGGAGTGAGGAGGGTACGGGTTACGGACGCAGCGTGCTGATCGGCACGACGAGCATGCCGTTGTCGTCTTTCCGCACCACTTCGCGCCCTCCACCAACACTGCTCCACTCGACTCCAGCTTCCGCCTCAGCATTTCATCCGCTATCCTCGCCCTGTATGCTCGTCTTTTCATTCACTTTCCTCTCCTATTCATTTTACGCGCTTTACCTATCTTGTCAATCCGTTTTTATCTATTTTGGACAATTTTTATTGTACATTTTGGCCAAAATTTATTCGGCAATTCCGCTACGCTCCGGCTCGCCAATCTCGCGCGTAGCGCGCCAGCATCCAAATCGTCAATCGTCAATCGTCAATAATCAACGCTTTGCGTTGCATAATGCGCCGTTCACTATTGGGGCTGCTTTTTCTTGGGACGGATGTGGTCGGCGCTCCATTTGACGGCGTTCGCAGATGTTGAGAAACGCTCTTTTTGGGGCTGCGGGCCTGCTGCATTTCGCAGCGCGATCCGAAAAAATAAAAAAATCTCATTTTTTTCTTGACGTTACGGGGCTTCTTCGGATAGCATGATAGTGCTGCAGGGTGCGTCTTGCGCTGCAGCGGCCTTTCAAACTCGGATTTTCCTATGAAACCCATCAGCAAACTTGCCCTTCCCGTAGTAACCATGGCTGCGGCCCTCATCTCCTCCTGCGGTGGCGGGGGTGGCGAAAACCACAATTATTATGTCTCCGTGCAGCAATTTGAGACCGGCTCCAAGGGGTTCCGCTTCATGGCTTCCCCCTCAACTGATGTGTTCGGTAACGGGTCCTTCCTGGATGGTCCAAGTCTCGAGATCAAGACGCAATTTATGGACTTGATCAAGGGTGAGTACGGTCAAGGCGACGATAGTGTATTTGGACCTTTGGACCCAATTGAGCCGGACAAGATTCAAGAGCAAGTCGAAACTTCAGGGACGGTTGTGGAAGGAGTAGTTTCCAGTAATGGTACCGATAAGTCTCCTGCAATGATCGCATACTGTGTGGAGGGAGGCCCCACCGGGAAGGGTTATCTTTACATCACTTTTCAAGACTCCCAGAATGGCGCCCCTAGATTTATTATCAATATGATGGGTGCTGTTTTGGCGCAACAAGTTCAGATGGCGTATGCAAGTGGCGGTAACATTAGTTGGACGGCTGTGCTTGGCGGAAATAATACTGCTATTATGGTGACTGTGCACGGTGTAATTCTTCGTGTTCAGGTGGATTTCAACTCAGGCATTGCTCACATGGAACTCTGCTGTCAAAAAATAGATACGACAGAAAGTGGTGGTACTTTCCTCGAGCCAGTCGAAGTTAAAGGATTTGAACCTGTGCTTATCAATGACATTCCTTTCTTCGCAATAAACCCATAAGAGAGGCATCGTCACGAAAGATCACCGAAAGGCGCAGCGCGAGGGGGCTGCGCCTTTTTTTACGGGCGGATGCAGACTTCTGCGCCGTGGGGGAGGTCGCGGAAGAGGGTGGCGCAGGCCTCGCGGGTGAGGCGGATGCAGCCGTGGGAGGCTGGCACGCGGAAGACATCCCCGACGTGCAGCCCGATGCCATCGTAGGTGAGGCGCATGAAGAGGGGCATGGCGCAGTGGTAGAGGTTGGAGCGGTGGTGGCGATCTTTCTCGCAGATGCGGAAAAAGCCGGTGGGGGTGGGGTGCGTCGGCACGCCGGTGCACACGGGGAAATCCATGGCCAGCCTGCCATCCACAAAGTACTGGCCGCGCTGGTTGCCCAGCTCGATGACAACGCTGCGCTGCGCGCCGCTGCCGCTGCTGCTGCGCAGTTGCTCGGCGTCCTGCCATGTGCGCAGGGAGGTGCGGTAGGCCGCGCTGCTGCGGAAAGCGGCGTAATCCTGAGGGATGCTCTGCTCATCGGCCGGCAGTTCGCCATTGCGCGCGGCGCGGCGGCAGCGGATGACCCTCGGCGGCGGCTGGGCCACGATGGGCGGCGGCGCGGCGTCCCACTCAGGTTCGGTCTGCCCCTGCCACGGGTTCCAGTCGGCGGCGGCGCAGCCTGCCAGCCCGATGGCGGAGCCAAGGGCCAGCCAGGCGTGCGCTTTTTGGTGCGGTTTACCGGGCATCGCTCTGCGCGGCAGCCGGGGCTGCGCTGCTCATCCGCTCCTTGGCTTCGCGTCGGATTTTCTCCCATGTCTCATGGGCTTTGCGCTTAGCCTCGCGGCCTTTCTCCATGGCTTTTTCGCGCCATTCGCGCCCCTTGGGGCAGCATCCCAGCGCGCACAGCGCCGCGCATGCTGCCATTCCGCCGATAAAACAAATGAGTTTTGCGTTCATATTTCGTTTTTCCTTTCTAGATTGGGTGTCCCTGCATTTTTTCACCAACGCCCCGAGTTAGAAAGAAAAGAAATTAACAGCATAAAACATTTACGACGGGGGAGCAGCGAATGAGAACACAAAGCCGCAGGCGCACACCGCTTCAGGAAGATTCAGTTATTCGAAAATTTCTAATAACTGCCCCGGATGGGACCCCGGATGGGAAAAAGTTCAACGTGAGTCACTATAGGTTGCAGATGGCGATGGCGAGGAAAAGACGATACCTTGTTCGGCGATGATTTGAAGCGCAAATGAGCCCCCTGTCTCCTTTCCCGAAATGAATCCGGCTCGAATGCGTTTGCACCGATCACAGAATCTCGAGGTTGACTCAGGTGGTGGTGTGCGCGTATAATGGCGGCGTGAGGGAAAGCAAGGCACAGGTGAGTTTGCGCAGTTCTGCGGCGGAGTATTTGACCTATGTGGCAGCGGTCGGCGATGGCGGGGAGAGCTTTGAAATCCGCTATGAGGATGAAAATATCTGGCTGACGCAGAAGATGCTGGCGGGGATATACGGCGTGGACATTCGGACTGTCAACTACCACATCAAGAAAGTTTTTGAAGACGCTGAACTTCAGGAAGATTCAGTTATCCGAAATTTTCGGATAACTGCCACACGTGTCCCAATAAAATCTTCTCTGGGCTCATTCAACCCATTCCTCATGCGTTTTTCCATGGATGAAGAAGTAAGCCCGACAAAGATGTCAAACCATGGACGATTCGACAATTCCGCTACGCTCCGGCTCGATAACCTCGCGCGTAGTGCGCTCACTTTCCAAATCGTAAATCGTAAATCGTAAATCGTAAATAATCAACGCTTTGCGTTGAGCAATATGCCGTTCACTACCATTGGGTCTGCTTTTTCTTGGGACGGATGTGGCGGTTGCCCTGCTTGCCCGCACAATCTCCTTGACAGGCAGCGCGCCAAGCAGGTATCATGTCGCCATGGGGAGAAAGATGACAAAATGCGCGCTGTCGCTCGTCGCAGGTTTGTTATTAGTGAACGCAGCAGCCGTTGGGATGCAGGCGGCGGAGCGCATCTCGCCCACGCCGCAGGCGGATACGGAGGCGCAGAGGAACTACCTGAGCAAGTGGAGCTGGCTGGAGCTCCTGGAGGGAGAAGTGAATGACGATGCCGATTACTACTTTTTTGTGCGCAGCGGTCGGGTGTTCCCGGGGGATGAGTTTCAGCTCCCCACCCTGCTCCGCGAGATGAACAAGGTGTACGAAAGCATGCAAAAGGAGCACGTGGAGCTGCTTTTTGTGGGACAGGGTCGCAGGAATACGCTTGAAAAATGCCTGAGGAATGCCAAGGTGAAGTTCCCCGTGACCCACGATGATGCCGGGGGAGCGGGCGCCATACCTGGCTATCGGTCGCGCCCGTACCGGGGCATCACGGTGGTGGATGCCAATGGGAATCTCGTGGTGGAGCTGTACACGACGGATCTGCTGAGGCGCTGGCGCGAGGCGCTCCAAAAATGGAGGGAACTGAAAGCCGCCAAAGACGACCCCGAGAAGCAGAAAGCCATCCTCAAAGAATACCTGCCCGACCAAGTGGAGCCGAACCAGGTCGCTTTCGGCGATGCGGCTGCAGAAGAGGAAAAAGATGAAGTGCCCGCAGATGAACAGGCGAAGCTGGATGCGGAAGGCAGCGGCCTCGCCAACTTCCTGCGCGGGCAGGATGAGCAGCAAGCTTCGCTCATCAAGACCAACGCCCGCTACTTCATCGTGGTCTACTGCCAGCTCGTCCTTCGGGGCACATTCGGTTTATTGCCTGAGTTCGCGTATTCCACGCAAAAAAAACCGGATGAGATTCTTCGTCAGCAGCAAGGATATCTGCGCAAAATTGCCAAGCAGCGCCTGCGCAAAGATGTGCAGCTCATCTTTGTCACCCACGATAGACTGGACCGGGACGAGCTGCGCAAGCTCATCGGCGACAAGTTCCCCATCTACAACCGGGAGGAGCATCGCAAGGTTTTTTCGCTGGGCGTTGTCCGCGCTGTGCTCTCGCATGATGCGAATGACCTGCCGACGGTAGCCCTCGTGCGCGCCCGCGATCAGCATGTGCTGGCGGAAGGGTGCAAGCCCGTCGTGGATGACAGCGAGCTCGTTCTCCAGGCCGAGGAGACCAAGCAGAAAGAAAAATAGCCGCGGCACGGGCCGTCCCGCCCCGCATTCCCCCGCCGAGACGACGGAGCAAAAAATGGATGGACTAAACACCGGGCGGGTGCTAGAATGAACGCGCTATGATAAGTGAGCGAGACATGCAAGCATTGGAGCAGGCTGTAGCCTCGGGAAAACTGCAGAAAGCAAGTATTGAGAACGTACGACTGCTGCTTGGCGGCACGAGCGACCCGGTCGCACCGGCTGCGGTGAGCGAACTGACTGCTCAGGAGAATTGGGCGGAGCTCAATAACCGTTTCTACAAAACGCTCGCCTTTGGCACGGGCGGTCTGCGCGGCCGGACCATTGGCGCCACCGTCACTTCTGCCGAGCAAGGACGCGGCGGCGTGAACGGAAGGCCGGAACACCCTTGCGTGGGCACGGCGTGCATGAACTTCTACAACGTGGGGCGTGCCATGCGCGGGCTGATCGCCTATGTGCGCAGGTTTGTCGGCGACCGCAAGCCGCTCATTGTGGTGGGGCACGACACGCGTCATTTTTCACGCGACTTTGCCGAGCTTTGCGCGAAGATTGCGACAGACCTGGGCTGCGACTGCGCGCTGTTCGACGGCCCCTGCTCCACGCCGGAGGTTTCCTTCGCCATCCGCGAGTTGAATGCCGATACAGGCGTGGTCATCACCGCCTCCCACAACCCGGCGCATGACAATGGATTCAAAGCTTATTTCAACGATGGCGCGCAGTTGGTGCCGCCCCATGATACCGGCGTGATTGCGGAGGTGAACGCGCTGACGAGCGATTCCTATACCCCGCTCCCCGAAAGCCAACGCGGGCATTTGCGCACGCTGGGAGCCGAGATGGATGGCCGCTTCATGGAACGGCTCAAGGGAGTCATCCTGCGCCCGGATGTGTTCGCTCAGGCGGGCGCAGCCAAGGTGGTGTACACGAATCTGCACGGCACGGGCAAGCGCTGCATTGTGCCCCTGCTGCGCGAGCTGGGCTGCCAAGTGAGCACCGTGGCTGCCCAGGATGTGCAAGATGGGCGTTTCCCCACCGTGCAGAGCCCCAATCCCGAAAACGCGCCAGCATTGGATATGGCCATTGCCCAGGCGGATGCCGAGGGGGCTGATCTGGTCATTGCCACGGATCCGGACAGCGACCGCATGGGGATTGCCGTGCGCGACAAAAACACGGGCAAAATGCAGCTGCTGACCGGCAATCAAACGGGCTGTCTGTTAGCCTGGTACCGCTGCATGAGCATGCGCGAGCTCGGGATCGTGACCCCGGAGAATGAGCGGCACGCCGTGATGGTCAAAACTTATGTGACCAGCCCGCTGCAAGATGCCATTGCCGCCGCCCACGGCATCCAAACCGTGAATGTGCTCACCGGCTTCAAGTACATTGCCGCCAAACTCGGCAAATATGAGCACGCCATCCCGGAAAAACTGCGCACCGACTACCGACGCATGAATGAAGCCGCAACTCGTTCCCTGCGCCTGCAGCACAGCAAGTATTTCGTCTTCGGCGGCGAGGAAAGCTACGGCTACCTGGCGCAGGACTTTGTGCGCGATAAAGATGCCAATGCCGCCGCGATCTGCCTGGCGGAGCTGAATGCCTACCTCGCCTCCCGCGGTACGGGTCTGTTGGAGTGTCTCAACTCGCTTTACTCCCAGTTCGGGTTCTACCTGGAGATGGGCAAAAGCCTCGTCATGGAGGGCGCAGATGGCGCCGCTCAAATCGCCGCGCTCACGCGCAGTTTCATCTCGGCGCCGCCTGAGCAAATGGACGGTTCGCCCGTGGTCGCCGTGCGCGACTTCTCGAACGGCTCCGTGAAGGATGCCGAGGGCGACCCCGTGCCGGCGGAAAATCTGCTCTTCATCGACTTGGCGGATGGTCGCAGTTTCGCCGTGCGTCCCAGCGGCACCGAGCCGAAAATCAAGTTCTACCTCTTTGCCCACGGTCAGCCCGGCGCCCCCCTTGCCGATGCAAAAGCAGCAGTTGCCGCCGGTGTGAATTCGCTCTGGCAAGCGCTGCTGCAAGATTGTGAGGAGAGAAAAGCAAAATCATCGCAAAAATGTGTCGGCTGATAGCCACTGCCGGGCTGCTCATCCTGAGCAATACGGTCATGACCTTTGCGTGGTACGGCTTCCTGCGCAAGCCCGGGGAGAGCGTATCGCAGGGCATGTGGAAACTGATCCTGATGAGCTGGGGTCTGGCTTTTTTTGAATACTGCCTGATGATACCTGCCAATCATTTGGGACGCTCGGCAGGCCTGACGCTGGCTCAGCTCAAAATCATGCAAGAGGTGATCACGCTGAGTGTTTTTGTCCCCTTCATGATCCTCTACATGGGCGAGCAGTGGAAGTGGGACTACCTGTGGGCGTTTCTCTGCTTGCTGGCCGCCGTGTTTTTTGTCAACCGTGAGGAGCTGATGGCCGCCTCCTGAGCCACCTGTTCGCATGAGCCTGAGTCTGCAGGAATTAGGCGGCGCCATTGAGCAGTTTTTACTCTACCTGGCGGCGGAGCGCGGGCTGAGCTCGCACTACCGCAGCTCGGTGCGCCAGAGTCTCGCCCACCTGCGCCATTATCTGCAGCAGCGCTCCATCTCCCCGGATGAGGTGCAGGACTCCACCCTCGTGGAGTACCACCACGACCTGCTGACGGAGGGGTTGGCGGCCTCCAGCGCGCGCATCATGATGGTGCATGCGCGTATCTTTTTCCGCTATTTGGCCATGCGGCGCATCCTGCCTGCCAACCCGGCCGCGCTCGTGCAGGGCGGGCGTATGAGCATGCAGGTCCCGCAGACTCTCTCGGAGGAGGATGTGCGCCGCCTGCTGGAAAGCATCGACCCGCAGGACCTGCCCTTCGGCGCGCGCGATCGCGCCATCCTGGAGATGCTCTACGGCAGCGGGCTGCGCGTGAGCGAGCTTGTCGCGCTGCGGCCGGAGCAAGTGGATTGGGACGAGGGGTTTGTGCGCATCACAGGCAAAGGGGATAAAACGCGCTATGTGCCGCTTGGCGGGGCGGCGGCGCAGGCCGTGCGTTTTTACCGCGAGCACGCGCGCGCCATGCTGCTGGCAGAGGGCAAGCCGGACCCGCGCGTGGTCTTTCTCTCCCGCCGCGGGGGCAAGCTCACCCGCGAGCGCATCCGCCAAATCATCAAGGCGCGAGCGGCCGCCGCCGGGTTGGATGAAAACGTGTTCCCGCACATTCTGCGCCACTCCTTTGCCACACACCTGCTGGAGAATGGAGCCGATCTACGCGTCATCCAGGATATGCTCGGGCACGCAGACTTATCCACCACGCAGATCTACACCCACGTGGAGCAAAAAAGACTCGTGGCTCTCCATAAAAACTTTCACCCTCGCGGCAGGATGCGCTAAACGATGTCCCTCTGACCATGCGCTGCACGCAACAGGGTGAGCATCCCCACGCGCCGCACCCCGGGCAACTTGCGCAACTGCCTGGCGCAAGCGTGCGCCGTGCTGCCGGTCGTGTACACATCATCCACCAGCACCACATCCTCGCCCGGCAGCTTGCGGCGACCGCTCGCATAGGACGGCCGAGCCGTGTAGGCCCGCATGGCATTGCGCCGACGCTCCCCGGCCGAGAGGCGGGTCTGGCTATCGGCCTCGGTGGGGATGCGTTTGAGGGCATGGCACACCGGCAGCCCACGCAGCCGCGCCAGCGCCCGCGCGATCTCGCCCGCCTGATTGTAGCCGCGCGCAAAGAGGTGCGCCTGCGTGCACGGCACGGGCACGAGGCAATACCGCCCCGGCTGCATGAGCTGCGGGGTGTCCTCCCACAGGCGGTTGAGCAGCTCGCCCATGACGCCCGCCAGGTAGTTGGCATGGTGATATTTGATGGCGTGCACGAGGTGGCGAGTCGCCTCATTCGTCAGGTACGCACTGCGGGCAAAATCATAGTAGCGCGGGGCGGCGGCGCATTGCGCACAGTGCGTGGGGTCATGTTGATCACCGGCCACGGGCGAGCCGCAGTAGAGGCAAATAGGAAGCGGCAGCGCGGGCAGTTTGGCAATGCAATCCTCGCAGAGCTCCTGCTCGCACGGCTCGTGGCATAGTTCGCACAGCCCCGGGTAGATCCAGTGCAACATCAGCGGTGACGACGCAGGAATTCTTTGGCGGCATTCTTGTAGGCCCAGGCGGCCGCGCCCTCCGGGTCGTGCTCCAGCACGGTGCGCCCGAAACTGGGAGCCTCCGCCACCCGCACCGAGCGCGGTATCACGGTTTCGTAGATCTTGTCCGGCAAGTTTTCCCGCACCTGGTCAATCACCTGGTTGGCCAAATTCGTGTTGTTGTACATGGTCATGAGGATGCCCTCGTGGATGATGCCGGGCTGAATCCCGCCCTCGCGAATCTGCTCAATGACAAAGAGAATCTTGGAAAGCCCTTCCAGACTCAAAAACTCGCACTGCATCGGCGTCAACACCTCGTCGCTCGCGCACAGCGACGCCGTCATCAACACCCCCAGCGAGGGCGGCGTATCCAAAAACACGTAGTCGAAAGCCGAGCTCTCCCGCAGCCCCTCCAGCGCGCGCTGCATGCAGTAGCTGTGCTCGCCGTTCTGCGTGAGCTCCACCTCCACCCCCGAGAGGTCCATATGCGAAGGCACCAGCGAGAGATGGCGGCGATTGGCGGAAATAACCAGGTCCTCCAGTCGGCAGCCGCCAATGAGCGCTTGGTAGAGACTCTGCTCTCCCGCCACAGAGAAGCCGAGGGCGGAAGTGGCATTGGCCTGCGAATCCACATCGATCAGCAGCACCTCCTTACCACGCGCCGCCAAGGCCGCAGCCATATTCACTGCCGTTGAGGTCTTGCCCACTCCTCCCTTTTGATTAGCTATGGCGATTACCTTCACGCCCTTCATTCTACAGAATCCCCCGCGTTTTTCAAGCCGATATTTTGTTGGTCAATCCGTCGATTCTGTGGTAGGATTCCGCCATGACCTGCGTTGATGAAGTTCTGGCCGCCGCCCGCGAGCTCGCAGCAGAGATGGACACCCTGCACTTTTCGCCACCTGTCGCTTTCACTTACAACCCGCTCGACTACGCTTGGAATGGGCATGAAGCCTACATCCGCCGCTTCGCCACCGCGCCCAAACAAGCTCTTTTCCTGGGCATGAATCCCGGTCCTTTCGGCATGGCGCAGACCGGCGTGCCCTTCGGCGAAATACCTGCCGTTACGCTCTGGATGGGCATCACTGCCGCAATCGGGCAGCCCGAAAAAACACACCCCAAACGCCCCATCCAGGGCTTTTCATGCCCGCGTTCCGAGGTGAGCGGACGACGCCTCTGGGGGCTCTTCGAGCAACTTTACGGCACGGCCGAGCGCTTTTTTGCGCAGGCCTATGTGGCCAACTATTGCCCGCTCATCTGGATGAATGAGAGCGGCGCCAACATCCCGCCCACCCAGCTCCCACGCGAGCAAGCCGCGCGCATCGACTCCGCCTGCCAGCGTCACTTGGTGCGCCTCATTCGCGCTCTGCGGCCCACCTGCCTCATCGGCGTAGGCGCTTACGCCCTGCAGCAGTTGCAAATTGCCGCCCGTGCCATACCTGAAACCTCTTTCACGGTAGGCAGCATCCTGCACCCCAGCCCCGCCAGCCCCCTTTCCAACAAATGCTGGCCGGACAAGCCGCGCGAGCAGATTCTTGACCTGCTGAGCCAAGCGCAACTCCCCCTCCCGCCCCTCGCATAAAACACGCCTGCGATATTTCGCTTGCATTCCTCTCATCCCTCATGTAGAATGCGGCCATTCAAGCACGGGTAGCTCAGTGGTAGAGCGGCTGTTTTACACGCAGTTGGTCAGGGGTTCAAATCCCTTCCCGTGTATCGCCGATTACCCCACGTGCCGTTCAAGCAACGAACTACCCTCCAACCATCCTTCCACCAACCAACCGCAAAAACCACTAACCCAACCTCTTTCTCTCCTTTCCTTCCGCACCACACCTGCTACAATAATCCCACTATGAAAATCACAGCACTTTCTCTCACCTTCGCCATCGCCCTTGCCTCCTGCACACAAGTACAGCCAGACGTCTACGCCAAATTTGACCCCAACGACAAAACCATCGCCTTCCCGGCCAACGGCAAATGCGCCGCCAACGAACTCAAAAAAGGCCTCCGCGTGCAGGGCTGGCGCATCCGCGTCTCCGGTGCCACCGCTGACGTCTCAGAAAAAGGCCACATCAACTCCTCATCCAAATACACCGCCGCCATCGAAGAAGGCAACTGTAAAGACCTTTCTGCCCTAACACCACTCTCAATCCTCTACCTCTTCCCCGTCTTCGGCTGGATCGGCTGGGCTGCCTCCGGCTTCCAACCCATCCGCCTCATCCCTGCTCAACGTAGCGAGCGCATCGCACTCACCGTCTTTGAAAACAAAACAGGCGAGGAAATACTTACCTACCAAGAAAGCGACGTAAACACACAAGACGCCACCAAGAAAATCCTCAAAGCCATCAGCGACAACACCGCCGCCCCCGCCAACCAATAACCCACCCATCATGACACATAATCCCACCTCCCTTATTTTACAACTTTCTTACAACTAACTTCAACACACTAATCCTTAACCCCTCCATTCCCCATTTCCTTTCCCGTGTATCGAACATACTGTCTTTTTGCGTCTGTCAGAAATTGCAAGCGACTGACAGACGCATTTTTTATCTTGGCAAGGTTCGCCGGCGCGTCTGCCGACTTCGAGGAATTGCTTCGTGGCGCCATTCCACGAAATTATACGAAGAGCGGCACATTTTCACACGTGTCCCAATAAAATCTTCTCTGGGCTCATTCAACCCATTCCTCATGCGTTTCCAACAGACAAGAGAAGTAAGCCCGACAAAGATGTCAAACCATGGACGATTCGACAATTCCGCTACGCACTGGCTCGACAATCTCGCGCGTAGCGCGCTCGCTTTCCAAATCGTAAATCGTAAATAATCAACGCTTTGTGTTGAACAATATGCCGTTCACTGCCATTGGGTCTGCTTTTTCTTGGGACGGATGTGGCACATTTTCCCTCACCCCACTTTTCACTTCCCATCCTCCATCATGCGTGCTACAATAAAACAGCTATGAAAACCACACTCTCCGCCACCGTCCTGCTCATCGCGGGCGCCATCACCGCCGCTGCATCCCCCTCCGCCGCTGCCGCCGTGGGTCCCATCACCCCCGGCCAACCCTTCACCATTGCCGGCTACACCTACGCTCCGGTCAACGCAGATCCCTCCACCCGTGCTACCCGCACCACCTACGTCACCCCCGGCCAGCCCCTCACCATCGCCGGCTACACCTACGCTCCGGTCAACACGCCCCCGCAGTCCCAGCCAACAACAAAACCCGCCCCTGCCCCACAGCCCGCTGCATCTTGGTATGACACCTCGGACGCCCCATCCCCCTGGTCAGTAGAAATAGCCGGCAGCGCCAACTTCGCCACCCGCCCCATCATGCGTGCAGACTGGGAAGAAAACGCCCCCAAAGTCAACACCTACGGCGCAGACATCACCCTCTCGCGCACCCTCATCCAAGACCTCTCCGCCAACATCCGCCTCAGCTTCGCCAACGGTGAAGACTCCTTCACAGAAACAGACTACGGCACCTACTCCGAACACTACAAAGTCACAGACTTCGCCCTCATGCCCGGCCTGCGCTACACCTTCCAGCTCGCCCCCAGCTTCGCCATCTACCTCGGCGCCAACATCGGCATCCTCTCCCGCAGCCTCAAATGCAGAGAATTCTCCCCCTACTACTACTCCATCTCTCCCGACGAACCACCCGTCTCCTCCTCCGACACCACCAAATGGCACGACTCCACCTTTGCCTTCGCCTACTGCGCTGAAATAGGCCTGCGTTGCAACATCACCCCGAGCCTCGCCCTCTTCGCCGCCTACCAAATCAGCGGCTCCTCCGCCCGCCCCAAACGCACCCCGCAAGACGACGAATGGGACACCGACACCTACACCTCCCCCCGCCAATACTACAACACCATCCGCGCTGGCCTCACCTACACCTTCTGACCCGCCTCATGACACATAAAAATTTTCCCTCCCCTTTTGCGAGACCCTTACAAATCTCCCTGAAATAACTCATTTCCAACCTATCCATCCTCTTTTCGTATTCCGGAATGTCCGGCAAACCGCCGCGTTGCACTGACAGCGCGGCGGTTTCTGTTTACGACCCTGAGATGGTCTCTCGCCGGCCATCGGACTTCTGCCGCGACGACGGACTGACGGAGTAATTCGCAGGCACAGGCGACCCCGTCGCCACCACCATCCAAGCCTCCGGCGTCTCCTAAGGCCTCGCCATGGAACTCGTCGACCACGAATCCGCCGCCGTCCACGCCGCCTACATCCGCCCCACCACCGAACAGCTACGCACCGCCGCCGCCAAGCTCCCGCGCTTCTCCTAAAAACTACACAGAATCGTGTTTTTGAAAAAACTTGACAACACTGTGACCATATGCTACCCTTCAAATACGTGACCATGACGCAGCAACCATCCACCAGCGAAAAAGCGTACCACGTGGATTATCCAAAGGTATTTCTGTACGGATTCTTCTCTGTACTCACCTTCGGAGCAGTTCCTTCCTACCTGCACCGCATGGCTCCGCCACGCGTCGCCATCCCTGACGTTGGCAACTACTCTTTCAGCTCCGGCGCTGTGGAGGACTTCGCGCAAATTGCTCAGGACATTGCTGATGCCACTCGCAAAGCCTGCAATTCCCATGAGGCATGAGCAAAAAGTCTAAAAAAGATACGCCTTACATCCAGCCAAGCCCGCGCATAAATCCGAGCCCTGACTCTTCGCGTACCGTGGCCATGGCGGCCAAGCAGCAGCAGGCAGTTGGCAGCCTAGCCGTATTGCTCCAAATGGCGCAAAACTCCTCCGGTGCAGTACAGGCTCAAATCATGGATATGGCGCAAAAAGAGCAGAAACACCGCCATGAATTGACTGCCCAGAACGAACAGCACATCTTTTCCCTGAATCAGGAAAAAATACAACTTGATTTCTCACTTGCCCAGCGCCAACAACAAAACATCTACCGCACCGATCGCCTCGGAAAAATCTTCGCTTTCATCCTGTTTTCCTCTCTTGCCGGTGCCATCATTTACCTCGCATGCTCAGGCAAAGTCAAGGAACTAGGCATACTGCTCGGCAGCACTTTCGTATTAGGCGCCTTCGTCAAAGCCTTCGCGTGGGTCATGGGCGTCAACAACAGCTCCCACAAAGAGAATTAAAGCCGGAGATCATCCCGCGCTTCTCCTAAAAAACGCCCCCGCAATGCAATTTTATTGCACTTCAACCCCATTTTTGCCCAAAAACCTGCGAAAATAATCATTTTTTTGCTCATCCCGCGCACAAACCGAGAAAAACTCTCATCTTGTGCACGCCTACTCCTTCTTCCCTCGCCTACTGCGCTGAAATAGGCCTGCGCTGCGACATCACCCCGCAGCTCGGCCTCTTCGCCGCCTACCAAATCAGCGGTTCCTCCGCCCGCCCCAAACGCGTCCTGCAAGACGAATGGGAAACCAACGCCTCCCCCCGCCAATACTACAACACCATCCGCGCTGGCCTCACCTACACCTTCTGACCCGCCTCATGACACATAAAAATTTTCCCTCCCCTTTTGCGAGACCCTTACAAATCTCCCTGAAATAACTCATTTCCAACCTATCCATCCTCTTTTCGTATTCCGGAATGTCCGGCAAACCGCCGCGTTGCACTGACAGCGCGGCGGTTTCTGTTTACGACCCTGAGATGGTCTCTCGCCGGCCATCGGACTTCTGCCGCGACGACAGACTGACGGAGTAATTCGCAAGCATAGGCGACCCCGACGCCACCACCATCCAAGCCTCCGGCGTCTCCCAAGGCATGGCCATGGAACTCGTCGGCCACGAATCCGCCGCCGTCCACGCCGCTTACATCCGCCCCACCACCGAACAGCTGCGCACCGCCGCCGCCAAACTCCCGCGCTTCTCCTAAAAACTACACAGAATCGTGTTTTTGAAAAAACTTGACAACACCGCTGCTGCGTGCTACCCTACGGAGAGCGCCTGGGAAGGGATGCTTCGCACCCCGCCGCTTCCTTCGAGAAGCAACCCCGGGCGCGAAGTTTTTACGTTACCATGAGGCTGTTCTATTTGGATGAATCCGGAAATCCGGAAATCAACGGCCCCTCCGGAAGCTACGTTCTGGCGGCCGTTGGACTCCCTATAGATCGCTGGACTACATGCGATAAGGCAATCAATCAGCTAAAAGCCTCTCACTACCTCGGATCAACAGAAATCCATACTGCATGGATGCTGCGTTCCTATAACGAACAATTAGCCATACCGTCGTTTGACAAATTGGACATCACTCAACGCCGTGCGGCCGTCTTGCGCATCCGTGAGCAAAAAATTGAGCTATACAAAAAACATAAATCGCCTCAGGCTCTCAAAAGTCTTAAAAAAATCTACAAGAACACGGATGCTTACATTCACCTCACATTTGAGGAAAGAAAACGCTTCATTAACGAATTAGCTACTAAAATTAAAAGCTGGACATTCCTCCGCCTGTTCGGAGAAGTGATAGACAAAAATAACTATCATCCGCCAAAGCCGAGCATCACCCCGCAAGCTCAAGCCTTTGAACGCATCGTTTCGAGAATAGAAAAATACCTTTCACATATCTCATTGGAGACAAAAGAATACGGTCTGCTTATTCACGATGAATGCGAATCAGTTGCTGCTGCGCACGTGAGCAAAATGAAGCAATATCACATCCGGGGAACTTTTAGATCCCGCGTAGATCACATCATAGAAACACCCCTCTTTGTGAGTAGCTCTCATACCAACATGGTGCAAATAGCGGATTTGTGCGCATACATCCTGCGCAGATACTACGACTCAGGGGATCAACCATTGTACGACACCATTAAAACAAGAATTGACAAATTGGGCCCCGAAATCGTAGGACTAAATCACTACACAAACAACAAAGCTTGCACGTGTGAAATATGCCGCAAAAAGCGGCTTAAACGTACCTCATCCTACCGACTCTCCTAAGCTCCCACAAAGAGCAGTAAAGCCCGGGCTCATCACAGGCTGATCCAGTCCGAAATGCAATTTTCTTGCACTTCAACCCCCATTTTTGCCCAAAAACCTGCGAAAATAATCATTTTTCCTGCTTATCTCACGCACAAACCGAGAAAAACTCTCATCTTGTGCACGCCTACTCCTTCTTCCTTCGCCTACTGCGCTGAAATAGGCCTGCGCTGCGACATCACCCCGCAGCTCGGCCTCTTCGCCGCCTTCCAAATCAGCGGTTCCTCCGCCCGCCCCAAACGCGTCCTGCAAGACGAATGGGAAACCAACGCCTCCCCCCGCCAATACTACAACACCATCCGCGCTGGCCTCACCTACACCTTCTGACCCGCCTCATGACACATAAAAATTTTCCCTCCCCTTTTGCGAGACCCTTACAAATCTCCCTGAAATAACTCATTTCCAACCTATCCATCCTCTTTTCGTATTCCGGAATGTCCGGCAAACCGCCGCGTTGCACTGACAGCGCGGCGGTTTCTGTTTACGACCCTGAGATGGTCTCTCGCCGGCCATCGGACTTCTGCCGCGACGACACAGACTGACGGAGTAATTCGCAGGCATAGGCGACCCCGACGCCACCATGCGGGCGGGGAGTATGGGCGCCCACCCGGAAATAGCGCGGCTCAGTACCCTGCAGCAAAACTGAGATTTGTTTGAACAGATAGCTTGCGCGCTTTGTCATACCCGACAAGTATGAAAATCCATCCATTTTTCTATTCGATGATCGTGCTTCCTGCTGTTACAACCGCTTGGGCGGATATCGGCATGGGGCGTCCCTCGCCCTCCGTGGTCAATTTGCCGCGCCAGGGCGTGTACCACAGCGACCTGCTCGCGTCCAATGCAGTGCATGCCGTCTTCAAGGGGCTGCGCACCATCCCTGTGGTGAACTTGGCCCTGCCTACCGATGCCACAGAAGAGGTTGCCGTTTTTGAGGTGAAGCAAAATCTGGCCCACAGACGCTACGACCGCATGGGCGATGGCGCACTGAATCCGGGGAAGCTTTTCCCCGTGTCGCTGGCAGCCGATGTGCCGGGGCAAGATGCCGACGTGGGTCGCCAAATCCGCGAGATGAAGCCAGGAGATGAGGCCCTGCTCAACATTGACCACATCTACCTCTTCCGCGATGAGGGCAATGAGAATGTGCGCGCCGTCACTCGGTTTGCGAAGATGCAGCCGAAGCAACCGGCCGTCCAAAGCGCGCCCGGGCAGCCTGACGCCCCGGCAGCGGCCCCCGCCCCAAGTGAAAAGCCTGAGCCGGACGCGGCAGCTGCCGCTCACCCTGCGGAGGAGCAGCCGGCCCCGCTCACCCCGGAGCCTGAGTCTTCGAACTTCGCGCGCAGCGTTGAGTCCAGCGTCTCCATTCTTCCCGACGGAAAGGGCGGTATGCGCCGCACCAAGGTGGAAATCATCCGCACGTGGACTCCTGGCTCCGATCAGGAAAAAGTCCGCAAGTTCATCAATGACGTGGAGGTCGATCCTAAGACCGACCAACCTCTCCAACAGACGGCTCCTTCAGCTCCTGCGCCCCCCGCAGCCTGAAAAGCCGCCGGCGCCCTCAACTCCCTGCGCGCCTACGCTCATGGCGCAATGTATGCTTGACTTTCTGTGGGCAAACGCGTAGGGTGGGGGTGCAAGCGTATGACGGCAGAGAATACATCCGATAAGACCAGGCAGCCGAACCTGTTGGCGCAGGTGCGGCGGCATCTCGTGAACCGCGGTGAGGAATATCAATGGGTGACCATGGGGCCTGAGAAGATCGGCTTGGCCTACCTCCCGCTGGATGTGACGGGATTGCCCTGCACTTTCATGTTCACCGAACTGCATGAACCGTGCAGTCTCGTGTTTGATGCACATTTCGCCTCGCGTATCGCGCAGGCGGACATCCAGGAGCTCTCGGAGCTGCTGCTCACCATCAACGCGAATCTGCCGGAGGGGCAGCTGTTGCTAGACCGCGATGGGGGGTACGTATATTACCGCCTCAAGTTTGTGGTAGATGACTTTGGGATGAACGAGGACGAGGTGCTCAACAAAATCCGCCACATGGAAGAAATGGGCGTGAAGATGAGCCTCACGTATTCCGAAATCATCACCCAGGAGTTTTCCAATTAACCCCGCACTCACATCGAACCAACTCACAACTATGTCACTCGATCAACCATTACAAGGCAAGGTAGGCGTGGTCACGGGCGTGGCCAACAAGCGCAGCATTGCATTCGGCATCGCCAAAGCCTGGCATGAAGCCGGCGCCAAACTCATCTTCAACTACCAGGGCGAACGCCTCAAGGAGGGTGTCATCAAGCTCGTGCACGAGACCTTCGGCGAAGACACTCCCATCTGTGACTTGGATGTCACCAGCGATGACTCGATCGCCCATTTCTTCGACTTCGTGAAGCAGCACACCGACCACGTGGATATGATGCTGCACGCCATCGCCTTTGCACCCAAGGCCCCCGGCGCACTGGAAGGGCATTTCTCCGACATCCCGCGCGATGCTTTCAACTTGTCACTGCAAGTATCGGCATACTCGCTCATCGCCCTTTCGCGCGCGGTTGCCCCGCTCATGGTCAATGGCGGTTCCATTTTAGCCATGACCTACTACGCCAGCCAGAAGGTCGTGCCTAACTACAACTTGATGGCTGTTTCCAAGGCTGCTCTTGAAACCTGCGGCAAGTATCTGGCCTTCGACTTGGGACGCCGTGAGCAACCCATCCGCGTGAACTGCATCTCCGCCGGCCCGGTGCAAACGCTGGCTGCCCGCGGGGTTTCGGGCTTCACCGGCATGTTCAAGGTGTACGAAGAGAAGAGCCCGCTGCAGCGCTCCTGCACCTTGGAAGAGCTCGGCGCTACCGCTACGTTCTTAGCCAGTGACGGGGCGGCGAGTATTACCGGTCAAGTCATCTACGTGGATGGCGGCTACGAAATTGTGGGCATGTAAGCGTCTGAGTCAGCCCCATTCTCCCAACTCTCCACTCCGAACGTACCCTCATGAGACGTCTTTTCCTGCTTTTCGCGGCTTGCATGGTCGGCATGGTCCGTGCAGAATTCACTGTAGACCCCATCTTTCAATCTCACATGGTCCTCCAGCAGGGCAAGCCGGTGCCGGTGAGCGGCTCGTGCACGAGCTCTTCGCCCGTTGTGGTGACATTCGGCGATATTGAAGTGAAGGGCGCCGTGAAGAAGAAGAAATGGAGAGCTGTTTTGCCCCCCATGAAAGCGGACGCCGTAGGGAAAACCCTCACCGTGACCCAAGGAAAGGAGAAGGTGCAGCTAGACGATGTATTGGTGGGCGAGGTCTGGGTCGCCTCCGGTCAGAGCAACATGCTTTGGCAGATCAAAGAAACCGGCGATAACGACGCCCTCAGGCAGCCTGCCATTCCCGGCTTCCACTTCTACCACGCCCAACCGCAAGTGCACACCAAGCAAGGGGCGTACAATGATGAGCTGCTTGCCCGCGTGCGAGAAAACCGCATGTATGAGGGTTCATGGTACGAGGGCTGCGCGGGAGACTGCCCGACCATGAGCGCCGTGGGTTGGTACTTTGGTCGCAAACTGCACGAGCTGCTCGATGTGCCCGTGGGTGTAATTCATGTGAGTTTGGGCGGATCGGGGATGATAGCGTGGATGCCTACTTCAGTCGTCAAAAAGAAGTACAAGGAGAGCCTGAGCTCGAACTGGCTGAATTGCAAGTATATGACCCAATGGGTGCGCACGCGTGCCAAAGAAAATCTTGCGCGTGATCTCTCAGCCCCGCACCCCTACAAACCCACCTGCCTCTTCGAGAACGGTATCCGCCCTTGGCTTGATTTCCCCATTGCCGGAGTCATTTGGTACCAGGGAGAATCGGATGCGGAACTTCAGGACCAGCGACAGAATGAAGACCTGCTCAAGAGCCTCATCACCGGCTGGCGCACTGAATTTAAACAGCCAGAGTTGCCCTTCATCATGGTGCAGCTGCCGCGCATTAAGGATGATAAGGACGGCCTGCGCGCTTACTGGCCCGAGTTCCGCGAGGTGCAAGACCGCGTCTCCAAGACCCTCCCAAACGTGTACGATGTCACGACGGTCGATCTCGGCACCACGAATACCAATGTTCACCCGCCGCGCAAGCTGGAAGTGGGGGAACGTCTGGCGGCCACTGCAGCGGCCTGTGTGTATGACAAAAAGGACGTACCCTACTCGGGACCGGTGGCAAAACGCGTTTCACTGAGCGAGGAAGGCGTTGTCGTGGAGTTTGGGCATGCGAAAGGACTCAAGAGCGCAGATGGCAAACCTGTCGCGCACTTTGAGCTTTCATCGGACGGCAAGAAGTTTTACCCGGCCAACGCTGAAATACGGGATGGGAAGTTGCTTCTCACGGCGGCCGGGCTGCGGCAGGCGCCTGAGGTGGTGCGCTACGCATGGAGCACCTTCCTCACCCCAAATCTGGTGAACGAGGACAATTTGCCTGCAGTTCCCTTCACTCTGCGCTTGGAAAGCAAGAAGAAGAAGAAATAGAACTCACGCCTGGATTTGCGCGAGAGCCCAATCCCAGGGCCGATGAAAATCCGGTTTCTCCCCCGGGCGCATACTTGTGGATGTGTAGCGATATGAGCCGTCCGCCTGGCGCAGCACCGCGCTCGCACACGCATGCAATTCTGAGAGTTCCCAGCCCAGCGTCTCAAGCGCAGCGAGCGGCAAATGCAACTCCGCCGCCCATTGCGAACTCTCGCTTCGCCCAAAACTGCGCACCGGCATGGATGCAGCGTCAAACCCGGGGTGATCCACCCGAGGCTCATCAAACACCGCAGCCCACCACGCCCCGTTCGGCGCCAAATTGATCTCCATGTACGGCTTCACGCCCTTGCCCCGCAAAAAGAACTCCGCCACATCATATTTCCACAGTAAAGGAGTGAACTCCCCGCTGCGGCTCCCGGGCCTCACCTGAGCAGCTGCAGCCCTCTGGGCGCAAAGTACGAGTTCATCCGCCCCCATCTGCATGCTGAAGCCAACCGGCGGCTGCACCGCCGTTCCATCCCAATCGTACGCCAACCACTGCATGCTGCATGCAAGGTCTCGGCGCCCTATCCTACAAGCTGTCTGTTCTACGGGCATGCGATGCACATCAAGCGCAACGGCGCCGTTTCGTGAGAGACTGGTCTGCCGCGCGTTCTACGGGGGATAGGACTCGAACCTACGACCTCCACCATGTCAAGGTGTTGCTCTACCAACTGAGCTACCTCCGCTTAGAAGAATGGGCAGGGATGGATTCGAACCATCGAAAGCAAACGCTAGCAGATTTACAGTCTGCCCCCTTTGACCGCTCGGGAACCTACCCATAAATGATGGCCTCTGGCACGAGAGGCGCGCATACTCTACACGAAAATGGACTCATTAGCAAGCCTTTTTTGCTTTTTTTATTTGCAGACAGGAATCGGCTTGCATATTTTGCGCCTGAGTGGTACACTTTGCTATGGCAGAGATTCAATTAGGTCTTACGTTTGATGATGTGCTGCTCTTGCCGTGTCTGAGTAGCATCCTGCCGGGACAGGCAGACCCCTCCTCGCAGCTTTGTGAAGCCTTTCCGTTGCGCATGCCGGTGCTCTCTGCGCCCATGGATACCGTGACGGAGGTGGATATGGCGATCGCCATGGCACGCGAAGGCGGATTAGGCGTTATTCACCGTAACAATCGAATTGAGGACCAAGCAGCCATGGTTGCTCGCGTCAAACGCTTCGAAAATGCGGTCATTACCAAGCCTATTACTGTCTCGCGGCACATGAAGCTCAGCGAAGTGAAGCGCATCATGAATGAGCATGGGTTCTCCGGTTTCCCGGTCGTGGATGAGAATAACGTGCTGGAAGGCATCATCACCGGACGCGATATGCGGGTGCACGATGGCCACCACATGGATAGCATGTGTGTGCAGGATGTGATGACCCCATTGGAGCGGCTCGTCACCGGAGCCCCCAACACAACCCCCGAGGAAGCCCGGAAAATCCTGTACAGCAATCGCATTGAAAAACTTCCACTCGTGGATGAAAATGGCTTCCTGGTCGGGTTGATTACCGAAACAGATATCCGCAAGCGCGAAGCTTTCCAGGAATCTACAAAGGATGAGTACGGGCGCCTGCGCTGCGGAGCCGCCGTGGGGCCGGGTCCCGAGTTTTGGGACCGCGCTCAGGCCGTGCTGGAAGCCGGAGCCGATGCGCTCTTCATTGATGCAGCCACGGGGCACACATCGCGTGTGCTGCAGGTGGTGGAAAAGCTGCGCGAGTTAGGCAAACCGGTCGTGGCGGGCAATGTCGTCACTCAGGATGGAGCGCGAGACCTGATATCTGCCGGCGCCAATGCGGTGAAGGTAGGCGTGGGCCCCGGATCCATCTGCACCACGCGCATTATCTCTGGCGTTGGTATGCCTCAATTCACGGCAATCCAAGAGGTTTCCAAGGTCGCACGTCCCGCCGGAGTGACGGTAATTGCTGATGGAGGGATTCGCTATTCGGGGGATGCAGTGAAAGCGCTGGCGGCAGGGGCCGACTTGGTGATGCTGGGCGGTATGCTGGCCGGGTGCGAGGAGAGCCCCGGAGCCGTGGTGCACTACCAGGGACGCAACTTCAAGACCTACCGAGGCATGGGTTCACTCGGCGCTATGCGCGCCGGCTCCGGAGACCGCTACGGACAGAACTCCAGCGGCAAACTGGTAGCCGAGGGCGTAGAGGCCCGAGTGCCCTACAAAGGCATGCTTGCGGATGTCATCTTCCAGCTTGTTGGCGGCTTGCGCTCCGGCATGGGTTATTTGGGCGCCAAAAACTTGCAGGAACTGCGCGAGCACGCCCGGTTCGTACAAATCACGGCCGGAGGATTGCAGGAAAGCCACCCCCATGACGTGACCATCACTCAGGACCCCGGCAACTATTCACGCTAAATCTTCCCGCTTTTGGATGGTGATGTTCGCCCGCCGCCGTGCCGAGTTGCGCCCAAATCCAAACTTAACTGCCATGTTTCTCATGATGATGTTCGCCCGCCGCCATGCCTCATTGTCCATAGCGGCTTTTCTCCTGTGGGCCGTTGGAGTGCCGACCGCACTGGCTGCGCCCGCTGCCGGCAAGGCCCCCGCGAAGCTTCCGGGAGGCTGGAAGCTTGAATGGCATGACGAGTTTGACGGCACAAAGCTCGACACCACCAAATGGCGCTGTGAAGAGGGGGTCGTCCGCAACCGCGGTTCCTCGCAAGCGTACTCCAAAAGCTGCGTATACGTACGCAATGGCATGCTCCACCTTGTTTCCCGGGCAAAAAAAACCGCAAACAAAGTATACGATCCCTCCGCAGACAAGTGGCCGCGCAATATCAAATTTCAACCCTTTGCGAGCGGGTCTGTCACCACGGAAGGCGTGCGCTTATTCTCTTACCCAGGACGCCTGGAATTCCGTGCGCGCATCCCCAAAGCTACGGGTGTTTGGCCCGCGATATGGACGATGCATGTCAACAAATATCAGTGGCCTGCCAACGGGGAAATTGATATTCTTGAGCACATTTCCCAAGAACCCAACAAGGTTTACAGCATTTTCCGCTGGGGACTTGGTGGAGGACAACGTGAATGCAAAGTCGTGCGCACGATGCATATCCCGAATTATAGCGCCGAGTTCCACACTTACATCCTGGAATGGGATGAGCAGACCATGCGCATCCTTATTGACGATCACGAAGTGGGGCGCGTCAACGTAGCGGATGCCGACTACCCGAATGGCGACAATCCCCTGCGCACTCCCTGCTATATCATCATGAACACCGCTATTGGCGGCCCGGGAACGTGGGCGGAATCTCCCCGCCCGGATCAGTATCCCGTTACTTTTCTCATTGATTACGTGCGCTTCTACAAAAAATAAGGTTCCGTCCTGACACAGCGGTTGCCTCTCAACATAGAAAAGCAGCGCACCGGGGAATCCGATGCGCTGCGAAATGATGGAATATCAAATGATGCGCGATTAGAACGAGAGTACGCCCTGAACACCCGCCACCACAGAATCATTGTTGTCCGAGTAAGCCGGGTTGTGGATGTACTGAATGTGCGGCATCACGCGGAAGTAACGGCAAAGCTGCAGATTGTAGTAGGCTTCCAGAACCGTCTCGCGGCAATGGTAGTTATCTGCCACCGGTTCGCCCTCGGCGTCAACCAGCCCGCAGGATTCCATCCCTTGAATACGCCATAAGCAAGGCCGAGGTAATCATCCTTGCGAGAGGGAATGAGCTTAGCACGCAGACCGCCGGTGAGTTCAGCAGCATTGTCGTACTTTTGCTTAGCGGCCACACCGCCACGCACGAACACAGTCAGATGATCGGTGACAGCGTACTGCACGCTACTGACAACGCCCGCATCGCGATGGTGCTCTGAAGCATGTTCTTCATCAGCAAAATCAACATTGAGCATCCGGAAGAACGGAGTGATTTTGAGGACGCCCTTGCCTTCACGGAAGTAGTGCCCCCACTCGCCCATCACGATGTAGCCGGTGCCGTCAGAGTTGATAGGATCGTAGCCTGGGAGGGTACCCGTGCGGGTTACCCCAGCCATCACATAATTCTTCTTGCCAATCTGCACCTGAGCGAGCGCACCCACATTGCTGTCGATGAGCGGAAGCACGGTGGAATTGCAGAAACCCGAGTTCATGAAGGAGGTGTAAGTATCGCTGGCAATACCCACGGCATCAAAGTAATCGCCAAACTTTACCATACCTGCAACGATGGCGGCTTTTTTGCCGTTGAAGAAGTGCTTGACGGACACTTCCGGGAAGTAGAAGTTACGCTTCCCGACAAGATCGCGCTGGAATGAAGTCACGGAGCCAATGGGGTCCGGACCGAAGCCCACGGTGTCCTTATCCAGCGCCCAAGAACCGATGAATTCGACATGCAGCCAAGTGCCGCCATTCAAATCATCTTGGATGATACGCTGATTCACATGACCGTGCAGCATGGCGTAGTTGAGATTGATGTCCTCGCCCCATTCGCTGCGGTGGATGTTGTAATAGCCATAGGCCATATCAACATGCCACTGGGAACCTGTCTTCTGATTCGCCTTGACCTTGTAGGCAGGCGCATCACAGGCCGGGTTCAGCAGATCCATTTTTTGAAGCAGGGCGCCCGGTTAACAGCAGGGCTTAGTCTCTGCCTGAACTAACGCCGGCATGGCCACAAGACCCGCCAGAGCTATAGACATGATATGACTCTTTTTCATAAGCAGTATTGAGTTTATGTGGGCAGAGAGAAGCAACACCGTTCCCTCTGACAGGTCATATTGTATAACTCTTTTCGGGAAAGTCAAGAACGCCAAACCGCAGGGCAACCGCGTTTTCTCGTACGCTTGCCCTGGCGGCGTCCTTCGTTCCCCTTGACTTTCCCTTTACTCGTGATAGAATGGCGCAGGGATTTTATGCACGCAGCGCGGCTAAGCAGTGTGGTCATATCGGCAGTGGCGGCAGCTATGCCGATGACTCTTCTCGCCGCCGACCCAGACACCCCGACCTCTGCCCCGGAGCAAATGCTCGCCGTCACCAACGAAATGTGGCGCCTGCTCTGCGGCGTGGTCAATAAGGAGACTGCAGACCAATCTGCCAACAGGTTTGGCCAGCTTGTCCAGAAATCATGGAAACTCAGTGAAACGATGTTTCAAGGGGAAGCGCAAGATGTGGAAAGTCTGGATGCTCAAACCTATCGCATTGCAGAAGTGTACGAGGAAGCTAGCTACGAGTTCGATAGCCTTTGCAAATCTCAATGTTACGGCTCAGCTCCTCTTGTCAATGAGTTCCTCAAAGCAATGGAACTCGGTGTCTTTGGCGATGAAGAACGCGAGAAATTGCAGCTCACGCACGTGCTGCTCTCCCCCGGCGAAGCGCAACGCGAAATGACTCGTCTGCGAGGTATGGAGAAGGTCGACACCGAGCTGCTCACACAGCTTGGGCGCGTACAGAATGCTCAATCTGCCGCAGCTGTGGCCAGTCAGATCACCGGCCTCGCCGGGCGCATGAATAAGAACCGCCCTGCGCACCGCTACGGACGAGCCAACATGCCGGAAAACACCCGCCAGGAGTTCCTGCGCATCTGCGATCAGCTCCAGCCCATCCTGTGGAAAATCCGCAATGAGATTGTACGCATCGTTGCTCTTGACGGGTACGACAGTGAATCCTTTGACTCTTTCTCTGACGCGCTGGACAGCGTATATGAAAGCCTGAGCCTCACACACGGCGAATGCTTTGATGAGGTGTTCGACTCAAGCTTTCGCATGGACCTAGATGACGCCCTGCACGGAAATATCACCCAAAAGCCATAAAAATGCCCACAAACGATTATGAGGTAACCATCGGTCTGGAAGTGCATTGTCAAATACGCACAAAGACAAAAATGTTCTGCGCGTGTCGCGCCGGATTTGGTTTTGAGCCGAATACCAACGTCTGCCCCACCTGCCTGGGCATGCCGGGCGCCTTGCCCACCCTCAATGAACACGCTATCGAGCGTACCATCCTTGCCGGTCTCTTGCTCGACTGCAGCATACCTCCCATCAGCAAATGGGACCGGAAAAATTATTTCTATCCGGATATGCCGAAAAATTACCAGACCAGTCAGCTGGACCTCCCGCTCTGCATCGGCGGCGCCGTACCCCTTTACGCGTGGGCTTTCCCGACCGGCGCCGACATCCCCGCGTGTGAAGGGGACATTGTACGCCGCGTAAAGCTCGACCACATTCATTTGGAAGAAGACGCCGCCAAGCTTACTCATTTCGCAGGCTATTCTCTCGTAGATTACAACCGCGGCGGCACCCCGCTCATGGAAATTGTCTCCGCGCCTGATCTGCACTCGCCGGATGAGGCCTATGCCTACCTCAAGAGCCTGCAACAAATCATGGTGTATGCCGGCATCTCCAACGCCGATATGGAAAAGGGCGAAATGCGCTGCGACGTGAACGTATCCTTGCGCCCACGAGGGCAGGAGAAACTCGGCGAAAAAATTGAGATGAAGAATATCAACTCCATGTCCGCCGCACGCCGCGCTCTCATCTATGAAATCCGCCGCCAAACCGAGGAACTTGATGCCGGTGTCGCGCAGGCGCAATCCACCCGCAGGTGGGACGATACGCTAGGTGAGAGCATCATCATGCGCACCAAAGAAAATGCACACGACTACCGTTACCATCCCTGCCCGGATCTCATCCCCGTGCGCACGGCTGCGCTCGTGGAACGCGTGCGACAGTGCATACCGGAGATGCCGGATGCCTGCCGCCGCCGCCTGACGCAGGACTACGCACTGCCTGCGGCCGATGCCACCACCCTTGTGAGCAATGGCCCGCTGCGTGCTTTCTTTGAGCAGACAGTGCAAGCAGGCGCTCCCCCCCGCAAAGCCGCCAACTGGGTGATTAACACTCTCACTGCCGTACTTGCGGAGCGAGAGACCTCCCTGGCAGACTGTCCACTCTCCCCCGCTGCTCTCGCCGACGTGATCGGCATTGTAGAGGATGGCACTGTGTCCGCCAACCAAGCACGCGAGGTGCTGAACGTCATGTGGGATGCACCCGACAAAGACGCTGCCTCAGCAGCCGCTGAACTCGGCTACAAGAAAGCAGACTCCGGCGCGCTGGAAGAACTCGTGCGCTCGGTACTCGCGGAAAATCAGGACATGGTGGACCTCGTGCGCTCCGGAAATGCCAAACTAGTGAATGCCCTCACTGGTAAGGTCATGAAGTCCGCCACGCCCAAGCCCAACCCCAAGCTGGTCACGCAGATGATTCTTTCTTTCATTAAATCCTGACCTGCCAGCGCCATGCCACGCCCGCAAAAGAAATACCTGGAAGCCTTTCAAGTGTGCGGCAAGCAATTGCAAGCGTGCATGGATGAACTTGGGGATCGCCCACACGCGTGGCTGAAAGCGGAACCGCGCAATCCCGCTTTTGCCGACCTCATTTTCAGAGTGGGAAACCGCGTCTATGCCGTACTCATCGTGCGCGTTGACCACGCGCACGGCCGGCGCGGCAAGCCCACCCATTTGCAAATTTCTCTCCCCACGCCGGAGCGCGATCTTTTCTTGACCGAGTGCGAACGCTACAACTTGACGCCGCTTTTCTTTCCCATGTGGGTGGACAGCATGGCTCCCCTCTCCATGGGCTGGAACCTCCTCATTCCGGAATCAGGCGCTTTCCTTGACCCTGCCGATGAAAAGGACCTCCCCCAACCCGTCCCCATGGGCGAATGGGAACTGTGCAACTTTCGCGTTGGCATTGTGCTCCAGCATCTGCGTAACCAGAATCTTCAAATCCTCTCTTGGCAAGATATCCCTGACATTCGACCTCATATCCTCTTCCGTGCCGCAGACAATGCCTTTTGCTGGGTCATCGTCACAGCCGCAGGTTCCTCCGAGCAGATGCCTGACACAGCAGACATCAACAGCAGGTTCCCCGATTCTCCGGATGATATCCGTGGCTACGTTGCCCGCGTTGATTTTCAAAGCGCCACTCATCCCGCCACCCCGCCTGCCCGCGGCGATTCTTTCTTCGTCCGCTTCAATGGACTTGAACTCCTTTGACATCCCCTCCACCGGCGTGCCTTTCTCTCTCTTTCGCGATTTTTTTTGAAAAAAGTCTTGATTGGACATCATAAGCCACGTATAATGCCCCTGCGCTTCGGTCGGCTCTCCTTGCCGAAAATGATACGCATGCGGATGTAGCTCAGTGGTAGAGCGCAACCTTGCCAAGGTTGATGTCGTGGGTTCGAGTCCCATCATCCGCTTGCTCCCGGGTATGTTCAATGAGCATATCCGGTTTATTTTTGGGCCAATCCAAATTTTTGTGGAAAGAGCGGTTTTTTGCTCTTACAAATGAGGATATTGAAATATGAAGAGCGAAAAAATTGCAAAAAAAGCTTGCCAAGTTCAAATGATGCCGATACAATGCTCCCGCACCTGCAGCAAGGCGGTGTAGATGGAGCGGTAGCTCAGTTTGGTTAGAGCGCAGCCCTGTCACGGCTGAGGTCGCGAGTTCAAGCCTCGTCCGCTTCGTCGCTAAGGCGCGGTCACCCCGTGGGTGTACCGCGCCTTTTGTTTGCCGCTATTCCATGAGGCGGTGAAAGCGCGGTAATGTCGGCGCACTGCTCCGCGTGCGCAGCACTACCGGCTGTGTGATTGTATGGCGCAGTGAAGATGTGCGAGCAAGACTGCGCACCAGCGCACGAAGAAAGGTCTCATCCATTTGTCCACGGTGGACGAGTTCGGCTAGACTGCGATTCTCATCCACCAATGCGCGCAAAGCCGACTCGCGCGCGGTTGGCAACGTGCCTTTCCCGTCCAATCCGGCACACTTGAACATATTCGCCACCTCACTCATGTACATGTCTCCAAAGGGAGCTAATTCCCCCGCGAAAAGCTTCTCCGCGCCGCACAGTATATCCTCACGACTCGCAGTGCTGAGTAGCAACAATTCACGATTCCATGCCGCGTCTTGCAATTCAGCGCAGCGCACCCGACCATATTTCCCCGGGGATGCCCTCAGCGTGTGCACACGACGCGTGCCCAACGCCGAGCCTGCCAAGACACGTACAAGTTGCGCACGAGGGGCAGCCTCATCCACTGCCGCGCCACGATATCTGCCTTGCCGCACAGCCTGCACCACGGCAAAGCGGGCCGCTTCCCACAGCTGGAGCGGACCTGTCATTTCCTGTTCGGGCAGAGTACTCGCGGAACACGAATCCCATACGGCGTAACCTGCATGAAATAAGGGCAAGCGACAACATACGCCCCCATGAACTGCCACATACGAGGCACCACCTAGTACACAACCATCTGACCACGAGACAGACCGCAATACGAGTGCAGCGCTGTTGTGCTGACAAAGCGTCTCTGCGCAGGTCAAGTCATTGCGCAGCATATCCATGTCCCACGGCTGCACCGGCAAATACACACATATATCTGCTGTGCTGAAGTCGAAACTTGGAGATGCTCCCACGTGTACAGTAAGACGTTTACCCGACAAACGGATAGTGTGGCGAGTCTTTAACTGCCGCACCTTGCCGCGGCCAATGAGGTAGGGACTAGGCAAAATTTGTGACTCACCCGGCTTTGCAGCATAGCTCGCCAGCAACATCGGTACACTCAGCTCATTCGACAGAGCTTGCAGAGCCGCGGATGCTTGCAGAAGAAATGATGTGCGCGTACTAAAACCTCCGAGAAACGCTCCATCAAGCACCTGCGCCGGGGCTACCAGCAGCTCAGCCCCAGCGTCGATGCATGCCCGCGCGCTTTGAACGGCCGAACGCAGATTCACGGAGAAATCTGCTGCTGCCACCTCTGTCTGAATAAGGCCTATTCGCATAGCTTGGGTTTCAAATACCGCTTTACGACACGGCGGCTAGGAGAGTATAACACACACAGCCGCTTGGGGCAAGGCTGCATCAGCACTAACCGAAACGTAATTGCTCGTACCTTTCAATCTCCTTACGCGACATAAATCACAAAGTCGGTGAGGAGAGTCGCAGCCACCCATCTTCAAGGGAAGTCTGTAAACTTTTCATATTCTCATCGCAGCGCTCTTGATTATCTGTCCTAGGGAATTTGCCTGAGACCCACGGCGATTTCAATGTGCTAAAATTTTTCTTCGATCGACTTTTCCGCTTGCAATACGCCAAAAAATATGCAATATAGGAGAAACCCGCAGCAATGGGCCGCAAGTATCAACTGCCATGAGCAATCCTCCTGTCCCTCCTCCGCCTTTTCCTCCATCGGCGCCGCAGCCTCCCGTGCCACCACCGGCTCCGGGCGTACCCGGGTCATCCGGACGGCCATCATCCGCGCCCATGCCACCTTCTACCCCACGCGCCACCACTATACCGCTGGCGCGTCCGGGCGCACCTGTACCGCCCTCTTCCTCTGCACCTCGGCCTGCGCTCCAGGCAGCGACTGTACCGCTTGCGCGACCGGGAGCGCCTGTCATGCCTCCTCGTCCTAGCGCGCCCGGCGCACCGCCGAGTATGGCGCCTCGCCCGCAGATGTCGGCGCCCGCGGCCACTGTTCCTCTGGCGCGCCCAGGAATCCAGGTGCCGCCATCGCGTCTGCGTCCCGCCAGTGCGCCCTCAACGCCGGGTTCCCCGGCAGCTGCGGGTCGTGGAACAAGCACTCCCACCATTTCCATGCCTGCGGCAACAGTGCCCCTGAGCAAGCCGGCGGCGCCTGCTGCACCGTCTGCTGCATCGGCAACGGGAGCTACCAAACCGGCAGGATTCAGCATGCCAACCGGACTTTCTCGCCAGACGGCAGCCAGCAAGGCAGATGAAGACGAGGAAGAGGAAAGCCGCCCACAGCCCGTCCACCTCGGCATATCCATAGCTGCTGTGCTTGTTGCATTGCTCTTCTGCTATTCTGCTTACAGCTCGGACCAAACTCCGAACAGAGTTTCAGAATATCTCTTCGGCGAGCCCTCACGGTCGGATGGCAGCGGGGAGGGTGACTATTCCGCAGCGAATGATGAAAACGACTCCGAATCTGACTCCGGGGAAGAGGAGGAAGAGGAGGAGGAATAAACACTTACTCAACATTTCAACATTCAACACTATCTCTCAATATATGGCACTTCAAATTACAGAAAACAACTTTGAGGCAGAGGTCATTCAATCGGACAAGCCCGTGCTGGTGGACTTTTGGGCCACATGGTGCGGACCATGCAAGATGATTTCACCTATCGTGGATCAGATAGCTACCGAAATGGCGGGCACTGCCAAAGTGGGCAAGGTGGACGTGGACGGCAATGCTGCATTGGCCAATCGCTTCAACATTCGCTCCATTCCCACACTGCTCTTCTTCAAGAATGGCGAACTAGTGGATACCATCACTGGAGCTACGTCTAAGGACAATATTTTGGCGCACCTCAAGGCGCTACTCTGAAAAAAGCGAGAACCAGAGGTCCCTCCGAAAGCCGTCCCTGCAATGGGGACGGCTTTCTTGTACATACGCCGATTGCAAATCAGTAAAACCAAGGGCCCGAGCATGGGCTGATCTCTTCCCACTGCACAGCAGGCGACCAGCGCACGCCACAACACTTTGAGTGTTTCCCAACCCGCCGCAGCGCTCTTCTCTTCCCAATCTTGATCTTGATGCAACAAAAGGCAGATTGAACGTAACGACGGACTTTATTTGAGCGAGTACCGGAAGCTGTCCGTTGGTTTCAGCGCTCCAATAAATTCCGTGAGCAGATCCACCGTTGCAAGAACATCTCCCAAATCTGCCGTCTCAACGGGACTGTGCATATAGCGCAGAGGCAGGGAAAGGTTGGTGGTGGGCACTCCGCCGCGAGAGCGGAATATGGAGTCCGTGTTGGTTCCAGTAGTACGACCGGATGTCTCGCGCTGCAGGGGTATCTTTTTCTGCTTGGCAATTTTCTCTAACCGCTCGTTGATGGAGGGATGGCACGCAGGGCCAATGCACAAACAAGGACCCAAACCGAGCTTCACCTCACCGTAGCGGGCAGCAGAAAGTCCTGGTGTGTCAGTAGCGTGCGTGACATCCAGGCAGACGGCAGCATCCGGGTTGATGCGGTAGGTCAGCATCTCCGCTCCGATGCATCCCACCTCTTCCTGCACGCTGTTGGCAAAAACGACATTCCACGCGGGGGAGATTTTGCGTTCATGCAGCTTTCGAGCTGTCTCCGCAGTGATAAAGCCGCACAGACGGTCATCCAGCGCACGGCAAACAAGACGTTTATTCATCATCAGCGGGCCGTCCACATACACAGCGCGGTCCCCCACGCGCAAGCCTAATTCCTCGACCTCCTTACGGCTCGAACAACCCAGGTCCACGTAAAGCTCCCACAGTTTAGGCGCTTTATCCTGGTCATCTCGAATATGAATAGCGGTATTGCCTATGACGCCTATCACTTCGCCTTTCGCCCCGAAAAAACGCAAGCGACGACCGCGGGCAATCGCCACATCTGTGCCACCGAGACGCTCCACGTACGCAAAGCCATCGTCGGTGATGTAACGAATGGAGAAACCAATTTCGTCCGCATGAGCATCCAGCATAAGGGTTGGAGCATTTTTCCGCTTACTTCGCAGAGTGGCCCATGTGGAGCCATAGGCATCGCACTCTTGTTCATCGGTGTATGGGGCAATGTATTGAGCCCAAATTCTCTGCCCTCGCATCTCCATACCCGTCGGAGACGGAGTCTCAAGCAGCGTATGCAAAAACTCAATAGATGTATCTTTCATGGTTGTATGTTGTAAAAAATCAGACATTGCGATAAGCGATATCGCTGCGGCGTTGGCAGCCAAAGAAGTCAATCTTCGCCGCTTCGGCATGGGCTGTTTCGCGGGCCTGTTCCAGAGTATCACCTGTCGCGATGACAGCCAACACGCGGCCACCGGCGGTTTCCCACCCGCCATCTGAGCAACGAGTGCCGCAATGGAACACGCGCGCCGCGCAATTCTCAAGACCGCTAATCATATCCCCGCTGTGAGATGAGGCCGGGTAACCCGCCGATGCAAGAATGCAGCACACACTCCATCCATCGCTGAAACTGATGAGCTCAGGTTTGAAATCCCCCCGAGCCCCGGCCATACAAAAGCTTGCCAGATCGCCCCTTAGTAAAGGCATCACGGCCTCGCATTCCGGGTCGCCAAAACGGCAGTTGTATTCAATCACCTTAGGCCCGTCCGGCGTCAGCATCAGGCCAAAGTACAAAAAGCCCCGGTAAGGCAAGCCATCCGCTTGCAATCCCGCCACGGTAGGCGCCACAATGGTCTGCTCAATGGTTCTCAGCGTGTCGTCATCCACCAACCTGCGAGAAGCCACAGCTCCCATGCCACCCGTATTCGGCCCTTCGTCACCATCCTTTAAGCGCTTGTAATCCCGTGCCGGACACAGCACGAGGTATTTGTCATCGCATACGGCGGCGAAGATGGAGATTTCCGGACCGGTCAGGTATTCCTCCACCAGGAGACGACCTTCGCCAAAGCGCTGCTGTTCGAACACTTCATCCAGAAAAGCCTCCGCGGACTTTTCATCCGGACACACTGCCACACCTTTGCCTGCCGCCAGTCCATCAAACTTGAGCACGGTCGGATAATGCCCGCCAATAGCCTCCCGCGCCTCACGGGCATCTTTTACGACCAGAGCCTTGCCGGTTGGTATACCATGCCTCATCAAAAACTTTTTTGCAAACTCCTTGGAGGCTTCGAGCTGGGCGCTTTCCTTAGGCGGCCCCCAGCATGGAATCCCCACCTGAGCGCAACGGTTTGCCAGTCCCTCACCTTTCACCAAATAGCTCTCCTCTCCAGCCACGCAGAGATCAATTCCTTCCCTCATCATGGCGGCCATCAAACTATCCAACCCATCTGCCACCAGCGGCGTTGCCGTCCGAAATATGGCATCGCTGCCAGGGAAAGAGAAAAGCTGAGGTTTACAGGGCGAGGCTGCCAGAGTTTCCACCAAAGCCTGCTCTCGTCCACCTTTTCCAATGACGGCGATCTTCATAGCGCCCCTCATGGTACCAAACTGACCTCAAATTGTCAATATGTGCGAATCAGCGATGGCAGAATATCTCCCCGCAAAAGACGACAAGGCGTATTCGACAGGCAGCCTGGCCTTTTGTGAGATCAAGCACACAAATGATCCTTGTTTTTGCAATTTCCCGGCATGAAAAAGGCCGACAACGCGAGGTTGCGCTGTCGGCCGAAGCGTTTGAATTGTAATGAATCAGCGGGAGTAGAACTCCACGATAAGCTGCACATTCACCATAGGAGCAATTTCCTCCACCGTGGGAACGCGCAACACCTTGCCGGTGAGCTTAGAGGTATCAGACTCAATCCAATCGGGAGTGGTAGCATCCGTATTGAGCTCCACAAACCGATTAGCAAGAGCTTGGGAATGCACCTTGGCAGCCACACTCACGACATCTCCCGGCTTACAGTGGTAGGAGGGGATGTTCACCTTGCGCCCATTTACGCACACGTGGCCGTGGTTCACCATTTGACGGGCGGCAGCGCGAGTATTGGCAAAATTGAGGCGGTACACCACATTGTCCAGACGCTGCTCAAGCAACTGGAGGAGGATGTCGCCCATCACGCCACGGCGACGAGAAGCCTCGTGGTAGTAGCGGCGGAATTGCCCTTCCAGTACGCCGTATGTGTAGCGCAATTTCTGCTTTTCGGCCAACATGGTGCCGTAGTCAGACTTCTTTTTGCGGCCAGCGCGCGCGCCGTGCTGTCCCGGTGGGAAGGGGCGGCGAGCAAATGCCTTGCTGTTGCCGAAAAGATCGACACCGTAGCGGCGGCTGATCTTGGCGGTAGGTCCTGTATAACGTGCCATAAGATTAATGCAATATTCAGGGTTGTAAATCGATCATTATGCGCGACGAGCCTTCGGCGGGCGGCATCCATTATGCGGAATTGGGGTGACATCCGAGATGGTGGTAATCTCCAAACCGATGGTCTGGACAGCACGAACGGCCGACTCACGGCCGGAACCGGGTCCCTTCACGCGCACCTCTACCTCCTTGAGCCCATGGCCCATCGCCTGACGGCAGGCATCTTGGCAAACCACCTGGCCGGCGTATGCGGTACTCTTGCGGCTGCCCTTAAAGTTGAGCTTGCCGGCGGAGGACCAACCGATGACATTGCCCTTCAAGTCGGTCACGCTTACGACGGTGTTGTTGAAAGTGGAAGAAATGTGCACAATGCCCGTGGTCACATTCTTGCTCCCCTTCGCCTTGAGGATTTTTACCTTGTCCTCATCGTCGGCTAAACCAAGTTCAGCGAAAATGTCGCGGCGCTGCTCCTGCTTGCGCGGCGAAGCTTCTTGCGAGGCAACCTCAGCAGCGGGTGCTGCAGGCTGCTCGGCTGCGGCAGTCTCACTCACCGCCTGCTCCTTTGTCTCTTCAATTTTTTCTTCAGCCATAATCGGAAATTAATTTAGAGATTAACTCATCAGGCCTTCTTGGCTCCCACTGTCTTCTTGCGTCCCTTGCGTGTGCGAGCATTCGTGCGGGTGCGCTGTCCGCGCACCGGCAGACCCTTGCGGTGGCGGATGCCCCGCAAACAGTTGATGCTCGTGAGTCGCTTGAGCGCCATCTGTTTCTCGCGGCGCAGGTCGCCCTCAATGAGGATGTTATTGCTACTGATTGCCTGCACAATCTTTGTAAGCTGCGCATCCGTCAGCGTCCCCGTCCGTAAATCCGGGGAAACGCCGGCCTGCTCCAGCACCTTCTTCGCCGTGGAGGGCCCTATGCCGTATATGTAGCACAGGGAGGCTTCCACGCGCTTCTCGTTAGGTATCTCTATACCAAAAAGTCGAGCCATATGTTTCTTTGCTTGGTTTTTTTGGGCGCTTCTCCCCTGTCCCGGGGACTCGCTGCCCGCTGAATATACTCCTTTTCTCCCCCATTGCAAGCCCTTTTTCTCAATTTTTGCAACTTTGGATAATTTTGGGAATTCGTGCTTGACCAAACATTACTATATGGCACGAAGGAGGGGTGACTTAAGGTAGGGGGCCCCGCAAATCTGGTTTGACAAGGCAACTGCCGCCGCATACAATCCTTGAGGTATGGCACAGAAGAAAACTTATCCCACGGCTTTTCAGCGGGCCGCATGTTGGAATGCTCTCACGTGGGCATGCGTCGCGTTCCTGACTGTGTTAGCCTGCGGGCTTTTATACGGTTTCGTGACAGCGTTTGTCGCGTTGGAACCGGTGCTGCTTCCCGTCATTATCGCCGGTGTGCTGGGATATTTGCTCAACCCATGCGTGGACTGGGTGCAACAGCATCTTCATCGGCAACGGGCCGTCTCCGTGCTATTGGTGATGTGCGGAGCCGCTCTGCTAGTGGGAGGGATTGGCGCTATCATTGTTCCCCCATTGGTCAGTCAGACCAAGCAGCTCATCATGGATCGCGATACGATACTGCCCAAGGCCGTAGCTACCGGTGAGCAATTTTTGAACGACAATTCTATCGCTCAATTCGCAGTCGATTCGTTCTACGAACGCGTGGCGGAGCAAGTCGAACAGGATTCGGCGGCAACGACCACCCCGGTACCGGCAAGCTACAAAGACAAGTTGCTCCGCACATTGGATTATCACTCCAAAGACCTTACGAATATTGCTTTCAAGTGGCTCACGGCAGGCACGCGCGCCCTGTATGGTTCCGTGGGGCTGCTGGTGGGATTGGTTCTCATTCCAGTATTCCTCTTTTACTTTCTCCTGCAGAGTGAGGCTATCCGCAAAAAGTGGCACATCGTCCTGCCGATCCGTGCTTCGAACTTTCGAGATGAAGTGGTGAAAACCCTCAGTCAAATCAACGATTATATCGTCTCCTTTGTACGCGGGCAAATGCTGGTGAGCCTCATTGATGGCTTTCTGCTAGGCTGCGCGCTCATGATAATGGGACTACCCTATGCGGTGACTATCGGCGTTGCGGCTGCTCTTCTGGGCATCATTCCCTACATCGGCATGATTGCCACAAGCATCCCTGCCCTCCTGCTCGCATGGGTTACCTGGCACAGTGTGGGGCAGGTAGCGGTGGTGCTCATCATTTTTCTGGGCGTGAGCCAGTTGGATGGTTGGATTCTCCAGCCGAAAATCCTCGGCAAGCGCCTGCACATGCACGATCTCACGATCATGTTCTCGGTACTGTTTTGGGGTAGCATACTTGGTGGGATTGTGGGCGCCTTGCTGGCAGTGCCGCTCACAGCTTCGCTGAAGGTGCTGTTCATACGCTACGTGTGGCCCACGCTGCATCGCGAAGACCTTCCCTCTGAATAACCGAATTCTCACCATGTATGTGCTCTCTTGTCAGCAAATGCGCGATGCCGAGCAGGCAGCCTTGGCGGCTGGCAGTGCCACGCCGGATGGTCTGATGGATGCTGCAATCAGCTCTGCCGTGGCTGAATTGCAGCGTGATGCTGAATACTCAGAAATACACCGTACACTGCCGCACGTTGTAGTGTACATGGGCAAAGGGAAAAACGCCGGGGACGCCCTCGGTATTGCTCGCTCACTTGGCTACCCCTGTATTACTCTGCGATGTGCCGCACCAGCTGAACAAATGGCTCCGGAAACTCGCAGGCAGATGGAGCTCACTGAGACTGTCGCAGATGTGCGGACCTCTGCACTTCCGCTTTCCCAAACGCCAGATGGCACGCTCATCATTGATGGTCTGCTGGGCAGTGGTGCACGCGGTAGCCTGCGCCCGGAGTACGCCCAACTCGTGCATGAAATGAATGCACTGCGTCGCACCAATCCTCGCAGCTCACTGCTCGCCGTAGATATCCCTACCGGGTTGGACGCCTCCACCGGCACGGCAGATGCCGCCACCGTGCGTGCTGATGTTACTACGGCCATCGGCTGTGTGAAAGAGGGATTGGTCGCAGACGGCGCAGAAAATTATGTAGGACGACTGATCGGTGTGCCCCTGCCCTGCGTCAGCCTGCCACATTCCACTGTACAAGTAGCAGATCATAGCCTATTGTCCCTTCTCCCGCAGCGCAATTTCAGTTGCTACAAAAACCAATCAGGGCGTGTGCGCATCGTTGCCGGTTCGGTCGGCTTTCTTGGCGCGGCGCAGATGTGCGCGGAGTCTGCTCTCCGCTCGGGCGCCGGATTGGTAGAGCTTTTCTGCATGCCGGAGTACTATGACTCACTCGCGATGCGAGTGGCGCCGGAAATCATGGTGCATCGAGTGGGCAGCTTCGCAGAAATACCATCCAAGGGCGCCCAAGCACTCCTCATCGGCCCGGGTTTGGGCACACCGTCTGCTGAAAATCAGGCGGCGCTCAGTGCATTGCTTGCACGCTCTGAGTGCCCAGTCGTGTTGGATGCCGATGCGTTGCGTCTGCTCGCCGCAGGTGACTTGTCCTGGCCACCTCACCCCATCCTGACCCCACATCCAGGAGAAATGCTTACTCTTTTCCCTCAAGCAGCCGCACTCTCCCGTGCTGAAACTGCGGCACAATTTCTTCTACGACATCCTTGCACCCTCCTACTCAAGGGAGCCCGTACACTCACCACCGATGGTTCGTCCGTCCTCTACAATTCGACGGGGGGCCCCTTCATGGCCAATGGTGGTCAGGGCGATGTGCTGGCCGGAGTAGTTGCGGGCTTAGCTGCTCAGGGGCTCAGCTGCTTCCAGGCTGCTTCTCTGGCAGCCTTCCTCTGCGGGCGCGCAGCGAGCATCGCCCGCGCCAAAATGGGGCAACCGCTGTGTGTGTGCGCCACCGATTTGCTTCCCTATCTTACCTCTATACTGGGATAACCATGGGTTTCATGGCACCAAGTCCTTGGGCTCCGGGCGCAGGGGAGGAGGCGCAGAAGTTGCTGGTCGTTCGCCGATGTAAGGTGGCATGCTACTGTTCCGAAAGTTGCCAAGCGTTGGTATGCGCCGCATGGGTATCATTACTTCGTCTTCTTCGATGAAGCGTGCGCGCGGATCGCTCTTTGTCCATAGCAACGATAGCCACCAATTTGTACGTGTGGAAACAGTATATGCCGTACTCTCATAGCCCGGCTTGCTGACTACGATTCCCAAATCCTTTTTCTGACTCACCTCAACTTCCATCGGTGTTTTACCTTCCTGAGGCACTCCGTTGATACAGACCTCTGCGCCTTCCGGATCAGTCCGTATGCTAATTTTTTTTGTCCCCACACAAGATACAACGCATAGTCCCAGCGCACCTAAAATCATCCATCGCTTCATGACTTCAATCTACCCTACCAACACGACGTTGACAATGAAAATCTGCGTTTTGCCCAATACTTCGCCGCTTTTTCTATTGCCGCACCGAGTGGAGTGTGCTAGACTCCGCGTAGAATCATGCACGAGGAAATGGGCAAAAGCGAGGATGTTCTGACGAACGCCCAATCTGAAAGAGTAAAATCTGGTAGTCGCAATGTGCAGCGCCGTATCGTGAGTTCCTTTTGGGTGATCTTTTGGTGTTCTTTCGCTCTCTTGTCCATGGTGTTATGGATGCTCCGCCTTTTGGGAGTTGTGAATTTCTTGTGATTTTTTGACAGAAAAGCAGCGTGCCGACAAAGCCGACACGCTGCTATAACGAACCAAATCAGGCCTCAATTAGTTACCACGTACAACAGTGGTGTAAGAGGTAATGATGCCCAAGATGTTCTTGCGTTTCACGTCCACGCTGGACACAGTGCTGATGCCACCGGCGCGCTTGGCAGCGTCAACGGAGCTGTCCCCCAGGGCTACAACACCCAAGTAGGAGGTGGAAGTGGCCTCACCCACACGGCTGCCGGAATTGCCGGAAACGGCCACGGGATCTGCAACATCGGCATACACAGCGCCAACCGGGCGAGTGCTGAACGCACCAGCGCAGCTAGTGAAGATGAATCCAACGGCGGAGAGAGCAACAAGTGCTATGGTCTTTTTCATTGTCGTAATGATTGTTTGTTGTTCGCGACGCTTGCTTTTCCCCGAACTTCTTGTGGAGTTTGCCCGCGTCGCGCCCTCGTTTTATCACACAATAACAAGAGCTGTCAACCAAATTTCTAACTTTTTCTTAAAATCTAAAAAAAAAGAATCTTAAAAAAACAAAATAAGAACCAAGTTGATTATGCTTTTTTAGCGTATTCGCTCGATTTTAACTACAGGCCGCACTGGGAAAAAGCCTTGTTCCTCCTTCACGTAGTAGTGGTTGATAGTCATACGAACGCTATCTCCCAACTTGAGTTGGGAAATGAGCGTGGCCACTCCCTCATCTTGCCCTGGGACATCGTTGAGTACATCCACCATAGCGATGTCATCCACCTTCATTTCCTCATCACCGTACTCATTGTTTCTTTGGTAATGCTCATTGCGCAGCACTCGAAAGTGAGCCAGTGTGTTGGCGTGCCCGCAGCGGTCGGGGCAAAGAGCAGTCATATGACGGCAGGGGTGGTATTGAGTACCCGTATACTGGGCGACCACAGTATTGCTGGCCAAAAGATCCGCTTTTTCAGGCAGGGGAGTCGCGCTTGCACTCAGCCCGGCAAGCATGGTGATAAGTATTATTCGGGCGTTCATTGTATTCATGAGTTAGTTTTTTTGCGTTGCAGCAGGCAACAGAATCCGCCGGCGCCGGCGCCGTGGTGCGGCAACAACCGGTACGCAGGAAACTCCGCAAGCTTGCTGCGATACGCCGCCAGCGCCGGTACATCGCACGCTGAGACCCCACTCGCACGGCGTAAAATATATGCCACCGCGCGCTCATCTTCTTCAAGTGAGTATGTGCAGGTGCTGTAGAGCAAATACCCACCGGGGGCGAGACAGTGCAATGCAGACAGCAAGATGCCACGCTGCCGCTTGGCATTACCCTGCACGACAGCCTTTCCAAGACAGCCAGGATTTTTGATGCCCTTGCACAGCAGCGATTGCCCGCTACACGGAGCGTCCACCAATATAAGCTCAAAGAGATCGCCGGATTTCCCCCATTGGTCCGGGCGCAAACCAGTGATGCGCGTGTTGGGCAGCCCACAGAGCTCGATATTTTGGCGCAGAATTCCTCGGCGTGCGGCATGCACCTCATTCGCTATATGGTCGCGCAGCTCAAACTGAGCCGCCAGAAGCACACTTTTGCCCCCGGGCGCCGCACACATATCTAAACTTCGTATTGGCGCTTCTGCCAGTGCAGAGAGAGCCGCCCCCTCCCAGCAAGAGGAAAGATCAAGCACGTAGTACATCCCGGCCGCGTAGTCTGCATGTTGGGTCGGACTCTCCCCTTCAGCCGGTATGCGAACACGTGCAGGCAGCCATGAAAAATGCGAGGACTCTGCACAAGCAAAGGGCGGTTCGTACCCCTGTGGTGCCCGTGGGGAAAACACCACTGCCTGGCGCGCAGCATTTCCTCTACGCATGGCAACCAGCAGAGATTCTGATTCTTCCTCGCACAAGTGCAAGCTCTCGCACAGGCGCCATTCGGCTTTGGTCGGCACGATTGGTTGACCAGCTAACATGGGGGCATCCTTACGGCAACTCATCTAAAGCCAAACGCGCAGAACCAATGATGCCAGCATCGCTGCCTAACTTGGCTGGCAGTATTTGCAACTTGGCAAAGTGCGGCGGGTATATTTGGGATTGTAAATACCGTCGCAACGGGGCAAAGAGCAATTCACCCGCCTTTGAAATGCCGCCACCAATGACAAAAGCCTGCGGATTGAGTATGTAATGGCAGTTGAGCAAACAGGTAGCCAACTTGCGCGCCGCGTCGTCCCACAATGTTTGTGCCACTGGGCAGCCGACCTTAGCTGCGTTCTCCAAGTGGATGGGAGTTTCCATCTCTATCGGCGCCTCTCCCTGGCTGGCGGCGTAGAGAATCTGCGCCTCACGCATAAGCTCGTTGTTGCCGATGTAATCCTCCACGGCTCCACGGTTGCCATAATGACCGATGCGCCCCCGGTAATCGATAGATACTTGACCAATTTCTCCGGCTGCGCTCATGGCCCCACGCAGAAGCTGGCCGTTGGATACGACGCCCGCTCCAACTCCCGTGCCAAACGTCAGGCACACCACATCGCTCATCCCTTGCGCCGCCCCCAATCTCCACTCTGCATAGGCCATACAATTAGCATCATTTTCTACAGATGCCGGCAAACCACTTACATCCTCCAGAATCTGCCGGATAGGCACATCATACCACCCCGGCACATTGGTGAGCGAATCCACCTTTCCACCCGCATGGTCGACAAAACCGGGCAGCCCCATCCCAACCGCTCGCGCCTCAGGATACTGCTGACGTAAGGTGCGAAGACGCTCTGCAAGACAATTGATGAGTTCTTGCGGCGTGCTGCACTCGCGCGTGCTCACCGGCTCAGCACGCTGCACAATTTCTGTTTCGCGCACCACGGCTGCCTTCAGTGTGGTTCCACCCATATCAACTCCTATGCTCAGCTCATGCATGCCCATATTCTAGCACACCGTCCTGTTTATGAAAAGAGCAATACTCTCCCCTTCGCAGATCACTGCGCTCAAATTTCGTCCCACACGGTATTCTCTTTTGCTCCGAAAAATGGGTGAGCATAGAGTCGCTGCGCAAGAAGTGAGGGAGATGAAACGCCGGCCAGGAAACGCCGCCGTTGTGCATCGCGCGCAAACTCTGGCAACTGAGCATCCGCCGCAAGCTCCTCTGCTGGTGGGAATGACGGAAGCTGTGCAACCTGTCCGCAACAAGCAGGACATTGTCCACAGGGCTTTCGTAGTGGTTGTCCGGTAAAATAAATTTCAAGGGCATTGTTCAGGCAAGCAGAATCAGTGAGCATCTGCTCAAGCTTAGCGAGTCGAGCCAACTCAGCATCGCGGCGTTCAACGTAGCAGGCGTAGAGCTCAGCTGCCACAGCGCCGGAATCCGCCCCGTGTTCCCCGGGTGCAATACAGAGGGCCCTCTGTCGAAAAACAACCTTCCACTCTCCGGCCCGCTCGCACTCGATGAGCTGTTCCATTGCTTCTGCAAAGCTGCAGTCCCACGCTAGAGCTGCCAGTTGGACCTCCTCCTCTTGGTGTTCGTACAGCCACTGCAAACGCGCGCGTTCCTGAGGACCGCGACCATGCAGGATACTGCTTAGCTCAAAAAGAGGCCTAACCTTGTAATACTTGTAGCCACGCGCCTCAAGGCGTATGTTCCCCTGCGCGAGCAAGCGTTCCAGTACGCGCTGCACCACCTCTTCCGAAACATCGCATGTGATGCCAAGCTCCCAGAGCGATGCCACACGCGGTTCCACGGGCAACAGCCAACGCGTGCAGCGCAGGACTCCCTCTACGTCTGGCATGGCTGCATGGATACGGTTGCGCGCGCGCGCCCGATCAGCCCCGCTGAGCAGCACCAGTGAGCTGCTCGGCATACCATCTCGTCCGGCGCGCCCACTCTCCTGCAAGTATGCTTCCGGAGAAGTGGGCAAATTCATGTGCACGACACTGCGCACATCCGGCTTATCAATGCCCATGCCGAAAGCGATTGTTGCCACGAGCACATCCGGCCGATTGTCCAGGAAGTCATCTTGGAGTTTCTCGCGCAACTTGGTGGGTAACCCGGCGTGGTAACAGGCTGCAGCCATACCCCACTGATGAGCAATGGTCCCTGCCAGTTGTTCCGCATTTTTTCGGGTGCGAGTATACACAATGCAAGGCCGATTGCTCGGAACGGAAAGATGAGCTCGCAATATATCGTGTGGGGAATCGGTGCATACGACGCGGCGAGCAATGTTCGTTCGATAGGGCGATATCTCCACCACACAGTCCTTGCGGATGCCAAAGGCGCAGCAGAGATCACTCTTCACACGCGGTGTAGCTGTAGCGGTAAAAGCCATGGTGCACACAAAATGCTGCTCGGCCGCCCAGGTCGGCAAGCGCAGGTAATCCGGTCTGAAACTGTGCCCCCACTGCGAAATGCAATGCGCCTCATCCACCACAAAAATTTGCAGCGATGCCTGCGAGAGCGCCTCGCACAGCAGAGGGCTCTCTAGCGACTCCGGCGCCACGTAAAGCAGTTGCAGCTTCCCCGAAGCCAGATCTGCAAGTAACGCCACGCGCTCCGGCGCCTCTAAGGTCGAATCAAATCGTGCAGCCCATACACCAACCCTGCGCAGGTTTGACACTTGCTCCCGCATGAGTGCTATGAGCGGCGAAACAACTACCGAAGTTCCTCCGCGCAGCAGCGCCGCTGCCTGGTAGCACAAACTCTTTCCGTAACCTGTCGGCAGCACCCCAAGTACCGATTCTCCAGCCACCGCGCGCCGTATCAACTCTCCCTGCCCTGGACGCAACACCTTCTTGCCGAAGCGCCGCAACACTTCTGCCTCCTCATTTACGGCCCGCCGTTTCCTCTGCCCAGACATGCAGCAGCATCATACACGCCCGCTCCCACCACGTCAAGACCGCCCTTGACACACCACGCGCGACCTGTTAGCATTGCACTCATGGAAATTGTAGAAGCACGCATCGAAATCCCCATGGGTAGCCGCAATAAGTATGAAGTGGATGTAAAGACTGGGCACATCAAGCTAGATCGCGTGTTGTACTCCTCCGTCTATTATCCGGCCGAATATGGCTTTGTGGAAAACACGGAATACCTGGACGGAGACCCTCTGGATATCCTTGTATTCACGTCATCACCCACTTTCCCCGGCTGCTACGTAGACTGCCGTATCATTGGGGGCATGGATATGATTGATGGGGGCAAGCCAGATGTAAAAATTCTTGCTGTCAATGTGGGTGACCCTCGCTACGAACACGTGCACACCCTGAATGACCTGCCCCCACACTACTTACAGGAAATCCAAAACTTTTTCTCTACCTACAAAACCTTACAAAATAAAAAAACCGAGGTGGGCGAGTTTTTTGATATTGAGCGCGCCGTATCCATCCTGCGTGAGTCTCGAACCCGCTTTTCCAATCAAAACGCACACCGTTCGTAAGGGAACTACCCGCTTGACTGCACAAACAAGATTCTGCTTCTGCCGGCTTGAATATGTCTGTCGGAGGATAAGTGGGTAGTTCCAAAAAAATTGGGGCAACGCGCACTATATCAACATATCCTAAACCCTAAATAGAAAGGGTATATGAAAATACGATCATTCCATCCATTTCGCGCACTTGACAAAAGAGCTGTATATGCTAGTATACAGCCAATGAAAAGTCTATACATAAGCATCCTCGGAGCGGTACTTGCAGGGGCAGTTGCCATGGGAACGCAGCAAAACCAGCGACCCAATATCTTATTCATCATCACCGATGACCACGCTGTGCAAGCGCTTGGTACTAATGACAAGGATTCCCCCGTACCGTTGCCAGGATTCCGCCGACTGGCACAGGAGGGAATGGTCTTTGATCGAGCTTACTGTGCGAACTCTCTCTGCGGTCCAGCACGTGCGAGTATGCTGACCGGACGGCATTCGCACAACAACGGCTTCATGTTTAACATGCGATATGATAAGCCGATGGTCCCCTTTGATGGGAGCCAACCGACGTACCCGAAGATGTTGCAAGCGGCTGGTTACCAAACTGGACTAGTCGGAAAATGGCACCTCTTCTCTCGCCCGACGGGCTTCGATACTTGGCAAGTTTTCCCTGCTCAGGGCGATTATTGGGACCCTGAATTCTTAACGGATACGCCAAGCGGTAAGGGATTTCTACACTACCACGCACGTGGGTACGTGACTGACCTGCTTACCTCGAAAGCAATAGATTGGCTTGAACAGCGCGACAAGTCACGCCCTTTCGCCTTGGTACTCGGCCACAAGGCTCCGCACCGCAACTGGTTGCCTGCCCCGCGCCACCTGCAAAAAATCAAAGAATACGTTGCTAAACTTAATCCGCCTGCCACGCTGCAAGATGATTGGAAAAATCGACCTGCCTACATGAGCCTGACTCGCCAAAGTGTGAGTCGCGACTTGTGCAATTGGAATGACTCCCACCTGCAGGTTGACCTTATCCCATTTGATGTGATGAAGGAAATTGTTCCTAAAAAAGCCCTCAAAAAAATGGTGGATGAAGGCAAGTTTGCCGGGCAAATTCCGGCAGACTTCAACTGGGACAAACATACGCCAAAATATGCACCAGAAACAAACTATGGCGACGGGTTGAGCAATGTCGAAAAGGGTGTGTTGCCGCTTTACCGAGACTATTATGCGGCGCGCACACGCGAGTTCGTGGAGGAAATGCGTAGTGGAAAAATACAAAGCATGGCGGATATCACCGAACGGCGCTGGCGCTGGTATATGGAAGATTACTTGGGCACTCTGCTAGCAGTTGATGAGTCCATTTCAACAATTCTGGATTATTTGGACAGTCACGGACTCTCGGAAAACACGCTGGTCATCTATGTGGGGGACCAGGGATTCTATTTAGGCGAGCATGGGTTGTACGACAAGCGTTGGATTTTTGAAGAAAGCATGCGCATGCCACTCATCATGCGCTGGAAGGGAAAAATACCTGGCGGCGTACGCAGCCAAGCGACTGTCCAAAACATTGACTATGCCCCCACTATTGCAGAAGTAGCAGGAGCTGACACCCCGGAAAACAAGGCAAGTTTTGACGGCGTATCGTTGGTGCCCCTCTTTGCAACGGGAGAAAACCCGAACTTTGCGGGCCGGGCTCTCTATTACGCTTTCTACGAAAACCCGGGTGAACACAATGCACCCCTCCACGATGGCGTGCGCACCGACCGTTACACCTTTGCGCATATCCTCTCCCTCACCCCAGAGGAAAAGAAAACCGGCGCCCGTAAACCGGAGGATGAGTGGTTGCTCATCGATAACGAAAAAGACCCACAGCAATTGCATAACCTATCTAATGACCCCGCCTACAAGGAGGTTTTCCAAAAACTAAAAGCAGAGTACGAAAAGCAACGCGCCAAGTACAAAGCAACGTTGTAATTCTTGGCTAAGTTGTGTAAAGAATCTGATTCTGATGCACGCAATTCTCTGCAACTTCTCCCAGAGAGGGCTTGTCAATCCCCTAAAATTGTGCTATAGGTACACCTGCCGCTCGGGTTCGGGTGACCGCTGCAGCACACACAAGTGTCCTGCAGAGGAAAGTCCGGACATCGCAAGGCAGCACGCCCCGTGAAAGCGGGGGCGCCATGGACAAATCCATGGTGACGGATAGCACCACAGAAAATATACCGCCTGAAAAGGTAAGGGTGAAATGGTGGGGTAAGAGCCCACCGCGCCTCTGGCAACAGCGGCGGCAGGGTAAGCCCCGTGCGATGCAAGACAAACAGGGGGAGGGTCGCCTGCCCGCCGAAAGTCCCCCGGGTATTAGTCGCACTCTGTTTATTCAGAGCGCGCTCGTGTATGGGCGCGAGAAAAATGGTCACCCAGCCCATATTGGGTGGACAGAATCCGGCTTACAGAACCCGAGCGGCAAATCATTGCACACTCTACCACATGCGGCGCAATTCTGTGGACCCATCTGCCAGCAAGGAAAGTACGTGTCTCCCATCTGGTGATTTCGTGTAGTGCTTTTCGTAGCGTTCGCAGGGATTACCATTCTCATCCCAAAAATATTCGCGTAACAAGGCTCCATCTTGCCCATATTCACACACGCGCTCAGCGTAACCAAGCGCATCATTCACGCATGGAATACCATCGGCATCGTTATAGCATTCCCACTCCACCAATCCCTGAGGTGTTGTGCGAACAAGCCGTTCTGCACAGGTTCGGCTTCTACGGCGCATGGTACCCGAATCATCGCAATAGCGTTCGCGCAGTAGTGTACCTTCGCGAGTGCTCTCTCGCAATACGCTGCATGCGCCGGTAGTAGGTTGGTGAGCGTGTTCCCCGGCGGCGTTAAACCATGTGGTCACCGAACTGTGACCATCTGCCGTGCAGCATTCTTCTTCCCGTGTAATCCCCTGGGCGTTATCAGCTGGCACCCCGGCAATAAAGTTGGTGCGCGTTGAGATATTGTGCTCATCGTCGTAGGTAAAGATGATCTGCTGTTCCCCGCGGGAGTTGGTGATCGGTGCCCCTGCACCATCGCGGTAATCAATGCGCAATGGACGTCCCTGTTCATCGTATTGTATGCACTCCATGGCATAGCCAGGCATGCGCGGCACAATACGTTGCCCACTCCTGTCCTGGAACTCTGTGCATGTGAGTCTTCCTTTCTCATCATAGCTGAACACACGAGCATGCACTCCGGAAGCATCGGTCGCCGGCTCGCCGGTGGCAGCATAGTTGCTTTTACGCACCAACCGTCCGTTCTGGTCGTACTCTAGGCGCTGCTCTGCTACTCGACTGCCAGGCATCGCGGTGGGGTGTCCTTCCGCGCTGATATGCACCAAGCGCTCCAATCTTCCGCCCTTGCCGTATTCAAAGCGCAAATGAGGCACAGCCGGGAGCGTAGTGGCAGGAAGCTCATCCAGCCCAGTTGGCTCCGTGGCGTCCGAGCTGTTAAACAAACCACTGTAACAACGCACCGCTTGGTATTGAGCATCTTTTGTGACAGCGTGGTAAATACCCATGCCCAACACGCCCACCAGCAGTCCCATAGCGGCCAGCGTCCCCATGTATCCCCACGCGTAACGGAAGAGCATGTGCAGACGTTTTTTTATCTCGGGTATCATCTCGGGTACGTGGTGCTCCCTTGCTGACCTTTCTTTTCTCCGCATCGTTGAATATCCGATAGGAGCGGTTACGAGCGTCTCAGACCTGCATGTCCGATACGCTTATGAAAAAAACCTGCCGCCCTTTTCCGGAGCGGCAGGTTGAAAAACAGCGTTGCTGATCAGCTTCAGCTGAACTTGGCGATGAGCGTCTTGCGCTGGCTTTCGAGCTCGGCGGGAAGCTTAGAGCCGACGGAATCGAAGAGCTCGGTCTGGCTTTCCAACTCAGCCTGCCACTCGGAAGGAGTGAGCGCCATGTTCTTGTTGAACTGCTCCTCGGAGTAATCCGTGAGGCCGTCAAGATCCAGCTCGCCGGGGTCGCACAGAAAAATGGCATTTCACGAGGCGACGAGTGAAACGATTTAATGTTGGGCCTTTTGAACTGAGGGGTCAAAGAGAACCTTGACGAGGGACTCGCTTTGGGGACTGCGAGGGTAACCTGAGGGGAGCAAGACGAGCTTGCCATCGAGGACGGCGAGCGTACCGGAGAAATCATTTTGGCTAAACTTGGTGATGCGTGAACCCTGAGCTACTTGCCGGAATTTGCCGTTCTCGTCCTTTTGGTAGGCAGCCCAAGAATAATTTCTGCGGCATGTGCGGACGGCAACGAATGTATCATCATTCAGCCAGCGGAAGACATCGCGATTAGCCGTATCGTATGGAGCGGATTGGGATATTTCGGCACGTACGGGGGGAAGAATACGGTAGGATTGCTGTTGGTCGGCGATGTTCACAATGACCCAGTCATCATTTTTTGTTACGGCGGGAAGTAAGTCGCAACGAGCTTCCGACGCGCACGCGACAAAACTACTTGAAATGAGCGGGGAAGACGACTTCTCGCGTGATATGCGTGATAGTTCTTGGTACGGCAGCAGGGGCGCTATCATGCGCCCCAATTGAAAGTAGACGCGGCGGTTGGGTGCCCAGTCACTCGAATCAGAAAAACGATAGGGTGGGTGCATTTCCTCGTTAGCGGTGCCCTCGACCAATAGTTCACGGGGAAATTTGGAACCTATGAAATTATCTTGCAACTGGTCTGTTACGGCAGATTTCAGGAGGACGAGCTCATGCGTCGTGGAATCAATTGCCCAGCAGGCTGTCTCGATCCAGCCGGGAGGACATGTCGTTTTCCCTTCTGTCGGGACAGGCTGCAAGGCTCCGTCCTTATACGCATAAATGGTCGAAGCGCTGGGGTATCCACCCAATTCTTCGTCATGGGGGGCGTTTGCAATGAGCGAACCGTCCTCCGTACGACGAATGCCTGCGGCGTAAGTCTCGAGCATGAGAGTTGCAACATCGGTAGTTCTCGTGTGAGGATAAGGATGGGTGTTATTAATACGGAAAACACGAACGTGTCTGTTATCACCGGTAGCAGTACAGACTGAAAAGACGATTTCGGGCACTCCATCTCCGGTCACGTCCCAAAGCTGAAGGGGAAGGTCGTCCGGTTTCTCTTGCAAGCTGCCAAAGCATGTGAAAATGCCGATGGGCAAGAGATGAATGGGCGCGTGCCTGTCTTCGGGAAAGCGCAGTGCAAGGAGCAAGGAGAACGTATCCTTGAGTTGGTAAAGTTCTACGGCACATATCGAGGTGTCAACCTCGGAAGGCATGGCGACTTTTGCGACAAGTTCGCCTCCTAGGGAACACTTTTTTGGTTGATCAGCGGATGCTGCACTGGCAAAGTTGAGTGCGAGAAGGCAACTCAAGATTGCCGATAGTGTGGGATGCTTTCTCATAGGTACGTCATGCACGGTTGATTGTGTCCTTATCCTTTCGAAAAGGCTTTCGTAGTTTGTTTCCTTCGAAAAGAGGATACTGGGGAACAGCAACAAAAGCCATTCTATACTCAGAATAAAACGATTTCTTCCAAGTTACAAGATAAATTTCCTAAGAATTTGTGATGTGCATCGCGAAGCGCTATCAGACCAATAAGTACTCAAAGGGATCAGATTAACATGGTTGCCTTGTCTTCAGCACAAAAAACCTGCCGCCCCTCATCGAGGCGGCAGGTTGAAAAACAGCATTGTGTATCAGCTTCAGCTGAACTTGGCGACGAGCGTCTTGCGCTGGCTTTCCAGCTCGGCGGGAAGCTTGGAGCCGACGGAGTCAAAGAGCTCGGTCTGGCTTTCCAGCTCAGCCTGCCACTCGGAAGGAGTGAGCGCCATGTTCTTGTTGAACTGCTCCTCGGAGTAATCGGTGAGACCGTCGAGATCCAGCTCGTTGTAGGCAGGGGAGACGCCGAGTTTGGTTTCCACGCCCTCGACCTCACCGTGGCAGCGGCGCAGCACCCAATCGAGCACGCGCATGTTGTCGCCGAAGCCGGGCCACAGGAAGTGACCTTCCTCGTCCTTACGGAACCAGTTCACGTTGAAAATCTTGGGAAGCTTGCAAGCGCAGGTCTTCTCGCCCATATCCAGCCAGTGCTGCCAGTAGTCGCCTACGTTGTAGCCAATGAAGGGCTTCATGGCCATCGGGTCGCGGCGCACCTGACCGATCTTGCCGAAGGCGGCAGCGGTCATCTCCGAGCCCATCGTGGCGCCCACGTACACACCGTGCTTCCAGTCGCGGGACTGGTAAACGAGCGGCATGGTGGTGGCGCGACGTCCGCCGAAGAGGAACGCGCTGATGGAGACACCCTCGGGGTTGTAGTACTCCGGATCCAGCGTCGGGCACTGGGAAGCGGGAGCGGTGAAGCGGCTGTTGGGGTGAGCGCACTTGCGTCCGCAGTCCGGCGTCCAGTCGTTGCCCTGCCAGTCGATGGCATGTGCCGGCGGCTCGCCGTCCATGCCTTCCCACCACACATCGCCGTCATCGGTGAGACCGACGTTGGTGAAGATGACGTTCTTCTTGATGGTGTCCATGGCGATGGGGTTGGTCTTGTAGGAGGTGCCGGGAGCCACGCCGAAGTAGCCGTTCTCCGGGTTGATGGCATGGAAGGTGCCGTCCTCATGCGGCCATATCCAAGCGATGTCGTCGCCGATGATGCTGGTCTTCCAGCCCTTCTCGCGCAGAGCGGGCGGAGGAACGAGCATGGCGAGATTCGTCTTGCCGCAGGCAGACGGGAATGCGCCGGTCACGTAGGATTTGCGGCCCTGCGGGTCCGTGACGCCGAGGATGAGCATGTGCTCCGCCATCCAGCCGTTCTTGCGGGCAATGGTGGTAGCGATACGCAGAGCCAGGCACTTCTTGCCAAGAAGAGCGTTGCCGCCGTAACCGGATCCGTAGGAGATGATCTCGCCTGTCTCGGGGAAGTGGCAGATGTATTTCTCCTCGTTGTTGCAGGGCCATGTCACATCCTTCTGCCCCGGCTCAAGCGGAGCGCCCACAGTGTGCAAGCAGGGCACGAAGTCGCCGTAGCCGTCGCGCTTCGGATTACCGCCGCCCTGCGTCTCGTCCTCAAGGCGCTTGAGCACATCGGCGCCCATAATGGTCATGATGCGCATGTTGGTAACCACGTAAGCGGAGTCGGTGATCTCGATGCCGATCTTAGCGAGCGGGGAATCCAACGGACCCATGCAGAAGGGGATCACGTACATGGTACGACCCTTCATGCAGCCGTCCAAAAACTTGTTGAGGATGGCCTTCATTTCGGCCGGAGCCTTCCAGTTGTTGGTGGGACCGGCGTCTTCCTGTTTTTCAGAGCAGATGAACGTGCGTTCCTCCACGCGAGCCACATCCGAGGGAGTGGAGCGTGCCAGGAAGCATCCCGGGCGTTTCTCGGGGTTCAAGCGGATGTAGGTGCCTTTTTCCACCAGCATATCGCAGAGCTGGGTGTTTTCTTCCTCCGATCCGTCGCACCAATAAACGGAATCGGGCTTACAGAGTTGGCGGACTTGCTCCACCCACTCAGCGGCCTTCTTGTGTGTTGTACCAGTGATTTTCATGGTACTCCCATTCTACCACGCCCGCGCGCAACTAGCAACACGAATTTTTACCTTTCGCTTTTCTTAAATTTCTGCCGTTTTTGTCTTGTCACGTATGTTTTCGTTGTATAAGATGCTGTGTATGAAAACGCACAGCCAAAGCAAGCCCTCTGCGTGTGTCGTCATTATCTATGTGGTCGGGGGCCTTTCTGCGGGGCTTTTAGCGCTGATGATGATATTTGTTGTGTCTGCCGGGAGGGTGATGGAGTCCACCGATCATGTGCGGGAAACGCCGGAGTAGGTAGAAGAGAATTACCGCATCCCCTGCGAATCTCTGCAAGTGAAAGAGGCGATATTCGATATAGACTCAAATGAACTGGAAGTACAGCTCGAAATCCCACCTCCGGAGCAATTCGGCCGTGCTTTAGAGGCCGCAGGCTGGAAGCGTTGTGGAAACGGGTACACCTTGCAGCAGCATGAGGATGGAAGAAAAAAGCTGTTGTGGCTTGAGTACATTTCCGAAAAGAGGGTTCTGTACTCTTGCATCGGCCATATGGCAGAGCTGCATACGCACGAGCAAGCGGCACAAAGCGAAAATCACTAATCTTCTTGCGCCCATTGCCTTGCCATGGTACATTGAAAGCATGCAAGAGCAACAAGGTAAAAAGCCGTCTGAATGGGTCATGGCTGTATACCTGTTGGGAGCGCTGGCTGCGGGAGTTATCGTGTTGAGTGCGACGGTAACGTTGTTGGTACGAATCGCGGGACACGAAAGTCGTGTACCAACAGGCTGGATCGTGGATGAGAACGACAGGTCATTGCTGGTACAATTTTCAGGACATGAAGGTGCGGATGTGTGGACGACGGCGAGAGTGGAGCGGCAGTGGCATGTTCCGTGCGGGTCGCTGCAAATTGACCGGTGCGAGGATGGTGACAACGATGCGCATATTTGGCTGAAAGAAGCGCCCTCTGCGCAATTCTACAGCGATCTGAAAGCCGCCGGATGGCAACAATACCCCGGCAGTGAGACGATGTTCAAACGCGTCGAGAATCGCCAAGAGTGGGG
>CANQBZ010000011.1 GCA_947589295.1 uncultured Akkermansia sp.
CTGCGCCGCCTCCCATTCTTCTGCTCACTCCTCAGCCGCGTCCGGTTCGCCGGGCTGCTCAGCCTCTCCTTCACAGCCGCCCACTCCTCCTCCGTGTACGCCTCCCCTCGCTCCCTCTCCATATCATGCCGCGCAATCTTCAGCCGCGCCTCCCAATCCCTCTCCCCACGCTCCAGCTCTCCCAGCGTCAAATGCTCATGCACCTCCGGCACCACCTCATCCCTCCCCCTCCCAGCCGCTAGCTGCACCCGCGCCGCCGCCGCCAACCGCGCAAAATACGCCCTGTTCATCCCCCCCTTATCCGCCACATCCTCCGTCACCCATCTCTCCTTATCCCGCCCCAGCGCATCCACCATCCTGTCCGCCAAAAAAGCATCCGCAAGCCTCGCCTGCTCCTCCTCCACCATATCCTCCAGCTTACTCTCCACAAACGCCCGCGCCTGCCCCTCACTCATCCGCACACTCCCCTTCCCAGCCATCTCCACCTCATACACCTTCCGCCCCTCCTCATCCACCCCTGCCTCCGTCAGCTTCGGCATCTTCCCATCCGCATAATACCTCGTAAACGTCACCAACTCCCCAAACCCCGGGTACTTCTCCGCCAAAACCTTACTCACCTCAGCCACCTTCTCATCCCCGGCCATACTCAGCGCCATCGCCCCCTCCCGGCTCGCCGTCGCCATCCTCTCCACTCCATCCTCCATCCGCGCTATCTGCCCCGCTCTCCCCTCGTCCACCCCAGCCAGCTTCAGCGCCTCCAGCGTCTCCCGGTACGCCTTCGCCTCCCCTGCCTGCCCAGGCGCGCTCACCGCCCCCAGCAGCAAACCATACAGCGCCGTCGCCCCCAAATTCTCCGGCTTCAGCATCTCCCCCACCTCTCCCTTCAGCCCCTCCCACGGGTCATCCAGCTCATACGCCTCCGGCGCCAGCGCATTCCACACATACCCCAGCCCAGCCGCCGCCAGCGGCTCCCCTATCACCTCCTCCGCCATATTCGCCCCAAAACTCATCCCAAACCTCCCAGCCGTGCTCCCGTACACCTTCCCCAGCACCCTCCCCATCGCCGGCGTCTGCATCACCTTATCCACCCACTTCGGCGTAAACGCCTTCCCCATCTTCCCAAACGCTATCCCCTCCACCACCGTCTCGATCGCCCCGCTCCCCACACTGCGCACCATCGCCGCATCAAACCCCACCCCCTCCGCCAAATCATTCACATACGCCTCCTTCTGCGCCTGCCGAAACACCACCGCAGGCCCCGCCACCGGCACCAAAAACGACACGCTCGTCGGCATCATCGCCCCCAGCGCCGCCGCCACACTCCCATCCGTATCATACACCCCGTTCACCGCCTGATACAACTGCGCCCGGAACCTGCTCGCCGCCTCATCCCCCTCATCAAACTCACCATCCACCAACGGCATCCCCATCAGCCGCACATCCGCCGCCTTAAACGCCCGCGCAAATCTCTCCGCCCTCGTCCGCATCCTCTCCGCCCCCAGCATCTCCCCCACCTTCTCCTTCACCGCAGAGAAAAACAGCGCCTTCGCCATCTCATCCCCCTCCAGCATCCCATAAATTCCCCGCCCCGCCTCCGGCTGCGCATACACATCAAACGCCGCCGTCGTAAAATCATCCGTCAACTCATCAAACAACTTAAACGCCGCCTGCGCCCTCCTCACACTCCTCTCCTCCTCATCCGTGAAAAGCCCCCGCGCCTTCCCCGCGTAAAACTCATCCATCGCCTCATTCCTCGCCTCATTCGCCCTCTCCGCCAGCTCTGCCTCCACCTCTCCCCTCCGCCTCAGCCTCCCATCCTCCCTCATCTGCCCGCTCGCCTTCGCCCTCTCCCGCACACTCGCCTCCGGCCCCAGCATCCCAGCCAAATCCGTATAACTCTCCCATGGCCCCCTCACTCGCCCATCATCCTCCTTCGGCGTTTCTTCCTCCCCCTTCTCCATACCCTCATTCCACTTCTCCACCTCCTCATCGCTTACCCACGCCCTCTCCTCATACCCCACGCCGCCGCGCACCACCCGCAGCATCAGCGCCAGCCCCTCCTCCCGCCGCGCCTTCTCCTTCGCCTCAAAATCCGCCAGCTCCTTCCCCCTCCCAGCCGCAAAATGCCTCCACATACTCCCAAAATCCTTCACATCCCCAGCCCCCTTCGCCTCCTTATACGCCAGCAGCGCATCATACTCATCACCTCCATCAACCTTACAAAAATCCCGCAAAAACCTCTTCCCAGCCACTCTCGCCCTCCCCCCCTCATCCGTCTGCTCATACAGCTGCACCCACTCATCACCAAACGCCTCCACTGCCGCCTCCCTCCTCTGCTTCCCCACCTCATCCCCCTCTTCCCCATCCCATCCCCTCACCAGCGCATCATACCCAGCGCTCAGCCTCCGCCTCCCCAGCTCCTCCTGCGCCTCCTCCAACTCCGGGAATCGTATCTCCGGCATCTCAAGCCCCGCAGCCGCTGCCTCATTCATTCCCCACCCATTCGCCATCATATTCTCTGCTATCGTATCCATAATCTTTTCCTTTTATCTCCGCGCTTGCGCGCTAAATTCTCAAATCGTAAATCGTAAATCGTAAATCGTAAATCGTAAATCGTAAATCGTAAATGACTTCAGCGTTCCGCCTGACTAAACAAAATGCCACGCACCGGCACATTCCATGTCCTCGTAAACGCCGGATACTGCGGCGTCGCCTGCTGAGCCCCTCCAAACGACCACTGCACCTGCACCGTATACCCCGTATCCCCCAGCGTCCAAGCATCATTGTAATAGCAAAAACTCCCCACATAATTCCCCAGCCCATTCGGCGGCGTCCACACACCCCATACACCCCTCCAATGCCCCGCCAAATTTCCACCCGCATACACAAACTGCTCCCCACTCGGCACACCCCTCACCACCAATATCATCCCCCCAGGCTCTTTTTCACCCCCCTTGTTGTAAAAACAGTAAAACCTCGTCCCTTGAAGCAGCGGCAAATCATAACTCTTCGTCCCCACATATGCCCTCGTCGCATCCCTCGCAGGTATTGTCGCCACAATCTGCACTATCGTCCCAGGCGTCACCTTCTGCAACTCCGGCCCCTCCCCATCCGCAAACCTCAAAATCCCCGTCGCAGCATCAAAATCACACTTCGGCAGCCCATCCATCCCCATCCCCACACTATACGTCTTCCCACCCACCGTCAGCTTCACATTGCACCCCTCGCTCTGCTCCTTCCTAATCGCATCCATCGCGTGCACCCAATAGCACCACTCCAAACTCCCACCCCTCCGAAACTGCTCCGTATTCAGTACAATCGCCTCCACACCCGTCGCCGTATCCGGGTATATCTGCACCTCCCCATAATCCACCTCCCACACCGGCGCCTCACCCACATCCACCTCCAGCACAAACGCATTCTCAAACCTCCCATTATGAATCTTCATAGCTCTGTTCTTCTAAATCGTAATCCTAAATCGTAAATGCCTTACATCGTCGCCTTAATATACAGCCCCTTCTTATCCCGGCTCCCACGGCTCGCCTCAAACTCCTCCGGCGCCAGCACATAAATCCTCTGAACACCATCCGTGCACTTGATATTCTGCCCATCCAACTCCGTCACCCTCGTGTTCGTCGCATAATCCCTCCCCAGCAGCATATTCGTCTTCTCATACGCCGCCAGCTCATCCGCCACATACTTCTTCATCCCCTTCGTGTCCGTATACTCACCAAACTTCTCCTTGTTCGCCTCTATCCTCTCCGATAGCCCCTCCTCCTTGCTCCTCATCGTATCATTCAGCCCCTGCACCTCGCTGTCAATCCGCTTCCCAAGCTTATCCCTCTCGCTCTCAATCCTCTTATTGATCGTATCCCTCTCGCTCTCAATCCTCCTCCCAAGCTCACTCACCTCGGCGCCTATCCTCGTATTCACATTGCTCAGCTTATTATCCACCTGCGCCCTCGTATAACACTCCGCGTGCACCCATTCCCTCACCGTCCTCGCCGTCGGCACAGCATCCTCGCGCTCCTCGCTCGCTATATCCACCGCCAAATACACCCCCGCCTTCAGCGTCTCCGTCGCGCTCAGCAGCTCCAGCCCATTCTCCGCGCTCTGAAAAAACTGGACGCTCGAATGCAGCCCGCTGTAATAAGCATCCTCAAACCACTCCGGGTGCTCATCCATCACCGCATCCAACCACGGCAGCGCCAAACTGCGCCAACCCGCCGGGCTCATATGCTTATACGCCCCGCCATACACCAAATTATTCGCCAAATGGTGCCCCTCATCCGCCCCAATCCCCACCCTGTACGGTAGCGGATTCCCCTGCCCAAACTGACTCCCCAAACATATCACCCCTGCCTGATTCAACGTCGCCCACATCGTCCCAAGAGTCCCGTCCGCCATCGCCCCTATAACCCCTACCTGCGCCTCCCCGCGCCAACTCAAACTCACCACCCCACTCTTCTTATACCCAGCCTGCGGCACCCTCGCCCGCCCGCTCTCGTCAAATCCCACTTCACCATCCCCACTCCCCAAAGTCTCCTCCGCGCTCGGCAGCATCGCCCCAGCCGTCGTATAATCCGCGTGCGGCACAGCCATCTCCCCTGCCTCATTCACACCCACCGGCGCCCCGCCCGCAGCCACCACCACATCCGTCCCCAACTTCGTCAGCCCATAAACCTCCTTCGTCGCCACATCATTCGCCATCCCCACCCGCACCCAGCTCGCACCCCCATTCGCCACCTCCACCCACGCAAACACATGATACCCCTCCCTATCCTCCATCGGCACCTCCGTCACCGCATACCCATCCCCGCTCCGGTTCACCGTCAGCGTCTGCCGCCTCTCATCCACCGTATAAAGCTTCACCTTCGACCCCTCCGCCTCAGCCCGCAGCCAGCTGCACCCCGCCTCAATATTCCCCGCCAGCTGCCCCGCCGCCTCCTCCGGCCCCAGCTCCGCCCCCGGCAGCGCCACCTCCGTCCCGTCTACCACAAGCCGGTCACTCTCCCTCCTCCCCTCAGCCAATACCTCAATCACCGCCCTCGGCATATCATCCACATTCGGCACATAATAATACACACCCCCATTGCACGTCTCCCCCTCCTGCGGAATATCCTCCACCCTCTCCACCAAAATACGCCTCACATTCCCACCATTAATCCCATCCCTACCCTTCAGCGGCTGCGCACTGCGCACCACCTCCCCACTCAGCACATCCCGGTACACCAAATACCCCTCCGCATCCAAATACGGAGAAAAACCATCCTCCCCCCTCGCCGGCCCCCCATTCCTCCACTGCTCACTCTCATCATCCCAATACTGCCAATCCCCCGCCTCATCCACATACGGACTCTTCCCCGGCTCCCCGGTCACCTTCGCCAGCGTGTCCACACCCCCAATAATCAAATGCCCCGTCTCCGGATCCACCCACACCACACTCCTCACATTCTCCCCAAAACTCGCCATAAAAACCTCCAACTTCTGCACCGTCACCTCCGCCCTCTTCCTCGTCCCCTCCGTCTCCTCTATCATCCCCTCCAGCCTCTCCCTCGCCGCCTCCGTCGCCTCCTGCGCTATCTCCTTCGCACTCTCCCTCACACCCGCCGCCGCAGCCGCCGCCTCCTGCGCACTCCCGGCCGCAGCCGCCGCATACCCCGCCGCCGCAGCCGTCGCCGCCGCAGCCGCCCCATCCACAGCCTCCCTCGCCCCGGCCGCACTCTCCGCCGCCTCCTGTGCACTCCCGGCCGCAGCAGCAGCATACCCCTCCGCCGCCTCAACACTCCTCCCCGCCTCCCCGGCCGCCGCGCTCGCCTCCCCGGCCGCCCTCAGCGCCCTCGTCGTCGCTCGCCACTCCGCCATAATCCGCCTCGCATCCCTCCCCGGCACCTTCACCATCATCCTCTGCGCCTCCACCTCGTCGCTCGCCTCCCTCTCCAAATCCAACCGCGTCGCCAGCACACCCAGCCGCCCATAAATCATCCGCCTCTTCTCCCCGCTATCATCCACCGCCCTCAGCTCCCACCGGTACACACCCGCCTCCAGCGCAGGAAAAACCACCAACAGCAAACTACCTTCACCGCTATCCCTGTGACTCACCTCAATCCCCACCTCGCTCCCATCCGCCCCCGTCACCACCCCATCAAACGTCACATCACTCACATCCATCCCCTCGCGCCCCCCATCCGTCGTATCGACAAACTCCAACTCCCTCTCCCACGCGCGCCCCGCAAGCACCGTCAAATTCTGCTCTGCACCCAGCCAATCAAATAATCCTGTACTCATAACACCCAACACCCTACCACACCTCCGCCCCGCACCCAAACTATGGCGGTGTCAAGTCACAAAAAAAATCGCACCGAAAGAAAACCCCTCCAGCACCCCCCGGAAAGCCGGGATAGACTCCCGCTGGATAACTTTACCGCCCCGCTCCCAAAAGCCCGCCCTGCGCCCTGCTAGCCCCCTTTATCGCCTCACCGCCTCACCCTCTCCTCCTCGCACCCCCTCAGCACCGCCGCCTGAAAAGCCGCATCCGCCCCAGCCGCCGCAGCCTCCGCCACATACGCCCCATCCATCCGGTTCATAATATCAATCATCCGCGCCAGCCCCGTCCTATCCCCCTCAGCCGCCGCCGCCCTCGCCTGCTCCGCCAGCAGCCGCAGCCTCTCCCCCCTCGCCATCCCAGCCTCCTCATCCCTCACCGCCCCCAGCTCCTCCACCTTCCCCAAAACTGTGACATCTTGTGACAACCTGCTCACCGCCTTCCTCACCGCCGCATCACTCTTCCCACTCGCACCAAACGCCTTACGATACGCCTCCTTCTTCTCCACCCCCTGCGCCACGGCTTCCTGCGCTACCGGTCGTATCGCCTGCAACTGCCGCGCTCCCCCGGTCTGCACCCGCCCCGGTTCATACATCGCTCCTGAGTATACTCCTTCTTGTTCTGGCATGGCTCGTTTTAATAGTCATCTGGTGGAAATAGTCCCGGGTCGTTCCAGTCGTACGCCCATCCCGGCGGCAGCTCCGCATCCGCCACCGGCACCGCCGTCTCATAATCATCCCCATCCGCACTCTTGCCTCTCCCTCCGCTCTTTCCCCTGTTCCAACTCGTCAACCCCCTCGCCAGCAACCCGTACAGCGTCCGTCCGCTCTTCTTCGTGTCAATCTGCATCCCCGCCAAATACGGATTCGTCACCGCATTCAAATCCCACGTCATGCTCCCATAATCCCCAGCCCCGCTCAGCGTGCTGAGCACCACATTATTTTCCGCCTTGTTGATCAATGCCTCCTGCTCAGACATTTTCAAACTCCCATAATCCCCCGCCTCAATGCCCTCCTTCACACTCGCCAGATTCGCCTTCCCACTCGCATACCCGCTTATCCCACCGGCTATACTCCCCAATAGCCCGCCAATAAACCCTATCTGCGCGCTCTTCCGCGTCGACTTCGCCAGCATACTGTACTGCCTCGCCTGCGCGTCATACCCCATCGCCTCCACCTCCGCCCACCTCGCCTCCAAGTCCCCCTTCCGCCGCGTATCCAGCGCCCTCTGCATAGCATTCACAGTCTGCACACTGCTGCTCGTCGCCATATTCTCCACCTGCGCGTCCCATGCCTCCCGCACCCTGTCCTCCATCTGCGCCCCGGCCTCCACATTCGTATTGCTCCCGCTGTGCGCATTCCTCGCTTCGCTCACCGCCAGCCTCTCCTGCTCCCGCGCCTGCCTCTGCTGCATCCCTCGCAGATACCGGTTCGACGCATCCGTCTCCTCAATATCATACGCCTCGGCATACGCCTCATTGCGCGCCGTCTGCCCGCGCAGCCGCGTCAGCGCCGCCTGCTGCCCATACATCCTCCCCTGCGCGCTGTACTGCCTCGCCCTCCCTAGTCCGCCCATCAAGCTTCCGAGTAGTGCTAGCATAGTCCTTTAATGCCAAAATATGTTGCTCTTCATGATATCCCGCATCGGGTGCTGGTCATTGCTCTTCCATTGCCGAGCGTCCATGTCGATCGCCCTCTGCAAGTTCTGCGCCGCCTCCGCCTTGCATGCCGCCGCCAAGTCTGCATTGCTGATAATCGATATGGCGATCTCCGCCGCTAGCTCGCACACCACTCCCTCGCAAAAATACGGCGCGCACTCCGGCAACTCCCCGCCCAGCGTAATAATGTCCGCCGTGTACGCCAAGTACAACTCGCTCTCTTTGTTCACGCCCTCGATAAAGACAATTCTCTTCCTCGTCTCCGGGTCAATGGCAAACTCGCTGTGTCGTACTTTATTCCTCCTCGCGTCCATAATGCTCTCCACAATAAGACAATCATCCGGCAACTCCACGTAAAAGCCTCGCTCCCATCCCTCCTTATCCCTCTCCTTCACCTCCAGCCTCCGCCCCGTCACCCGCGCAAAACTCCACTTAAATCTCCCGTTGCACCGCCTCACAACGATATCATACGCCCTCCTCACCGGGTCCTCCGTCGCCGTGTTTTCCACGTACTCCCTATCCCCCAGCTTCTCCAACGCCCTCTGTATCACTGTTCCACTGTCCATACGCCTCCATTCTACCCCGCTCCCGCCGTCCCTGCCAACTTTCCCTCCGTACCTCCATTTTCCCTCTTGCTTTTTCCTCACGCCGTGCTATCCTCTCCCTATGCGCCCTCTCCTTCTATCCATCCTCGCCGCCCTCGCACTCCCCTCCTGCGCCTCCCTATTCAACAGCCCCAACCAATTCCTCTCCATCAACTCCACACCTCCTGCCTCCCTCATCCTCGACGGCAAACTCCTCCCCATGAAATCCCCAGCCGTCATCAAAGTCTCCCGCTCAAAAAACGGCCACATGCTCCGCCTCGAAGCCCCCGGCTACCAACCCGCTGAACTCTTCCTCATACCCCGTGAATCCGCCTACATCTACCTCAACATCCTCCTCGGCGGCATCCCAGGCGTCATCATCGACGCCTCCACCGGCGCCATGTGGTACTACGACGACCTCTCATTCAACCTCGCACCCCTCCCATCCAAACTCAAAAAATAACCACCCCTACCACCCAGCGCCCCCGCTTCAATGCGAATCCCCGTTGAACGTCGCACCTTGCGGCTTCCCTGCTTCCAGCAAGCAATCCAGCATCTGCAATTTTTGCGTTTTTCAATCCAGCTCATAAGTCCTGTGGGTTTAGATTTCACTAGGGTTAGCGGGAATTTTCTTATGTGCCCCCGCTATGTGCCCCTAAATGTGCCCCCACTATATAGCACCCTCCGCACCCCTGTCAAAATAAAAAAGTGCCCTGTCAATCACTTACGAACGCTACAAAACTCTATAAGCCTCAAAATGTAGCATCTGGAACGGGATTCGAACCCGTGTTGCCCGCGTGAAAGGCGAGAGTCCTAGGCCTCTAGACGATCCAGACTTGATGGGCGCCATGCTCGACGCGCGCTGCAATGTAGCACATCCTCGCCGCCTTGGCAAGCATTATTTGCGCTCTGCGTATAATTTTGTGGAATGACCCCACGAAGCAATTCCACAAAGTTGGCACCACTTTCACTACCGGACAAAAATTATTCAATCACCCTAAAAAAGATTTGGGCATGGAGGAGTTTTGTCCTGCCATACCCAGTATCATGTTTTTGAAGCACTTGCCTCTTAGGCGTTCGTCTCATTCCTGTCAAGAGCAAATCCAACATGCTCTCTGGCAGGATAAGGACGGCGGTCCGGTGCAGCCTAGGGTTCCTGCACCATGAACTTGAGTTCGGCTTCGCAAGTGACTTCACCGTTCACCAGGCAGCGGCCTGTGGCTACGCCAATGGCGCCGCGCATTTTAGTGAGCTCAGTCTCGATGATGAGCACATCCCCGGGCTCGACAGGGCGACGCCACTTCACCTTATCGCAGCTCATAAAGTAGCCAATTTTACCCTGATTTTCCGGAATACGCAGCATGAGAATAGAAGCCACTTGCGCCATCGCTTCCACCTGAAGCACACCCGGCATCACAGGATGCCCCGGGAAGTGCCCTTGGAAGAAAAGCTCATTCATCGTAAGGTTCTTTTGCCCCACACACTTGGTACCGCCCTCAAAGCCGAGAATACGATCCACCAGCATGAATGGATAGCGGTGCGGCAGCAGTTTGAGCACCTCTGCCGTGTTCAGCACAGCATCTCCCACCGGCAGCACCACAGGCTTCGGGCGCATGGCCAGCATACTCTCATAAGTCTTCTGCAGTTTAGCGGCCATTTGGGTGTTGATGCCGTGACCGGGCATGATGGCGATCACATGGCCCATGATACGACGCCCATTGAGGATGAGATCGCCGATGAGGTCCATAGCCTTGTGACGCGCACACTCATTGTGGTGACGCAATCCGCCGGCGCAAATGTATTGATCGCCCTTGATGACGATGGCGTTATCCAACGTGCCTCCTTGAATGAGTCCCTTATCCAGCAACGGCTGTATATCTTCGTAGAAGCAGAAAGTACGCGCATCCGCCAATTCCTTCTCATAGATTTCCGGAGTGATGACGGAACTGAAATACTGAGTCACACGCCCATTGGGTCCCACCGCCGTAAGCGACACACGGAACTTTTTATCTGGCAGGATGACAATCTGTGACCCGTTTTTAGATTCCACACTCACCGGGTCGCGTACCTCCCATACGGTCAATGGGGCTTCCTGCTCCACCACGCCAGCCTGCTTGATAAGCTGCACAAAGGGTGCGGCAGAGCCATCGCAAATAGGAGGCTCGTTGGCATCCATCTCCACAATCGCGTTATCCACTCCCATACCTGTGAGCGCGGAGAGTACGTGCTCCACGGTGTGCACATTCACGGAGCCCTCCGCCAGCGTTGTTGCTCGCTCCACTGTCTGCACATTCGCAGCCGAGGCGTCAATAAACGGCTTATCCGGCAAATCGATGCGTCGAAACTTCAATCCGGTGTCAGGATCAGCCGGTTTAAGTGTCAGTTTAACGGGGCGCCCCGTATGCAGCGATGTCCCTTGGATGGATGCTGCCTTTGCAAGTGTCTTTTGCTTTTCAATAGCCATACTCCTCCGGTATTCTACTCCCTTCTTCCCTTTTTGTGAAGCGAAAAAACGCCGCACTTTTCATTTCAGAGATTTTGTCTGCACAATGCGTCCGCGGGCCGCTGCATCGTCCATAATAATCTCGTTCACGGAGGGGACGTAAATCGTGCCGGAAGCGGGGTTTTTAATGCTCACCACGGGGGTAGTGACCGTAGCTTGCACATCGGATTTTTCGAAAGCAAGGTCAGTGTCCCTCATCTCACAATCCCGCAGGGTCAAATTCCGGCAGTAACAGAGCGGTTGCGTCCCAGTGATTTTGCAGCGTTCCAGCGTTAGTCCATCTGCAAACCATGCCAGGTATTCGCCGGATAGTACGCTGTCACGCACCACCACATTACGGCAATGCCACAAGGCGTCCTTGGTGTGCAACTCGCAGCGCTCCAGCAGAGCATTTTCCACGTATTGGAAGGAGTACTTGCCATGCAGGATCACATGGCGGAAATCCAGCTCCCGCGAGCGCAGCATGAAGTACTCACTTTCAACCGAGCAATCCTTCATACGCACCCGGTTCAAGAACCATCCGAATTCCGGAGATGCAATGTCGCAACGTTCGATCGTCACATCGCTGCATTCGCGAAAGGCTTTAATGCCGTGCAAACGACTCTCCGTCACCACGGCGTGGCACGTGTACCACATCGCAGCGCGGCAGTTGGGGGTGAGCTCGCAGCGCTCCATGCGCAGTCCATCAACATGCCAGCATGGGTAGCGCAAGTCAAAATAGCAATCCTGAGCGGTGACATCACGGCTCTCCTTGAGCGCGCTTTCACCGTCTGCCGGGCCTTCAAAGCGGCATCTGTCCAGCAGCACTCCGCGGCTGCCGTACAGAGCGCGCTCTTCATCATAGCTTTGTTCGCTTATCACAGTCATCCCCACTCCGCCTTCTTTCTCATCCCACGTCCCGATTCATGGAGGCACAGCCCTCCATGGCGTCAAGGCGTCTTTCGGCATTTTTCACGCCCTGTCAGCTGTAGGCGGACTCCACCTTCTGGGCTACATCCTTGTACCCATAATCGACCTCGTAGATAACCTTGTAATTCTCCAAAGCTTTCTCCTTATTGTCCGCTGTCTCATACAGAGAGGCGATCGTGTAGAGCAGCTCTTTCTTGGTGTCATCCATATTGGCGTACTCGCCGTTGGCCTCCTCAAGCTGGCGAATGGCCATATCCGTCATCCTCTTGGCAGCGTAGCACTTGCCGAGCATGAGCATCGCTTTCACGCGGATGTTGGGGTTGGTGCGCGCGCGCTGCAGCGCCGGTATTGCCTCCGAATACTGCTCCGCGTCGAAAAGAGCCTGCCCATATTTGTACTGCAACTGGGCATCTGTCGGGTTAGCGTCCACGCGTGCTTTGGCATCGGCTACCACTGCCTGAGCGATATCCTTCTTGCGCTGCTCCAAATGTGCTTTAGCTTCCTCATTGTTCGGGTCTTTCTCCAGCACGCCCTGGTAGTATTCCAGTTCGGCCTGCATGACTTTCTCGTGCATCTCCATAGCCTTATCGTTGATCGACAGGTCGGTCGATCCGCTGAGCTGAAATGCGTACGCGTAGAACGAATAGGCATTCGCGTAATCCTCCATCTGCTCGTAGACAGAGGCGATCCCTTTCACCACCTGCAGATTTGTATTGTCCGCCGCATACTCCTGCGAAAGCTGGGCGAGACGTGCCTCCATCTCCGCGCGGGTGAGGCCCACCTTGTCGGCACTCTCCAAATCAGCGGTGGCATTCTGATTCTTCATCTTGGTGCGAAAATCGCCACTGCTTTCCCAATTACCCTGTCGCATAGACGCGCGGGCGGCGCAATCTTTCTCGCCTCGCTGCGCAACAGGGTCCGTATGGTCAATCTTGAGAATGCGTCGGTATGTCTCTGCGGCCTCCGAAAATTGCTCATGCTTGATGTAATGGCTGGCCAGCAAATGCAGGTGCTTCTTGGGGTTGGGCTGTCCCTGACAAATCGTCTCCAACGCAAAGGCCGCGAGCGCCGGTAAATTCAAATCCGTAGCCGCAGCAAACAGGCTCTCATTGGCCGGTATGGAATACGGGTCTTTCTCCAACTCATCTTCGATGGTGGTGATGGTAGTTTCGGGATCACGGCGTGTCGTAGTGAGTCGCACGCCTGTGAGAATGGATGACTTTCGCCCGGCATCCGGGGTCACTTTCACCTCGCACGCGCGCAGCACCTGGCGCCCTTTCAAAAAGCCGGGCACACGCTTAACGAGCGTGCGCAAAATGCTTACCGCATACTTGTAATTCTTGGCCTCTACAGCCTGCTGTGCCTTAACCCAAAGTCCCACTTCGGCAGCAGGAAGTTCTTTGTCAGTAATGATAGTGATCATAGGAAAGATGCGTTTGCCAGCATCGCGCCGGAGGCGATCGCCAAGCTTTTTGATGGAAAAATCTTCTTCCTATCTATCACATTCGGCAGCAGATTTCAATCTTGTTTTTTCAAAAAAGTGATGTTATAGTGATTTTATGCTGCGAGCCGATGCACTCCTGAGCCGTTTCGGCTACTGCTCCCGCCGAGAAGCCGCTGCTTGGATTCGCGCCGGCAGGATACGCCTTGATCAGGAGCCCGTTACCTCTCCCTCCGCCAAACTTGACCCCGCTCGTGTGCTGGTGGACGGGGAGCCCGTCCCTTTTGTGAACGGTATTTTCGTTGCTCTTCACAAGCCCTTAGGCTACACCTGTTCCCACACACCGGAGAATGGCGCCCCTACCATCTATGAACTGCTCCCCACTCAGTGGTCGGCCCGCAGTCCCGCTGTGCAATCCATCGGGCGGCTGGATAAGGAGACCTCGGGGCTCCTGCTGCTCAGCGATGACGGAAACCTTGTGCATGCTCTCACATCCCCACGGCGCTACATCCAGAAAGTGTACGAATACCGTACAGTCTCACCGGTTCCGCCGGAAGCCCCTGCCCTCTTCGCCTCCGGCAGCCTCACTTTGAATGGCGAAAAAACCCCTTGCCTGCCCGCCGCGCTGGAACCGGATGCCACCGACCCCTGTCACGGCTTTCTACGCCTGCACGAGGGCCGCTACCACCAAGTGCGCCGCATGCTCGCCGCCGTGGGCGCCCCAGTGGCGGAACTCACCCGCGTCGCTATCGGGTCTCTGCAGCTTGCTTCCCTCTCCCTTCTGCCCGGCCAGTGGGCTCCTGTCAACCCGCAACTCTTCATCGATGCTCCGTGACTTTCCTATTGCCGTGCGCCCGGACTTTTCCGTGGTTTACGAGGATGAAGACGCATTAGTGGTGGACAAAGCGGCGCCGCTCATCATGCACCCCACTGGCCGCATCCGCCGTCATGAGCCCACCTTGCTCGGCGGGGTATCTCAACTGCTCGCCTACGAACTGGCCTGCGGCGGCTGTGTGTCGCTCATCAACCGCCTGGATCGTGAAACAAGCGGACTCGTGCTCATCGCCAAAAATGCTGCCACTGCTCACGAATTGGGCTGCGCCATGCAACGGCGCGCCATTCACAAACGCTACCTGGCCATCGTACGTGGGTGGCCTCAGTGGGAGACCGCGTGCTGCGCCGAACCGCTCGCCCCCATGCACACCTTTGCCGCCACCCGCATTCGCGTGCGCCAGGCCTGTCTTCCCGGCGGTCGCCCATGCCGCACCTCGTTTCGGCTTCTGCGCCGCATGACCGCGAGCGAGAAATGGCCACAGCGGGCTCTCGTTGAGTGTCTCCCCATCACCGGCCGCATGCACCAAATCCGAGCCCATCTTTCCTTCCTTGGCTTCCCCATCCTTGGTGACAAAATATACGGACCGGATGAATCATGCTACCTCGACTTTATCCGCGATGGCTGGACTCCCCAACTCGCTGCGCGCTTGATTCTCCCGCGCCACGCCCTGCACGCCTGTGACCTGGAGTTCCCTCTTCGCGGACATACTACCCACGTGCATGCCTCTCTCCCGGAGGACATGCAGCTTCTTCTTTCCTGACGCCCTCTTTCAACCCTCATTGAAAAAACGGAAGTCCCGGGCACAGGGCCTGCCTCTCTCCCTATCCTCCCGCACCGACACACCACGGCAGTGAGGTGTAACATGGCGAGAGTTTGCAGTACCCATCGAGGTACAAATCTGCATTGGCTGGCTCCTCCCTCTGCCTGCCACAAACAAGTCGCTCACCACATCGTCTGCAATGAGCGGTCCTACACCGGCCACGCAGAATCACAATATTCTCTTCTTTTTAAACCTCTCCGAATGCTCGTCCTTCTTCAGCACGACCACCTTGGCGGGTACCTTGTAGCGGGCGAGCCGGGTCTTGCAGAAGTCAACCACCCTTCGTTTCGCCTCCATGGCGGTGAGCGGCTCGTTGAAGAGCATTTTTGCCGCCACCATCTGCCCCGTGATGGGGTTTTTCTCCGCGTACACGGTGCAATCCAGCACGCCCGGCATTTGGTAGAGTACAGATTCAACCTCAGAGGGCAGCACCTTCTCCCCGCCCACGTTAATCATCTCCTTGTTGCGCCCAATGATGCGGATGTAGCCATCCTCCCCCATCTCCACGATATCCCCCGTCCTGAACCACCCATCTGCCGTGAAACGCTCCATGGAGGCGTTGAGGTAGCCCATAATCTGTGTCTTGCTGCGTAGCCAAAGCTCCCCGTCTACCACCTTGTATTCCGTGCCGGGGTCATCGATCTTGATGAAGTTGGCTTTGCTCGTGGTCTGCGTGATGCCCGTCTCGCTCGTGCCGAACGTCTGCAGGAATTTCACACGTGGGAATCCCTCCTTCAGTTTCACCAGCAGGCTATCCGGCATCGGCTCCGTGCCGTACGTGATCATCCGCAGTGAGCTGAGGTCGTACCTCTCGGTTACTCCACTGATGAGCATGAGGTTGAGAAAGGTCGGGGAAGCGGGCAGGACGTTGACCCTGTGCCGTTCGATGAGCTGTGCCACGTTCTCCGGGTTCCGGTCCGCCGGGAACACCATGGTCACCCCCATCGCCAGGCAATTGAGCAGCGTGTTGAGCCCGCCGATGTGGTCGAACATGAGGAAGATCAGGAACACGAGTTTCTTCCCGCGCTTCCCTTTGTAGGAGTCCACCAGATGGTCCAGGTCGTGAATCATCGCCTTGGGCGCCCCCGTTGACCCGCTGCTAAAGAGGATCAACCCGGAATGCCCGCGCTCCTTGAGCTGCTCCACGAGTTCAAACCGCTCGGCGGATGGGCTCAGGCTCTGCACCTTAAGTTCTCCGTCCACAATATCGATCCGCACCTCGCACCGAGCCGTCTGCAATCGACTTTCGATCTCCTCCTCCACGCGGGTAGTGATGGGCACGATGATTGCCTTAAGTTCGTGGAGCGCGAAGAACAGGGAAATGGCTTCAAAGGTGTAGTCTGACACCAGTGCCACCACGGTTCCGGGTACGACCTGCTCCTTCAGCCGTTCCCTGTACGCGGCAGTCTGCTCATGGAGCCGTTCGTAGCTGTACTCTCCGGCGGGGAAGATTAAGGATGCGTTTTCCATATCAGTTGATGCCTCCCAGATAGATGATTTGCCCCGTGATGAAGTCGCTCTCCGGGCGCAGGTAGAAATCGATGACGTTCTTCACGTCCTCGTACTTCCCGAAGCGTTTGATGCTTTGGCGGTCGATAAGCGCCTGGATCTTTTCGGCGGGGACGTTTTTGATGAGGTCCGTGTCGATGGGCGTGGGCCCCACGGCATTGACGGTCACCCCCGACTGCCCGATCTCCCCTGCCAGCACGCGGGTGAGCTGCTCGATAGCGGCCTTGGAAGCCGAATACACGAGCTCGCCCTGCAGGTTGAGCGGCACGGCCACGGTGGAGTAGTTGACGATACGTCCCTGCTTGCGGCGCATCATGTACTTCGCCACTTCACGGCTCATGAGGAAGGTCCCGAGGAAGTTGGTCCCCATCACCTTCTGCGCCGTGGAGCCGGGGGTGAGGAGCACATGATTCATGGAGGCGATCCCGGCGTTGTTGATGAGCACATCGATGCGCTTCTGCTCCTTGTGGACCTGGCGCACCCATGCGACGACGGCTTCCTCATCCGCCACATTGAGGCAGGTGTGGTGGTAATTGGGGTGGGAAATGTCACAGGCTCGCCTGCTGCACCCATACACAATATCTCCCTCCTCAAGGTAGCACTGCGCCAGGTAATTCCCTATCCCCTTACGCGTTCCGGTGATGATGATGACGCGGTTCATATCTCAGTCGGTAATGCCTAATTGCTCGGCTATGTAGTTGCTCAGGGAGCCTATGGAGCGGAAGGGACTGATGCGCGCCGACATGGCGCTCTCCGATGCAAGAGAGACTTCGGCTCCTTCATCGGTGAACGCACTCTCGATGTCGATGATGACGCTGACCAGCCCGAGGGAATCCAGGACGCTCTTGCTGCCGAGCAACGGCGTGTTGGGAGTCAGTTCCGGGACGGTAATTCCGTTCTGCTCACAGTAATCCCGAAGGATGTCCATGATGATTTGCTGTATCTTTTCTTTGTTCATAATGGTGTTGGTGTGGTTTGATTGGTGATAATGGTTGGAGGTGCCCCCGATTGTTCATACGTACTATCAGAATCTGAAGTAGATGAAGGGGTTGTAGGTGGATGCGGCGATAGAGGCTGCCGACAGGATGAAGAGCGCCAGCAGCCAGAGGTTCACTGCCGCTATCCGCAGCTGGCTTCTCCCCTCCACCTCCAGCATCTTGCTGCACAGTGGCGCCGAGCAGACGATGCCCACGGTGAGCGCGATAATTTCAATGCGGTCCACGTAGTAGATGAGGTGGTACATGGTCTCTCCTCGCTCTGCACCGAACATGGTCAACAGGTAATGCCAGGCGTAATTCATGGTGTCCGACCGGAAGATGACGAGGCCCAGCATGATCACGAGCATGGCATAAAAATGCTGCAGTGCTTTGCCTCCGATGCTCTTTCGATCTCGATTCCATCCGGTCAGGGTCTCGATGAAGATGAAGAAGCCGTTGTAGAGGCCCCACACAATGAAGGTCCATCCGGCTCCGTGCCAAAAGCCGGTCGAGAACCAGACGATGAGGAGAGCAACAAAAGTCATGATGGCATTGGCAACTTTACTTCCTACCTTTTTCATCACCCAACGGTAGCTGCGTGAGATAGCCGTATTGCGTGCAAGCGGAAGGAACATGATCGGCATGAACATGTAGTCGCGGAACCAGCTCCCAAGCGATATGTGCCAGCGTCTCCAGTATTCGGTGATACTGCGCGAGATGTAGGGGTAGTTGAAGTTCTCCAGGAATTTGAATCCGAAGATGGAGCCGAGTCCGATCGCCATGTCGGAGTACCCGCTGAAGTCGTAGTAGATCTGGAAGGTATAGCAAATCGCTCCAAGCCAGGTGGTCATGCAGTCCAGTTGGTCGATCGGTTGGGTAAACACTTTGTCGGCTACAGCTCCCAGCGTGTTGGCGAGGAGCACCTTCTTGGCGAGGCCCACGATGAAGCGTTTCACGCCGTAGGCGACTTTCTCGAAGTCCACCGTGCGATGCTCAATTTGGTCGGCTACGTCGTGGTATTTGACGATAGGTCCTGCCACCAACTGCGGGAAGAGGGTGATGTAGAGTGCGAGTTTGTAGATATTCTTCTGAGGCTCGACTTCCTCGAGATAGACGTCCACGACGTAGCTGATGGCCTGGAAGGTATAGAAAGAGATACCGATGGGCATGATGACCTTGATGAAGTCGATGTGCCCGCCGAAAAGCTCGTTGATGTTTTCGACAAAGAAGTTGAAGTACTTGAAGTAGAACAAGAAGCTCAAATCGCCCAGGATGGTGAGCAGAAGAGCTAATTTGGCAGCCGAACACGAGCAGTTCAATTTTGTGCGCTCGCCCAAGAGCAAGGTGAAGCCAAAGGTCTTTTTCTTACGATTGAGATTCGCCACCCAGAGTGCCCCGACGTAGTTGATGATAATGGTGAGCAGCATCACCGCCACATACCGAGGTTCGCCCCAAGCGTAGAAGAAGATGCTCGCCAGCAGCAGGACATAGTCCTTCAGCTCCTTCCGTACCAAAAGGTACAAGGCGCACACGATTGGCAGGAATAAAAACAGGAATACGGTTGATGAGAATAACATAGCTTATTTGGTTGAGCAAAGGTTACATAGCCAGGATAAATTGTCTGTGGTAATAGATAAAATGAGTATATCCGGCTTGAAAGTGAGGATGTCTTTCTTATACCACTTAAGAATTTTAAACTGCTCTACTCCTTCCACCGGTCTCAGGTTCAGTCGAACGTATTTTAATTGAGCTGCCGAATAGGGCAGGAAATGATTGAGTGTCTCATTCTGCGATGTTCCTATCAACATAATCTTGCGCTGTCCGCCTGGGTAGGTAAAATCCTTAGTAAACTGCCCAACCGAAACCGCCATTTTATCGGCATTCTTATGGTCATAGTGGTTATATAGAGCCCTCTTCCTGAGGTCTCCCATGACTCCGTAATTAAAATAGGTTCGAAGCTGGTGACCCGGCAGGCGGTAATTATCATGAAATTCATCTCTTAGAAAACAATTTCGTGTTTCCGTGTAGTCTCTGAGTGAAACGACAGGCATATCCGGAAAATCTTTGCCTATCTCTTTCATCAATTCACGGTACCCCATAAACCCACCCCAGTCTGTCCAGTGATGCGACCATTGATAAAACACGAAGTCCTGCTCAATCGCACGGCGAAGTGCATTATGTGGGTAGATGTAAGGAATATGGTGTTTCCGTGCTTCATTCCTGATCGTTTCCTGGGCTTGAGATACTCTGGTAAACTCTTTCTCATCGAAACCATATTCAGTCGAAAGGAGTTCTTTGTAGATAGCTTCTTTTTGAGGTACTTCCAAAACATAAAATTTGATTTGATTCTGCTGGCAGAACTGATTTAATAAAATCAAATTATTCGTAATGGACGGGAGATATTTAGTATCCAACCTTGGTACAAAAGGCGTATGGAACTCCATCCCTTTTTCCTTAAGATAGACCGCTTTTTTTGCACGAAGAATACGAGATAACTTATTTCTAATCGAATCATGTAATGTTGTCAGAGAAACACGTCCTCCCATATGATCATTGAACCATTGTTCATATTTTCTTCCATAGTCAGATCCTTTTTCAAAAACTGCTTTCATTTCAGGTTTTACGGCGAGCATTCTAGACTCTCGCATGGATCGCACTACATCTGATATATATATCATTGGAATTACGCAACAAATAGAAAATGCAGCTAGAAAGAGAGCATCGCTTATCCGAATACCCCCCCCCCGTATATAGCTCAGTAATCGATAAATCAGGGCAAAAAACAGCAGGTTTCCCGTGATGAGAAACCATAGGTTACCATGCTGCAGAAATGTAAAATCGCGAATACCGAAATGATGCCTCTTGAACTCCGCTTCTACCTTAAGAATTTCATTTTTCTTTATAGGAATATGTTTGGCAAATCCCTTCTGGAAAGAGAGTGCTTTAGTTTCCTCGAAAACCGTCTTGCCGTCGATTTTAACATTTCGCCAATCTATTCGCACCAAATACAACTGCCCGTATTCATCTCTCTCGTCCGGTCCGTCGAATCTTATCGTAATTTCTCCATCCTTGAGAGGCTCTATTTGAAGGAAAAGCTTCTGCCATTTTCTGCGTGCTCTCCAACTCAGACTGGCCGAGGAGGTCTTATTACTCCCATACACCCAACTGCGAGGCCTTTCTGTAGATTCGGCATTTGATTGAATACGGAGAGGTTCAGCTCTAGTAGTTTCGCCACGGTACGTCACATCAACTCGAGCCTCTTTGTTGAAAAGGGTTCGTACAAAACCGCCATAATCGTATTCTGTCCATAGCGGAAGGCATAGGATGTTGACCAAAAGAGTCAGTATAATTGCAAGAGTTATCTTTTTCATAGACGTTTATTGTTCATAAATGTAAAGATACTGCGCCGTAGTTTGCGTTTACAGACATCCCTTTCTTCACAGAATTACCTGCCAGATTACCAAAGTCGTACCTCTCGCCACACTGGTTTACACGAATAAGAATCTCTAATGCCCTCTGCGCGTTAACTCCCCTTTTGCACAGAGACACGAAGAGGTGGTTGATGTCTGTGGCGAAAACGCCTGGGACACCTGTCCTAAGCACATGCAAGAGAAACATCATTATGACTGAAGGAAAGGACATATTTATTCCTGTATGTATTAATTATTCTCCCTGGATGTTACGGCGTGGGACTTTCCAGAGACAATTGCCGCCGGAAGATAAGAATCTTTGCACGAAGCATATGCAACTGGAATCTGAATATCTTCACATTTTTTTTTCGCATTACTTTCAAGAAATACACTATAATAAGCCAAATCATGTGCTTGCATAAAATCCATATCGACCTCCGAAGTTTCAAGTCGGTCTAAAAGGCATTTTGTATATACAGATCCGTTGGGTGTGGCATAAGCTGAATGACCTTCACCGGTCGCATAAAAGATCAAAGATTGGGGAGGGCATGCCATACATGCTTCTTCATATGACTTCCGGTACCATTCTGAATCGGTTGCAACTTTTTCAAAGACCGATTCACTCGTGAGAAGGCTTTCCTCACGGGTCGCAGGGAAAGTAATATTTGAACAACAATCAAATATCGAAATCTGTCGATCCGCAAGGTTAAAAAAACTTTTATCTACAATCTTTTCATTTTGGCTTATCATCAACAAATGACACTCCTTTTCCCAATCATATTTCCCATGCCCTGTGTAAACAGTGAAAACCACATGGTTATGTTCCTTTCTTATTTTGTCAAGATTTCCTTCTATTGTCGCTAGACGTCCATCCGTGACGACATCGATCTCATTAGAACGCCAAGCCCCGCCATGGTTGGACATTAAATACTTTTTATATCTGGCGACGTCTCGACTCACCCCTTTCAGACGTTTCCCTTGATCAAGATCCCATCCCGAATATGATACTAGAAATGCTTTTCTTTTAACGGTCATCGGAGTAATTTTAGCAATGTAAGAATTTCTCCCGGTGTGTTGGCATAGCCTAGCACATCGCGGAAGCCGAAGCCATAATTGACACCAAGGAAGTGCATTCCTACTTCTTCCGCGCTCTTAATATCTCCCGGCAGGTCACCAATCATGATAGCTTCCCCCGGGACCTGACACCCCATCCTCCTTAGGCATTTTCTGATGGTGTCTGATTTAGTGGTTCCTTCTTTTCCATCAGAACCAATGATTGGTGAACAATATTCATTAAAACCAAAATGTTGACATAGTTTAATCGCGCATTCATGGCGTTTATTAGTAGCTATAGCCTGCGGCACATTGTGTGCATACAGCGTTTCGATCACATTACTGATGCCATCCTGCACACGAGCCTCAAACAAGTAGTGATTCAGGTACGCGTCGCGGTACATATCAGCGTATATAACTGCTACCTCAGGTGGAACAGAGCATATACGCTCAAACGCTACCTGTACCTTGGGAGCTGTGAGTAGCATATGTATGTGCTCGGGTGACATTAAAGGTCTCCCTGTCATTCGGAGAACATGATTCACTCCTTTAATAACACCCTCCTGACCATTGATCATTACTCCATCTAAATCCCAAACGATGTAATTGATTTTCATGTTAGACCTTCTGTTTGTTTTTATATGTGTATATCATATCGGCAATAATAAAATCTTCCGGATAATCGATATCTACGCACTCCAATTTACTGCATTCGCACATGAAAGGTTTTTCCCCTATCCGGCTCCCGTGTTTTTCAAAGCCATCACGCGTGAAAACATATGGAGATGAGAGTTCTCTATAGGATGGAGGGAGGTCTTGAGTTCGTGGGATATGACGAGGGTTGTAATTGAAAGGCTTCCCTTGGAACCACAGAAAATCAGAAAGCCTCTCGCACGCAAAAGCACTATCAAACTCCCCTGACTGAACCGCACGAATACACGCGCTATACCTCTCTGTTTCAATGAAGGGAGATGTGGCATTTGCCATGATGTACACATCAGATTCGCACATCTGCAAAAAAGTTCGAATGATGTCGCTACAAAGAATTTGTTGTGTGTCAAGAAAGGAGGGTCGTTTAAGAAATTTCACCCTGGGCAAGAGATATTTGCAAATACTGTCATCACTACAAAAAACAAATATATCGTCGATTTCAGAAACACGTAACAAAGTGCGCTGAATAAGATGGCACATGGGCGTACCATCAGAAAAAGGTTTGGTATTCTTGCCGGGGAGGCGTTCGTTATTAAGTTTAATTGGTATAAAGGCGGTTGTTTTCATTTGTCGATGATTTCTACGGTTTTGGGATCTATTTCAGGATGTTCTTCCAGATAAGACTTTGTATAAACGTCGCGAAACATCCCCTTTAAGCCCACAGGATTGATGGATATCACCTCGATGTCCGGATAATAGATTTTGAAATAATCCTTGTGGGAGTTCCATGCACGAACGAGTCCCCAGCTACATCCTTCTGTTAGTTTTCTTGAATCGTTAAAATGGATACCACCACAATCACATCCAGTCAGGTAAATTCGCATGGGGTGCGTGTACATGATAAATTGTATCAAGGGGAAAACAACAGAACCCCATGACGACAAAGGAAATAATGAAATATCGTATGGAAATAAACAAGAATCCGTAACGTAAAAATACTGCGCACTAACCCTTTCTATAAACGAAATAGGAAATTGCATAGGTCGGGATTGGTCTTCTCCTATATGTCCAACTTTCATAATGCCAAAATATTTTTTGCAGTGTGAGGCCGTACATTTCTTTAGAATTTCTTCCGAAACACTTGCAATACCTGTCCAATCTGTTATAAATAAATAATTTAGAATTTTCTGAATTTTCTCCGAAAGAATTGTTCTGTTCACGCCGGCGAACACCGCATTCGGAATCATATCGGGAGAAAAATGATTGAGTGTCGGACCGGAAGCTAGGAGAACGACTTCCTGATTTTTATGGATTCCGCGACAACCGGCAAAAACCTTCTGATGGTGCGCTGCCACAAGAGGCTGGTAGAACAGGATTTTATAATACTGAACCTGTCGCTTTAATAAATCTTTTAAGATAAGATTATTATCAGAAAGAGCCTTCTCCAGACGGTCAATTTTTTCTTCCTGCTTTTGAAGCAGCTCCTTGATCGTATCTTCTGTGGGTTGCATCACCTGCGGTTCTTGGATGTCATCGTTATTTTCCATTGTCTGATCTCCTTGTTTTTAGTTGCACCAAACGTCCTTGGAGCCATCGGCGTTTTCAACTCCCTGATTGTAGAAAGAAATGAGTTGCGTGTTGTCCGTGAATGTAAAACTGTGGGTTACCATGGGGGGGATGACGAAGAAGTCACCGGCTTTCATGGTGTATTCCTCGCGTTCCTTTCCGTCCGAACTTTCGACAAGCAAGCGAAACGCGCCGGAAATGACGTAGAACGCCTCAGTGTTTCTTTTGTGGAAATGACCGCCGCGATAGGCTCCCGCGACAGAGGTGATATAGTTCACCTGCTTCCAGTCGCTGTGCACCAGCTGCGTCAGCGAGCCTCGGGTATCGCTGAATTCAAAATCGGGCTTGAGGAATTGAATGAGCATATCAGATCGTCAAATGAATCTCGGTGAGATTGAGGAGTTGCTTGAGCTTGTGGTTATCCAGAGTGCAGCTGGCGGCGCGCCTGGCTTTGAAGATACCCGTATTTTGTTTCACAGATACCGGCTGAATCGGGGATGAGTCCAGTCTATATTTCTCCGCTAATGCCAGAGCAGCATCGTACTTGCTCATGACATCGTCCCCGGCGATGTTGACAATCTTTTCCGGGCAGGAACCGAATCTTTCTATCAAGGAAACCAAATAGAAAGCACACTGGTCAAAGCTGAGCGTCGAGCGATAAGAATCGGAGAACATCTCCACCGGCTTCCCGGCCTCAAGATCCGCCTTGATGCGGTCAAAGAAATGCGGGTGTCCCTCTACAAGAGAGGGTCCGAAAATAAAGGGAAACCGCACCACATTCAGACCCTTGGTCAGGCAGATATGCTCCGCCAGCGCTTTGTGCTTGCCGTACAGATTGACCGGTGAACATGGGTCCTCCTCCTTAAATTTTCTGTCCTTGGAACCTTCGCCGTACACCGTATCGGTGGAGGAGTAATAGAAACACCCTGCCCTGCGGAAGAGATGAACGGCCTGAGCCAGAGCCACAATATTGATCAGCCAAGCTTTTTCGGGGAACTCCTCGACCTGGTCCGGGTGATGAAATGCCGCCAGGTAAATGATTTTTGTCGATTCATCCACCCTGTCCGACAGTGACTGCAGGGCGGCGGCATCGCAGACATCCAACGGACACCATTCCACACGGGGATGAAAAAACGTCGGCTTGCACCTCTGGCAATAAGTCGCCAACACCTTCTCCTCGGTATGCTGCAGAACATTCTTCACGCAGTACCGGCCCAAATAACCGCTGGCTCCGACGATTAAATACATAAACGCTTCCGCTCCTGTTGAACTTGCTTGCATTCATCCTTCAAGCGTCCGATTTTCTCTTTCACGCGCTTACGTTTCGTTTGACTCCATGTGAAGAGAGAGTAGAGCTTAAGAACCTTGGCGTGATACTTGAGCTTCGATTGGTACAGCTTCAAGAACCACCTGCGGCGGCGTTCCTCAGTGCGCACAAAGGGAGCGCTCACAACAGAGGATTGTCGTGTGAGCGGATGGAGAACCTGCCAAAGCTCGTACTCATACACGATCATTCCATGGATAAAGTTGATTTGCTTATCCCTGTCCATGGTCATGGGATGTCCCGTTATCAGCGCCTCGTAACAACCGCACGTCATGCGCTCCGAGTAGGCAAAATCCCGCCTCAATTTGAAGCAGGCAACGTTGAGAAGCGCCGAAACTTCCAATCCGTCCAGGCACGAGCTCACGGGCGCCGTCAAGATGTTTTCTATCTCCTTGTGCATCAAAAACATTCCACTCACGTTCTGAATTCGGTCCGGCCAGAAGCAGTCATAAATTTCCTTTGGCTTGATGAGCCCATTCAACAGGCGATAACGATTGGTATCTCGAGAATCCAGAAAAGTTCCCGAATAAGCGGCAATTTTATCGGGATGGTCCTCCAAAGTGCGTTTCAGCGTCGTGATGTGATCCCGGAACATGGTCTCATAACCGTCCAGAATGCACAGATAATCATGAGGTATTTGATGAATCACATCGAAAAGCATCTGCCCCCGAGTCATCCATTTGTACTGCAGTTGATCAAAGATGGGATAAGAGCGGAGAGAAATCTTGATGTTGGCTGCATGAGCGGCGAGATACAATTCTATTCTCTCTTTCAGAGACTGTTCGCAACAGACTGCCAATACAATGTTCTTATCGTACTGTTTGCTGATATTGCGGATAGAATTCTCGAGTAATTTCCTCTCCCGATCACCAAAAATTGTTGAATCCACAAAGTGGACGGCAAGCGATATGGTTTCGTTATTCTTGGCGTACAAAGCTTCAGCAACCGCTTTCTTGCGATTTTCATGATTGTTGATGATACCGGTTAACTGCTTCTCCAGCGCGAACTTTTCTAGGAAGATTTTCTGCGCTTTTTCCGCCAATTTCTGCGCCAGATTTCTGTTGTTCCTGATCCAATCTAGGTGTCCCTTGATTTGGCGGAACATCCGCTCGGGGTGGTCTTTATCAAAATCAACGTACAGAATGGAATCGCCAAAGTGCTTTTTAATGAACCGATTTGCATCAGATATGATGACAGCGCCGGCAGCGCACCCCTCGTACACGCGATTGGTGGCAGACCCCGCCCGATAATGGAAATCAGACGAAAGAACTAAAACGACACCGCATTGGTGCGCTTCTTCGATAAGTGAGAAACCATCGAAGGGGATGCGGCCCTTGTACGATCTATAACCCTGCCAATTGTTGGGCGGACCATAAAATTTGACATTATCCAGTTGGTCCAGCTGATGGAACAGGCTCTCATGTCTCGGAACAGTTCCAACCATTTTTTCCCAGTTGATCCCACAATAAAATAGGGTTGGATTCTCTAAGTTTGGTTCTTTTATAGCTGTCGCCGGCAGGCTAGCTGTCAGCGAAGAGGCTCCTTCCAAATGACGAGGTGAGTCGATGCACATGGCCTGCAAATGCTCGGACATGCCACCATCATCGTAAATCAAGAAATCATCATTTGATATGATATTCTTAACTATATGGACGTAAGAATCGTACTGCAATGGAATACAGGGAGGGTTCCATAACGCTTTATAGGCAAACGTATCAAGATTCTTAAAATCTTCATAATGAATAATTAAAAGAAATTTGACAGTCTCGTCATTCAGGACTTGAGGAGTCACTCGATATTTTTCATCAAGGATGTGTCGTTCCTTCGAAATAACAACGACTTCATATCCCAAGTTAGTCGCAGCAACTTTAAATCGACTCAGAAATTCAACTTCTCCACTTTGGGCGTCTCCGGGCCATGTGTACACCACAGCGATCGTTTTTTCTCTGTCACAAAAAGGAACCAAACTCACATAATTTTGGATGTCTCCGATACCGGTCACATAGCCTACGGATGATAAAACCTTTCGCGTTGCGTCATTCAAAGCATTGTAGAAATGCACAAAGGGGATCACGCAAGCCAATGGGGAAATCTCAACCGGGAGAGGATCGACTACCTGTTTATAATCTCTGATAAAATCGATAATTCCCTTCATCAAACGCTTGTTAGCCTCCATCCGAGCTTCTTCGACAGGGTTCGTCCGTTGTTCCATAGGAACACATTTTCCTTGTTTCTCCTCGATTTTCACACAACCCAAGTGCGGGGCGGAGAAAATCAATTCGAAGATAGCCAGTGCCGGATTGACTAATTCAGCGATGTAGGAAGGCTGACTCTCATTCATCAAAAACGCCTGCACACTCATGTCCTCATCTCCGAACACGGGGTGTGTGGCTAAATAGAAGCCCTGAATATTTTGACGCTTTCCGGCTTGGGCAATCGTGTTGATGACACTTCTTTGGACAGAGGCTCGCCAACCGACATCGACAAATGCGACCTTTTTGTCCAGGAGACCGACTTGCTCGAAGTAGGCCATGGAAGTTTTACGTTCTTTCTTGGCATAGCGCAGCAACTCCTTTTCATTTTTGATAAAGAATGCTTTAAGCTGTTCTTTATTTGAATCTGTCAGGAGTTCTCCCTGATCGAAATTTTTTCTAAATCTTGATGTTAAAACCTCATCGTCAATTTTCAAAGAATCCCAGTACTCGCCGAAGGTCAAGCCACTGCCTGCCTGATCCACAAGATAGATCAAAAAAATGTCATCGACTTTTTTTAAGCCCGAGAAAAGGTAAGCCCGTCGAGATGCGTAAAAATACCGACTGTCATAGTCCGGGTAGTATTCTTTGAAGATTTGCATGGGGATATAACCATCCCGGGAAGCAAAAATGAGTTGCTTGATTTTTTTCTCGCGGAACTGCTTATCCAGCCACGAACAATACCCATAGAGTACTAAACCGGCGTACTTGTACCCGAAATTTTCCCATGCATCGTGGCTTTCGGAATTTCTCCTCAAAATGAGGGATTTCGCAACGGATACGGGTATCTCATCACAATGTTCGGAAAAGGACAATATGAACCGTTCCGTCTCTTTTTGGGCGTTGATGCTATTCGCTGTCTCATAAAGCCAACAGTCTATGCCCAGTCGGGAGGGCATTTTATAATCGCCGTGGTAATTATCACCGATATGCAAGATATCCGACGGCTTGCACTGCATGCGCCGGATGATCTCTCCGTACAGATGCCCACTGGCTTTGCTTAGCTTGATATCAGACGACAAGAAAAGCTCATCGTACCCCGTGTAATCATTCTTCTGAAGAATCGCCTCAATGGTTTCCTTCTTCAAGTACATATCGGAAGCAATGACAATCTTCTTGTTGTGTGTTTTTGCATACTCGAAGACCTCATGCATGTACTTGTCCTGACAGCACACATTGATTTCCTGAGCGATTTCCACCGCCTTGAGAGGGAATAACTCGTCGGGCAACTCGTCATAAATCTCATTGAGCGTTGTTTCCTCCAACCCTTTTTTCTGTGCCTTCGCACGTGCATTGGCTTCGGCTGTTTCTCTCAGGTATTGGAAATTCTTTATTTTCTTGGAAACTTCAATATGTCTGAATAGATCTGTTGGTTTGTTGTACGCACGAATAATTAAAGTATCAAAGATATCAAATGAAATAATTTGGTGGGTATCAATCAGTTCTTTTAGGTTATCTAACATGTTTTGCATTTCGATGTTTTGCTAAAATTTTTTCATGTGTCCGACACCCGCTCTGCGAGCGGCTTCCAAATCGCTCTCCGTGTCCCCGATGAGGGTCGAGCGAGAGAGAGCAATGTTGAGATCGCGAGCAGCGGCAAGAATCATGCCGGGGTTGGGTTTGCGGAAAAACGAGCGACGCCGGAAAGGAGCCATGCCATCGACGTGGAAAGGACAGAAGTACTCGGCATCGATGGGGCAAGCCTGCTTTTCAAATTCCGCATGAACGTAATCCCGGAATCGGAAATAATCCTCCATTGTGTAGAGTCCCTTGGCGATGCCGGCCTGATTGGTGATAACCACCAGGAGCTGTCCCTGAGCTTTTGCCCGGCGGCAGATATCGAAGATGCCATCGATGAACTCGCAATCTTCAATTTTGTAGACGTGGCGCTTATCGACGCAAATCACGCCGTCACGATCCAAGAACAAAGCGGGGTGCAGGGGCTTGCCGAGGATGCGCTCCTTCAACTCGCATTGGGCCAGGGCAAGGCTTTCCGGGATGCCGATGTCGATGAAGTAGCCCTCCGCAGTGAGGAACCGCGGGTGAAGCGAGCGGACATCGGGTTCGAGGACGTCCTTCTCGAAGGAAAAACGGCGGGGAAGATTGGCGGGGAAGAGCTTCCTGCTGATCTTGTAAACACCGGCGTTGACGAGACCTGGCGTGTGCTCGGGGCTTTTTTCAAGCAGGGAGAGAACGCGACCATCGGCAACCTCAGCTCGACCGTAGCGGTTGGCATCCTCCACGTGCACCAGCACGAGGCCGAGGGGGTCATGCCTGCAGGAGAGGAGGAGTTTGTTGTAATCGACCTTGACGTAAGAATCGCCATTGAGGACAAGGGCATCATCCAGATGGAAGAGATCGAAGGCCTGTTTGATGGCGCCGCCGGTGCCGAGGGGTTCGGACTCCTCGGAATAAAGAACAGGAATGCCCAGGAAATTATCCCCGAAATGCTCTTGAATCACCTCCTTCATGAAGGAGACGCAGAGAATGATTTGCCCCGGGTCCGCGAGGGCGACATCGCGCAGAAGCAGCTCCAGGAACGGAATCCCATCAATATCCGCCATCGGTTTCGGGCGATCCGGGAGGACGGAGCGAAGCCGCGTGCCGAGACCTCCCGCCAGAACCACGACGCTCTCCGGCGCCAGAGAACAGGTGAAGCATGGCGGAGCGCTGGGTGTGCGGAAGTCAGGCATTGGCAGCGGCAAAAGAAAAATTGGGCGTATTCAGGATGATTTGACAGCCCTGCTCATCGAAGGAGAAGGGAACATAAACAAGGTTGCGCAGGACCTCTTTGATGCGAGGCTGGAGCTCCGGGCGCGCGTAAAAAAGCATGAATCCGCCGCCGCCGGCGCCCAGCAGCTTGCCGCCGAGAGCTCCATTTTTCATCGCTATCTCGTAGATATCATCCACATGGTTGTTCGTGATCTTCTCTGCCAGAGAGCGTTTGAGAATCCACGTCTCATGCAGCAGCTTGCCGAAATCGTCCAAGTCTTCCGTTTCCCCGGTCAACACCCGGCAGGCATCATCAACGAGGGAAGCCATCTGGGAGAGAAGAGACGTGTTGTCCTTGACGGCATCTGCCTGTCTCTGCGCAAAGTCGGCGGAGATGCGTGTGGTTCCCGTAAAAAAGAGCATGAGGCAGCGGCTGAACTCTCTCTTGCGCGCATCGTCAATGGACAGGGAAGAGACGGAGAACGAGCCATTCGGGCTGATGCTGATTTGATTCAACCCACCGTACGCAACGGCAATCTGATCCTGAATGCCCCCGGTTTCCTTGAGAATTTCGCGTTCCAGGTAGATGGCCTCACGCGCCAGGTCATGCCGGGAGATCGTCTCACCTTTCAGAGCATGCACCGCCTTAAGCAGACCCACGCAGAAAGAGGAAGACGAACCGATGCCGGAGCGCGTCGGCAGGTCGCGCTGGTTGCTGATTTCAACACCGTGCGGCACCCGGTGGTGCAGAAGCGCGGCACGAACGGCATTGTGCTGGATATCCTCGAAACAATCCGTGTATTCGGTAATGTTCCACGCAATACGGTTCTTGTATTCCGGGTGGAAAGGCGGGAGGTAACGGCAAGAGATGTAGTTGTAATAGCCGATGCTGGTGGAGAGAATGCGCCCTCCATGCTGTTGATACCACCCGGGATAATCGGTGCCTCCGCCAAAGAAGGAGATGCGGTACGGTGTTTTGGTGATAATCATGTTACTTGCTGCTGCCAAAGAAGTGTTTTTCAACGAGACCGCAAATGATGTGTCCACAAGCAATGTGCATTTCCTGGATGTTGTTGGTGACGGAGGAAGGAACGGTCAGACACAAATCCGCCTTCTCTTTCATCGCTCCGCCGCCTTCGCCGGTGAATGCCGCAGTGCGGATGCCGAGCTCCTTCGCTACGTCAAAGGCATCGAGAATATTCTTGGAGTTGCCGGAAGTGGAAATGCCGACGAGCACGTCTCCCTCCGCGCCGATCCCCCGAAGCTGGCGCGAAAATACTTTCTCGTAGCCATAATCATTGCCGATAGCCGTGAGGGCTGAGGTGTCCACCGTCAGCGCCAGGGCGGGAAGAGGCGCGCGGTCGATTTTGTAACGCCCCATCAGTTCGGCAGCCAGGTGCTGCGAATCCGCCGCAGAACCTCCGTTCCCGCAAAAGATGACTTTGTTGCCCACGGACAGGGCCTCAATCCACATCTCGGCAATTTGTTTGATGACGGCAGCTTGTCCGGTCAGTCGGGTGAAATTCTCAGCGATTTCTCCGAGTTCTTTTTCAATGTCTTTCATATCCACTTGGGTTGATCGTTTCAGCGCTGCAAAAACTGGTCGCCTCGGTTGACGCGCTCGCGCCAGTAGTTGAGCAGATCAGTCATGGTTTGCTCAAAGCTGATCTGCGGTTTCCAGCCGGTGTGTTTTTCAAATTTGGAAGTGTCGGGAATTTGGAGGTCGGCATCTATCGGGCGCAGACGCTCCGGGTCCACATGGATGCTGATCTCGTCCTTCCGGGGAGAAAGGGAGAGCAAGAAGTCGAGCATCTCCCCTACCTTGCAGGTGTAGGCGCCGCCGATGTTGTAATACTCCCCGGGAATCGGGTCCACCGTGACGAGCATGTAGTACGCACGCACGGCATCCCGCACGTCCGCAAACGTGCGCAGTGAATCCAGATTCCCCACCTCCACCACAGGCGGCAGCTTGTCCGCCTCAATCATGGCGATCTGCTTGGCAAACGTGCTCTCGGCGAAGACATCTCCCCGGCGCGGTCCCGTGTGGGTAAACATCCGCGTGGTCATCACCGTCATGCCGTACGCTTCCGCGTAATAGCGCCCGATGAGATCCGTCCCCACTTTGGAGATGGCGTAGGGGGATGCCGGATGGAAAGTGCACTCCTCATTGATCACGCCGCCCATCTCGGCGAGCTTCTCTTTGCGAACACGTCCGAAAACTTCCGAGGAGGCGCAGACATGAATCACGGCATGGGGAGCGTGCTTCCTCAGCGCCTCCAGAACGCGCGCTGTCCCTTGGATGTTCGTGTCCAATGTGTCCAGCGGCGCATCAAACGAGGTCTTGGGATAACTCTGCGCGGCAAGGTGGAAAACGTAGTCCGGGACGATGGAGGCGATGGCTGTATCGATGGACATGGTGTCGCGCAAATCCCCGTAGACAAGGTGGATGCGCTGTTTGGCATTGATGGAATCGACCCAGTGCCGAATGTTATCCAGTAGGCTGCGCCAACGGCACAGTCCGTATATATCCCAGTCCGTCTCCTTCATCAGGAGATCGGCCAGATGGGAGCCTACCATTCCGGTGATGCCGGTGATGAGTGCTTTTTTTGCCATAATTTAGTTGCCTTTTTTGTGAAAGAGTCGATGCTTGAGTTTTTTCCACTTGTAGCGCAAGAAGGTTCTCAAGAGAAACCCGTGATGCCCCATCAACTGCACCATTTGCCGGTAAATGCCCTCATCGGCCAGGAAGGCTCCGGCAAAACTTTCCATAATCTTGCGGTCTATCAGGCTTCTCTGCTTCCCGGTAAGCGCCAATCCCCTTGCCCACGAAACAATCCCTTCCGCCGCCGGAGCCACATCATGCTGCAAGGCTGCTCGATGCTCAGCGCTCCACGGTGAGGGGCGATACGTGTAGTAGACGCCCGGCACTGTGACCACCTCCCGCGCATAGTAGAACGCTTGAAACAAGAAAAGGTTGTCCTCCCAATGTATTCCCTCTGCGAAACGGACGTGGCTTCCCCGGATCATGTCAGCCCGAAACAGTTTGTCAAACGTCGCCCCATTCTTGATTCGAGCGTACTTCTTTTCAAAGCTGTCCAGACGGGTGACGGCGGAATGCTCCACCCACTTCTTCCCTCGCAGCATAATCCCTCCCCATACGATATCCACTCCCTCTTCCGCATGCCTCATAAGCTCTTCGTAATATCCCGCCTCCACAATGTCATCCGACTCCGCAAACCCAATCCATTCCCCTCCGGCTTGCTCGATGCCAAGATTCCTCGCTCCCCCCGACCCCGTCCTCTCCGTCTGCTCAATGAGACGAATTCGCGGGTCGCTCAACTTCTCCAACGCACACCGCATCCCTTCCCCATTCCCCAGCCATACCACAAGTATCTCCATGTCCCTGTATGTTTGTGCACACAGGGATGCTATGCAATCTTCTATCGTACTCCCAGCATCTCGAACAGGTACGATGATATTTATCTTCCCTTGGTCCACTTTTCTCTCGTCTGTTGTTAGGTTCTCTCCGATGCCCTGATTCCCTCGCCTCCTTGCGGGTGCACGCAGTATATCTCTTTTTAAATGCGATGTACTTGGTTAATTTTGTATTTGATTCAAGAAGAATCATTTACATAACAAGCTCACCTCTTTTCTTGTCAAACGCGCCTCAAAATTCCGAACCCCCTGACTCCTTGCTTTTGTTGGAAAATGAAGCTTTGCAAGATTTTTGTCTGTACATCTCTTTTAAAAAGAGATAAGCAGAAGGGCGGACAGATGGAATATTTGAGAATGAAACACGTAGAGCATATGACGAACCCATGACGAGACAGCAAACAGAGAAATTTAATGCAGCAGCATCAAACGGACTTCATTGCACAACCCATCTGGGTCATGGGGGAGGAGCAACGAGGCCGGAGCCGTTAAGATTCGGAGCTGCAAAGAAACTTGCTTTATAGTGAGAGAAAGGTATAATGAAGGCGTTATGGACGAGAGGAAAAAGAACGAACTGTTGCAGATCCTGCTGAAGAAATCCATCAAGACCGGGCACTTTATCCTCGCTTCCGGCAAGGAGAGCGATTTGTACTGCGATTGCCGCGTTACGACGTTGGATGCGCGCGGCGCCAACCTCATCGGAGAACTCGGCTGGCAGCTTGTGCGCGATGTCATTCTACCACGCTTTCCTTCCGTCTCCGCCATCGGCGGCATGACCATGGGGGCCGACCCAATTTCGCTGGCCATCGGCATGTACTCGGCCTCTGCCCCGTCACCTCTCGGCATCTTCACTGTTCGTAAGGAAGCGAAAGACCACGGCCGCGGCAAACGTATTGAAGGCAATTTCTCTGCGGGCGATTCCGTCATCGTGGTGGATGATGTGATCACCACGGGCGGCTCTACCATCAAGGCTATTGACGCCATTGAAGCCGAGGGGGGCAAAGTGCTGGCTGCCTTTGTGCTGGTGGATCGCGAGGAAGGAGGACGCGAGGCCATTGAAAGCCGAGGAGTGCCGGTGTATTCGCTCTTCACGCGCCGCAGCATCTTCGGCGACCAATAAAAGGCCCCATGCTCCCCCTGCTCGCAGGAATTGAAAGCACAGCGCTCTCGGAACGAGAGAGCGCGCTTTTTTCACGTCTGCAGCCAGCCGGGTATATCCTCTTCTCCCGCAACATGCAGGATCCCGAGGAAACGCGCGAGCTTACCGATTCCCTGCGCCGTCTCTCCACCGGGCCCCATTCTCCCATCATTGCGGTGGATCAGGAGGGAGGGCGCGTGGTGCGCACAACTGCCTTCGGCCTCTCTTTTCCTTCCGCCGCAGCTCTTGCCGCCACCCACGATTCACACCTTATCGAACAAGCAGCGCTTATGACCGCTCGCTGCCTGTTTTCCCTGGGAATCAACACAGATTTAGCGCCGGTACTTGATCTCTCTTCGCCCCACACCAATGCCTTGGGCGGGCGCTGTTGGGGCGCCGACACTCAAGACGTCATCTCCTACGCAGGGCTGTGGAATCGCGTCCTCTCGCGCCGGGGCATCATGACTTGTGGCAAGCATTTCCCGGGCATGGGCGCGGCCCAATGCGACCCGCATTTTACCCTGCCCATCATCTCCACTACACGCAGCGGCTTTTTAGACAATGGCGCCGCCACACCCTTCACCGCGCTCATGCCGGAGCTTCCCTCCATCATGGTGGCGCATGTGCAAGCTGCCGACCTGGATACCCAGCTGCCCTCTTCTCTCTCCCAGACCGTGGTGCAGGATTTTCTGCGCACCCAACTGGGATATGAGGGCGTGGTGTTCACCGATGACCTGTGCATGGGAGCCATCACCTCCCTCTACTCCCCGGAGCAAGCCGCGCAGCTCGCCCTGCTGGCCGGATGCGATGCCCCGCTCATCTGCCACCACGCTATCGACCTGCTGGAACCTGTCGCAGAGGCTTTGAGAGATGTATCGCCGCACACCTTGCAGCGCGCCGAGGAACGGCTAGAACGCTTTTGCATGCTCATCCCGAATGCCCTGCCATCAATGACTTTCCTGGCCTACCGCGACTTTGCACGAGAGCTGCAGTCTTTCTGCTCCCGCATTCCGGAACCATCCGGCACCGTTGCCTTTTCCCCCGTGCAGCACATGTGAGCCACCGTCAGACTAAAGTAGCCTGATGGATTCTTTGCACGGGGAGGGGAAGCTGCTCGTCCTCCAACCAATTGAGGTGCGTGGTGGTGATGAACACCTGCCCATCGGGAGGCAGCGCCTTAAGCAAAGCTTTGCGCCGCTGGGGATCAAGCTCGCCAAATATATCGTCTATGAGCAACACCGGGGCGGAACCTGTCTCCGTTTGCAAAAGACTTGCCTGCGCCAACATGAGCGCCACAGCCAAGGTGCGTTGCTGGCCTTCGGATGCGTAGGCCGCCGCAGGTTCTCCGCCGATACTCAGTCGCACATCATCTCGATGCGGACCTACAGTGGTGAATCCCGCGCGCAAATCTGCTTCCAGCGCCTGTGTGATGCCCCGCAGCAAGGGAAGACGCGTTGAGACATCGTAACGCAGAGCCACCAATTCTCGAGAATGCCCGCTGATGCGCGCATGGTGCTCGACCACATGCGGCTCAAGCAGACGTACCAGCTCCTCCCGCAGAGCTATGAGTCTCTCCCCATGCTGCGCGAGTACATCCGCGTAGCTTCGCAATGCCTGCATGTCTGGTCTCGCGTGCCGCAAGAGCAAATTACGCGATTTGAGGGCACGCTTATAGTTGAGCAACTCCGCGCGGTACTCCGGGTGCCATTGGGCGCCGAGAAAATCCAGGTAATCGCGGCGCAACTCGGCAGCTCCGCTCACCAGCCCCAAATCACGGTTGCCGAGCCATGCCACCGGCGGGGCAGCATTCAAATATTGCGCGTAATCCCGCACTTCATTGCCATCCACCTGCATTTCCAAGCGGTGCGCTTGCCACACCACGCGCCGACGTCCGTGTTGCGTATCTATGGACACCCCGAACTGAGCGCACCCGTGCCGCACGAGGCGAGAAAGCCTGCCCGTACGCGGGCTGTGCAGCGTGAGCCCCACGCAGATGGCTTCGATTAAACTTGTTTTCCCCTGCGCGTTATCCCCCAGCAGCAGGGCGCCCTGCACCGGGATCTCCCAGTTGAGCTGCCCGTAGCATCGGAAATCCCGTACTCGCAGAGCCTGCAGCATCACTCAATCTCCGTGGGTAGAGCACGGATAGCGTCCATAATCTTCTGTCCCAAACGCAACTGGGCAGGCCGTCCCTTGGCGCGCAGCTCCTCCGCGCCGAAGGGAATGGGGTCGCCCACACTCACTGTGAGGGGGCAAAAGCGAAGCTTTTTGCTGTGGACAGGCAAACTCTCGAAAGCGCCCTCGATGCGAAGCGGCTGCACGGGAACAGTTGCCAATTTACTGATGATGAGACCGATGCCGGGCATAGCATCATGAATCTCGCCATCCGGACTGCGCGATCCCTCAGGAAAAATGACGATACGTCCTCCACTGCGCAGCAATCGCATCACCTTCAGGATACTCCCGGGATCCGGCTTGTCCTGATTGATCGGCAATGCATAGCAAAGGGGAAGCACCTGCTTCATCACCGGAGGATCAAACAATGTGCTTCTCGCTAAAAAATGCACGGGACTCTCAAACATTTGCCCAAGCAGAGGCGGGTCAATATAGCTCTCGTGATTCGCCACGTAAATGCACGCCCCTCGCTGGATAAGCTTATCGTACCCGATGATGCGGAGCTGAAAAAAGCTTCCGAATATCCCGCGCAACAGTGAGTGCCCCAAAAAGTAAACCGGATTCATGCCTAGACTCGCGTTTTGTCTTTGATGTCGTTCACAATTTCGGCAACGACTTGTTCAATGGTCATATCGGAGGTATCGATCACGCATGCGTCTGCCGCCCGAGTAAGCGGGGCGCAAGCTCGCTCGCGGTCGTTTTTATCGCGCTCGCTGATGGAATCTGTCAGCCCTTGCGCCGCCCGACGAGCCGCGCGCACTTCTTCCGATGCCGTCACAAAATACTTAAACGGCGTGTCCGGAAAAACAACCGTGCCGATGTCGCGCCCTTCCATCACCACCGCCTCACTCTCGTTGTATTCGCGCTGCTTGTTCAGCAAAAAGGCACGAACCTCCGGGATAGCAGCCACCAACGACACACTGTCGTTCACCACCGACTCGGTAAGTTCGTTTTTCAATCGCTTGCCTGCACACAGCACGGTGGAAACCGCTCCATCCTTTCCAAAATCCAGCGGCATGGTCGGCAGCATGGCAACTATTTTTTCACTCTGCGCAGGCGTCACTCCCTGCTGCGCCAAATACCACGCAATGGCTCGGTACATAGCTCCGGTGTTGATGAAGGTGTATCCCAATTCCTTAGCAACAAGCTTCGCTACCGTTGATTTACCGGACGCCGCCGGTCCGTCTATGGCTATTGCCGGTGGTTTCATATGGCTCAAGTATAATCTGCCATTCAGCCCGTGTCAAGGCGCATTGGCTTCCTGTTTGCCGCACTGCGATGAACTACTGCGCGTAGCTGTGCAGAGAATCAGCCGCAACCGGCGCCATATTGACAATGAGAAAAGTGACCAGCACGGCGACGAAACCAAGGATTAGCAGAGCGCGTTGCTTGCCCGGGCTCGAATTCTGAGCGTGAAAATAGATGAGGTAAATCACCCATGTGATGAGCGACCATACCTCCTTGATATCCCAAGCCCAGTAGCGTCCCCACGCCGCATCTGCCCACAGCGCGCCGCTGCACAGCCCAAAGGTCAGGAAGGGAAATGCCAAGCGCGCTAGTATATGCGCTGCCTCAAGCCGCGGGAGCTGGCGGACACCCCAAGCTCCCGCCGCATAGAGAGCAGAGAGCGTCAGCATTGCATACGCTGCCACGTAGCTGGTGACATGGGGAACAAACCATGGGGATTGCAGAGCCGGCGCTTGCCTCCACCCAGCCTGCAAAGGCATACACAAGGCACCTACGAGCGCCACTGCCGCCACTCCGGCAATACCAGCTCCCGACTGCACCCCGTTGTGCCGCAAATAGGCCCACACAGGCGCAAGCAACAGCGGCAAAGCGCAAAGCACATGGCGCATATTGCCCAGCGGAGGAGCCTGCGCCGCCCACGCATTCGCCGCAAGCAACAGCACGCAGCACGCCAGCCCCGCACCCAATATGCGTTCGCCGCCCACAGAGGCCCGCCGCGCGAGCAGAAGCACGCAGGCCGCTGCAAACAGCAATGTCGGCAAGACAGTGAGTATGGTGAGGAGCGTGTTCATGCCTGTGTTGACCGTTTGTTTCCAAATGCCCAAGCAAAGCAGCAGAGGAAAACGCCCACCAATCCCGCAAATACCAAGGGGCGCCCCGGAGCTCGACGGAGCAAGAGTTGCACCTGCCGACCATCCTCGCTGCAACTCATCAGATAAATTCGCCAATCGCCCCAACTCGCGGGGGCATTGACGCGCAGGGTGACTTCGCGCGACTCACCATCGCCTCGTGCGGCGGACAAGCGGCACACGGCCCGGTACTCTTTCACGGGACCTGGCTGCTGCACCAGAACGCGCATCGGCGAACCGGGCAAAGCCAGATACCGCCCTTCGCCCCCCGGAAGAGCACGTAACTCTGCCACGGGCCATTGCTCTTGCCCGCAGCGGATGGTTCCGCCTTCGCGCTTCGCCTCGGCAATCGGCAGCCAACGACCGTTTCGATGCTCCAGCAGGGTGTATGTATGCGAACTTCCGTAGCGCTCTATTTGCATATCCTTCACTTCCACCAAAAACGGCACCAATGCGTCCCTCATTTTATTACGAACCACGGACGGCTCACCGATGCAACGAGTGAGTGCAAGCCGCTGCTCAGCGTAGGCATCCACAAAGACTCCCGCTACCACCAGCACGACGCTCAGGTGCGCTACCGCAAGCCACAGTTTTTCCACACGGAGACTCAGGTGCGCCAGATAGCCAAAAATGATGCTAAAAAGAACTCCCACTGTCGCCAAACACCCCATTCCTACCGCTCCGAACCACTTGCCGCCGCCCATGCCCGCCCAGCGCAGCGACTCCCCCCCGCAATACACGAATACAGACACTCCGGACACCACAAGGGAAAGTGAAATGACTCCGAGCAGCGTCCTCAACCGATGCCCCGCCGAAAGTCTCCACGCTGCCCATCCGCACACCACGCCCGTCATCCCGCCCAAGAGGCGCATCAGACCCCCGCCATACACCGCCGCCACACCTCCCCAAGGCAAGCCCCCTGCCAGCAGCAACACGCACAACGCCCCGAGCAGCATCCCGGTTGCCCGAAGCATGGGGCTTCTTTCACTCATCATTCTCACCAATTCCAAGTCAGGGCAAACACGCCCATAAGGGAGTTTTTATCTTGTGTGCGGTAGGTACGGCTGTGCAGCGAGAGACCTGCATAATAATCAATGCCCTTGTAAGCCACGCCCACGCCCAGCTGTGCCTGCACCTGCCAAGGAGTACGCCCGCACGTGCGGTCAAAGTGGTGAAAGACGCCGCCCTCTATCGTCATATCCCGCGCTACATACTCACCAAACAAACCTGCAAGCAGGAAATAAGAAATCTTACCGGGGTCGTAGGTCGGTTTGCGCAGCAGGCTAATGCCAAAATTCCCTGTTTCAATATCATTTGTTGTCATGCTAGGTGGCAGGTTGCGCCCAATGCGGTAGATCATTCCAACGCCGCCGGAGATATTGAAAGTGCCCACTGACTCTCGCACATACACGCGCATCTCGCTCTCCCACTCGTGGCGCAGGGTTTGCTCTTTCAGCAGCCACTCCTGCCGCGAGGCAAGCTGTACTGTTACCTCCGATCGAACTTGATCGTTCCACCCGCACCACTTATCCATGTGCAGCAGATCATGCACTGCATTTTGAGTTTTGCCGGCCAATGACGCCTTGCCCGTGGTGCCCACCTGAAGCTCAGTGCCACAGCCGAATTTTTCCCCACGGTACAAGTGGCCGCCTCCGAGCGCCAGATAACCGCAATAGGGATGCTGTCCGGGAACACTGCCATAGCTGTGATCCTCAGGAGTATACATATTCTGCGTAAGAGTGACTGCCCAAGCCTGTTTCTCAGAAATCTCGCGTGTAAAGTCAATCCGCGTACCGTGGGAGAAATTGCAGTCCTCGCCGGATATGGAATCATTCTGAAAGACGCCATGCAAATGATTTTTCGGTGCGCTCGTACAGCCCGGCTCTCCGAGTTGAGGCACCGGGTTGGCGTATCCTGCCACACCTGCAACAGCTGCATAGACAACGACCGGTAATAATCCCATGCCCCTAATCTATTCTAATAAACAATGGGGGTCAAGCCTATTTTGCAGGCGTATCGCACATACCTGCGGCATAGGGAAGTCGCCCATCCTTGTCACCCGCCAAGCCCCATCAATCAGAACACACAGCGGAATCCCGCCCCAACGCTCCATGAGCTTGCCCCGTCGCGCACATCTCCGTGCCCGTTGAGGTAGATGAGCTTTGCCCTCCCCACCGGCACACAGAAAGAGGCATCTAGCTGCAGGGATGTTGAGCCCGGCTCCACCCCGCGTATCGTGGAGCGTGTCTCGGGGGCTTCTCGGAAGGCGACATCTGCCTCGGCTCGCTTATCGCCTATATCCTGAGCAACACCCACACCGAGTACGAGGCGCGTGGCGCCACCGGTTGCCTTGGTATCCAGGTCAGCCATCCAGCGCACTCCCGCACCTACTCGGGCCATCGTGGAGTCCTGATCCTCCACATTCAGCCCCAAACCACCATCGACATCCTCACTCCACCCACTCAGGGAGGAATACATGGCGGCGACCGTGAAATACGGACGCAGTTTCTGCGTGTTGCTCTCATTGAGCGTCACGTCATAACCCAGTTCATACAGCAAGCCAACCCCATAGCCGTCTGTAGAACCGCTGGTGCGGTACGCGCCTCCATCGTAGCTCACTGTGCGGTCCAAATCTGCCGAGGCCATACCCACAGAAACCACGAGTCCATGACTCCACGCCTTCGAGCTTGTGCGCATGTACATGCTCAGCCAATAACTATCCAGCGAGCCACTTGCCATATCCGCAGAACTTGCATCCAAGTCTCCATATAAAGCCGTGAGCGACAATCCCACCACCGTATTTTGCCTGATACGTTTATCAGCCCCCACAGAACCACCCCACGCGTTAAGCTTGTAACCGCTCTCATCCCCATCGGTCTCCAGTTCGCGGAAACCGCCCTCTGCCGCTATCCAAGCCGACACGCCATGCCGCGCCTCCTCTGAGCTTTCGACCTGCAAGGCGTGGTCTCTCACCCTCACCAGTTCATCGCGAACTTCATCGCGGAGGGCTGCACCAGGAGCTGTGATGGTACTTCCTGCCGCAGCCGATATGAGCCGCTCAGCCTCCGCCATTCTGCGCATATTGATGGCCTCCTTGATGGCAGCCGCGATAGCCGTGAAATTCTGACTTGTTCCCACGGCTGTGCCGACCTCACTTGGTTTTGAGCTGGAGTCTGCGGCCCTCTTCAAAAGAGAGGAGAGCATTTTTGCCCCGCTACGTGAGTTATACGTATTGGCTGCGCTGTAGATGACATCGCCTTTGAAAGACTCCTTGCCAGTAGCTTTCAGGGCATTAGCCTCTCTGCGTTCGGGCGAGGCAGGTTCATCTTTCAACTCTGCTTCTGCCAGCAACGAAACTCCTGACTCCCGTTCCTCGTCCCCAATGTACACAGCCTCCACAGCCAAGTCATCGTAGAAATACTCAAGAAAAGCAGAGAACTGCACATTGAGCACCTGATCCCCGTCATAAAGTGCCGTGCTTTCTTCCCCATCCACCATCCGAATACCTCCCTCCGTGCCGGCCACAACCAGCAACACATTCAAATCTCCATTGGCAAAGCCACCACTCCCGGCCGCCGCATCCACCGCCAGCAGTGTTGTGCTCCCCAGCTTTACCCCATCCTCGCCTTGTACTGTCATTTTGGTCATGTTCTGGTTACTTCCAAACTGCATGGCAAAGCGCGTCGTGTTGTTCGTGAGGTCTCCCTTGCTCGTCGTTACATGTCCTTCAATCACGAGTTCACCCAAAGTCTCCAAGGATTCAATACAGGTCTCCCCGCGCAGGGTAAGTCTCGTGCGCTCATCACTGGAACGGATGGTCAGATTCTCATTACGCAACCCCACGAATGTCTGGTCCACCCCTCCCTGAAGCTCAATAGTCCCTTGACCGGTGATTTCTCCACTGAATACGCCCACATTCTTGGTAAGAGAGAGGGTTGCACCTGTCGTACCAAACTCCAACTTGCCAGAACCACTCAGTGCACCCATCGCAGCGTGCTCCTGCTCGAGTTTCAGCACGGCCCCCGCGGCTACATCCACGCTCGGCGCAGAATCCATAGTGACCCCCGCGAGGGTCAGCTCCTTTTGCACTTTGATAACCCCATCACCAGAGAGTGTACCGCCAGTCAGACGGCTCGATTCAGTGATGCTCAGCGCCCCTTCCACGACTAATGTGGCACCTTTTTCCCCCAAGAGAAGTTTGCCCACGGAATTGTCTGCGCCGTAAAGCGCAAGCGTGCCCTCCTCCACTGTCAGTTGACCGACCGTCACAACGTTGCCGCCCACGGCTAACTTAGCATTGCCCGACTTCACGAAGTTGGCTCCGTTCCTCGCTGTGATATTGCCGACAAAGTCCGTGTCACCGTTGTAGTAATCATACGACACATTTTCAAAGGTGACGTCATCCTGCCCATCAATGGTCACGTTACCGGAGCCTGTAAGCTGGCGTACCATCGTCGGCCCAGCAGTCGTCACCGAAAGATTGTCCTGCACAATCACCTGAGATGCCCCAGCCAAAGTCTCTGTATTTGCCTCTTTCACGCCGGAGAGCGAAGTATCCCTCACCAGACCCAACACAATTTCACCCGCTTCCGATGCATCGGCAAACTCCTTGGCAAGGAAACTCAACCCGCTGCCCGTGGCCAGCAGGAAGTGCTGCTTAACCCATTCAAGCAGGTCCCCTCCGCAATCGAAAGTGCCATTGGTGATACGCAGGCGCAACTCACCGTTCTCCAAGGAGTCAAACAAATCTTGCGCAAGTTGCAGCTTCAACTTACCGCCCTGCTCAAAGCCGAGTTTACCCCCTGAAGTAAAGCCAAAAACGGCTTTCCCACCATCTCTATCCTCAGACACCACACTCTCGGTACCTACCACCACAAGGTTACCGTCACCCGAGAACTTCAGTGCGCTATTCTCCGCCAGTCCGGTGAAGTATACGCCGGTGCTGCCAAGCATCTGCACAGATTGGATGAGGGAGCCATCCACCCCGGTCAATTTTACCTCACCGCCCACTCCATCGTTGAGATCAATCGTAATATTGCCGGTGAAATTATTTGCACCTGTGATATGGCCTTGCCGGAGCGTAACCCCTTGTTGAACAGTTGTACCTGAAATGTCCAGCCCGCTTCCCTTGCCGGCAAGAGTCACCGAGCCACTCACCTGCCCGGCAAGTTGCACCTCGGCATTTTCTCCCTCGATCATCACCGAACCGTCAACCTGAGCATTTCCCGACATTGCAACCTTCGCCCCCTTGCCGCTCACCGTCACGTCCCCGGTATGAGTCGTCCCCACGGCTGTCCACTCAGCACCTTCGCCGTTCAGCGAAATAGTACCCTTCACCTCATGGGCAGCAGTTGTCAGCCTGGCATTCTTGCCCAATATCATATCACCTTCGAGACGCGAACCATCTGAAACATTGATTGGCGTCCCATCCCTCGGCGTAATCGCTGCGTTGAGAACTCCGGAGGTCACAGTAAGCGAGGCCTCTTCTTCCAACGTTATCCCGCCAACGGTCAATTCTGAACCGGTATTCATCGTGAGAGATGCAGCTCTCTCAAGCGTCAGCTGAGTCTGACCGCTCACCTTGCCATCGACCTGATTTCCTGTGCCTCCGAGTTTAGACACACCATCCAGTACGAGTTCGCCGGTACGTCCTACCACCAAGTCCCGCATCTCTGCCCCTCCCTGCAAACGGAGTTCGCCTGCCCGCACCTCCAGACCTCCGAGCGCACTCACCTTCCCATGCACCGTCAACCGAGCATCACCATCTTTGACCAATTTTGTTTCATTCGCTACAATGCTGCCGAACACATCCGTATCTCCATTTCGCTCATCTGCACTTGCATGGCTGTTTCTCAGCACGAGGGCTCTCTGACCTTCTACAGAGAGAGTACTTTCTCCTTCTCCACTCAGTTGTTTGAGCACGATTTCTCTTGTATCGCCACTACCCGTGTTGAGTGTTAAATCCGCATCCAGGTACGCTTTGTTCATACCCGCAAATACTCCTTCATCTTTATCGGCGTCCAAGCCATTTGTATAGTTGGATGCAAACACAAGACCCTTCAGAGTCACGTGAGCTATGATCTTATCTCCCTCCTGCTCCCAAGACACATCAAACCCCTCTCCCAGGCCGGCACCTAAGGCCAGATGGCTATCTATGCCATCGTCTGCAACAATATTCCCATTAGTGAGATAAAAGCTGACATCGGCCTTGGTTTCCTCCTCACTGTTGGCTCCCACGATATTTTTCAGAAGCGACGCATCAAAGTTCACCACAAGCTTGGCCCCTTCCGCAAACCGGAGCGTACTCCCCTCCTCGTTCTGAAAACGTACAAAAGCACCACTCCCAGACCTACCCACCACCAGAGAACTTGCGGCGTCCGTCAACGTGATATCTCCCGACTCAATGTCGTAGAGCATTGAATCCGAACTCCTCAAATGAAATCCCTTGATTGTCTCCGTGTTGATGCCGCTCATATCAAGCGAGCTCGCCGAGGTATCCACATGCAAACTGCCCATAAAGCGCCCGCCACCGTAGATTCTGCCGTCCTCAAGTGTGATATCGGCATGCGATTCATGACCATTCAGCTCGAGTTTCGCCCTGCTGCCGCGCAACACAACGCTCGCATTCATCCCATCCGCCATCGCACTGATGGTCGCGTCCTGAGCCACTAGGCTGGCTCCCGAGTCCAAATCACCACCATAGTAAGTGAACCCCGCTGCCTCCCCCGCCAACGTAACGACACCCGTTATCATTCCCCCACGGTAGTCTACGTGCCCGGCGCCTGCAACGTAGGCATTTTCAAGCTTTCCTCCCTTACTCATAATCAGGCGTGCGTTGCGCGCTTCTCCTCCTATGGTAAGCTGTTGCAACTCGCCGCCAGAGAGATTGTACGTGCCGCCCATCAGTTGAGCATCTGCTACCAGCCCGCCCTCTTGATTCACCGTTCCACCATTCCGCATATCCAGCCGGTCGATAGTGCCGGCAGTCATATTCAGCACTGAAATGCCCCCAACATAGGTCACGCCATGCATGGTGCCGCCATGTTCATTGAAAGTCCCCGCCGACTCCATGAAAATACCATTCATTCCCACAGCCCCCGCCTCTTGGGTGAACACAGAACTGCCGTAGAGCGTAATATTTTTCTCAATGGTTCCGCCATGCTGCATCAGGGAAGTCCCGCTATACATAAATAACTGACCCGCGATGCTGCCCCCATTCTGCGTAAAGCGACTCCCTTTGTCACGCACCTCGATCCCGCCGGAAAGCTTGCCGCCCTTCAACGAAAGCTTGCCGCCCTCCAACGTATAGCTCGCCCCATTCGCCACAACGACTCTATCCGCCAACACATCAGCCTCAGTCGCACCATCCTTTTGCGTAAAGGAGCTGTCTGAGCCATTGAGAGTTATGCTACCCGAAATCGTGCCACCCTCTTGTACAAAGTGACCGCCTCGCACACTCACTCCACCGTCCACATTACCTTTTGTTGTGGCACTGCCGCCCACCACTTGCACTCCCGAATCAATATCGCCAGATTCTTGCGTGAAAACACCGCCATTCACCACCACCTGTCCTACCACATCCCCCTGCTGGCTGTGCTTTCCACCACCATTCACACGAAGTGAACCGTTGATAGTTCCACTCTGGTCAAAAGAGCCGCCGTTCACGCACACGTCTCCGGTAATCACACCGCCCTGTTGCTCATAAACGCCGCCGCTCACATTGATGTTTCCCCCAATCTGCCCCTGCTGGGTGAAAGTGCCACCACTCACATTGACCGTAGCACCCGTCATTTGCCCATTCTGCTCAAATGTTCCCTCTCCGCTCACATCTACTTGCACGCGTTCCGCTTTCGCACTGCCATCCTGTGTGAATCTACCGGCACCATCCACCTCGATGCCGCCGCGTATGCTCCCTCCCTGCTGCGTATACGATCCGCCGCTCACCTGCAATTTTTTGGCGCTCGTATCCCCGGTCTGGGTATAAGTGCCGCCACTGAGCACGAGCGTCGCGTGCTCCACGGTGCCTGCTTGCTCAATCTCCCCATCAGATAGCAGGATACTGCCTCCGTACACTGTAGTACCCTCGGCAAGAGTTATCCTGCCACCGTTAGCATGTATAGTGGACGAACTCAGCAAGCCCAAAGTTGCTGTCAAGGTTGCCCCGCTCTTGATATTGACGGTAACGCCGCGCAAAAAGGCCGCCGAATCATTCATGGAAAAATATGCCCCTTGGTTCAGCGTAATTTCACCTCCATTCACCGATCCGTCCATCAGTATTTGACCACCTGCGTTCACCTCAACATTGAGCGTGCAATTCTTGGCGACCGCCGCCGCTTTTGTGGTCACCTTCAGCAAGCCATTCTCATCCACGACCACCTGCGCGTTTCCACCAAAAGCCGCCGTGCCACCCAACTCATACTCGGCTTTGTCCATTGCGCGCGCAACAGAAGAGCCTCCTATCCGAATGTTCACCTGCCCTGCTTCATCACCAAGCGTATCCCACCTCTGCTGCACGGCGCCACCAACTCCCACAGTAATGGAACGCGTTTGTGCATCTTCAATGCGACCGTTGCTAATGGTACAAGTGCCCGCCGTGATGTTCAGGTCCGCCTTGAGCGTTCCATTCTCCAACACGTACTGGCTATCTGCATCCATCGCAATGGTGCCGGAGAAAGTGCCCCCGCTCTGCGTGAAGCAGCTTCCTCCCGAGAGGGTCACGGCACCGCTGAACAGACCATCCTGCATGCTATATTGGCTCTCAGCACTTAATTCGATTTTCCCTTCGAATGTGCCGCCCGTGTGGAGGAAAGAGCCGCCCTCTTCTTTGATAGTCACATGATCCCATACCTTACCCCCCTTCATTTCAAACGTGCCGCCGTCTGTTAATGTAATTGTACCAGTGGAACTACTCCCTTCCCCTTCGTACTTGCCGATATCGCCTCCCAACATCAAGTATTTGGAACCATTGCCACTCACAGCAATTTTAATTTCTGCTGTACCGCCATTCTGCGCCAGACCGACAACGCCTGCCTCCTGCACCCATTGACCTGCCTCTTCAACCTTAATGTCCACTTTTCCCACACCGCCGTCTTCTCCAAATCCAACGGTGGAGCGGGTGATAGCCTTCTCCATTTTGAACAAGCTTCCCTCACCGGTGACGGTGAAGTTTGCCTCTCCGGTGTAGCCCATTCCCTGCCCCCATCCGTACCAACTCTGGTCGTACCACTTCCCACCCTCATTCACGGTAATATTCACAGTGCCCGTTTTTTCACTGCTTGGGCAAAACTCATTGCCGTACGCATCCTTTGGCATCCCGGGAGTATCGGCGTGCGCAGCCCCCATTTCCGCAGTCTGCGTAGCCACATAACCGCCACTCACTTTGATGTCAGCAGACCCGCCGTTGTGCGCCACAAACCCGATATTGGATATGAACTTGGAGCTTTTATCAACATTGATCACGGTATGCCCGCCACCGCAACTCAGGAAACCGTTACGCATTTCAAAGTCACCGCCATTGGTAACATCTATTTTCAACTCAGCATCCTTTCCCGCTCCCTCGCGAGCATAGCCCAGTATCTCGAACATCCCACCATCTACACTCACCGTGAGTTTGTCCCCTGTCCCATATGCAATCTGCCCCGCCGTATGATGGAACGTACCCCTCACTACAATATTGCTGTCACCGCCTATCTTGGTCCATGGATTGTCAATATCGTACACGGCGCCCTTTTCTATGGTCAAATCAAGGCCCTCCTCGTACTTTTTTTCGGCGTTCTGCTTATCTTCCTCCGAAGAGTTGTCTTGCACACCATAGTTCAAACTTTGCGCGCCATTTCCCGCTTCTATCGTTTCTTTCGCATAAGAAGGCACCAGTGCAAGCACGGCAAGAAGCGCATTCAAGAGTCCCAAAGGTAAGTGAAGTTTCATAAATCTTTTCGGGTGTGATAGAGTGTGGTAATCGTGTAATTTGATCGCTCAGTTCTCCTGCCCCCGAGCGTACTCCTATACGCAAATCAAGTCAAGAAAAAGCCGCTTGGCAATAAAAATCGCGCGTGGTCTGCCTTCCTCCCGAAAAGAAGCGCCCCTACCTGATTTATCGGTTCAACTATGCAACGCCAAGGCGCAAATAGGTTGCGGCCTCCGCTCAAAAGCCGCCGCCGAGGGCTGTTACTAACCGCGCCAGAGTGATGCGAATTTGCTGGCGCGCCGCTATCACATTGAGCCGAGCATTCAGCCACGAACGCTCTGCCGTAGCCACATTCAAGTAGTCGGAATAACCGCTGTTGTACAGACGAAGAGCGAGTTCTGCTGCTTCTTTGCTGGAGCGTGCAGCCTGCTCGTACTGCGGCAACTGGTTGGTGAGACGCGCGTAGTCAATGAGGTTCTCCTCCACCTCTGCAAAAGCGGCCAGCACCGTCTTTCGATAAGTTTGGGCGCTCTCCATCTCCGCAATACGCGCTAGTCGTACATTTGCCCGCAGTTGCACACGGTTGAACAGCACCTGCGAGACCGAGCTCGATAAGCTCCAGCCCGCACTGCGGAAAAAGTCCGCAAAATCCGATGGCGCCGAGGCAGAGACATTGCCCGTGAGCGATACGTGGGGGAAGAGGTTGGCTACTTGGACGCCTATGTTCGCCGTGGCACGATGCAAATTGTACTCCGCCGCCACGACATCCGGCCTGCGACGAAGCAACTCCGATGGCAATCCCGTGGGCACGCGCGGGATGCGGTTAAATACAGGCGGAGCAGGCATGCGCAGCTGCACGCGATCCGGCGTTGTACCCACCAACGTAGCTAGTGTGGCGCAGCAAGTTTTTATATTTGCCTCGTAGGTAGGAATCTGCGCCCGGGTATTGGCGATGGTGACGCGCGCTTGCTCTAAATCCAGGCGATTCTGGAAACCGGCGGCCACACGCTTTTCAACAATATCAAAAGTACGCTGCTGGTAGACGAGTTGCTCACGAGCTGAGCGCAGACTCTCCGTAGCAGAAATCCACTCAAAATAGGTTGTGGCAATAGCAGATGCAAGAGCGGTATTTGTTGCAGCAGCCGCCGCGCGCGCTGACCCTACATTCGCCATGGCAGCCTCCACTTCGCGTCGTGTGCCGCCCCATATATCCGGCGACCAGGCAAGGGATAATCCCCCATTCCATTGCCCATGAGAAGTCGAACTGCGAAAACTGCCTCCATTCACACCGTTTACACTTCCGTTCACGCTGGGGAACAAGTCGGCGCGGGCGCTGCGCAGCTGAGTTTCCGCTCGTGCAATAGCCAGTGCAGCCGAAATCACATCCGGATTCGCAGCGAGCCCTTGTTGAATCAACGCGGTGAGCTGAGCATCGCCGAAACGCCCCCACCAGGCTCCGCCCGCAGCGTCATCCGCGGTCGGTGGCATGTGATTCACCCAAGTAACGGGCAAACCCATGTCCGGCGCGCCGTGGAAATTTGGGCCGAACAGGCAACCGCCTAGCAGCAGCGGCATGCCAAGTATTAGTGGAAATCTGTTCTTCATACGCTCGTTCGTGAAAGGAGTTATTCGTGATGCAGTGCATCGATGGGATCCAACCGGGAGGCCTTGAAAGCCGGGTACCAACCGAAAATAATGCCGATGACAGCGGCCACACTTACTGCCAGTACCATGGCCATCGGAGATGTTGCAACGGGCCATCCATTGTGCCTGCTCACAAGCTCCGATGCTATGCGCCCTGCAATGATACCGATGATGCCGCCTGCCAAACAAAGCAGCACAGCCTCCAATAAAAATTGCTGCATAATATCTCGCGGTCGCGCTCCCACCGCCATACGCAGACCAATCTCGCGCGTGCGCTCCGTCACTGACACCATCATGATATTCATAATGCCCACACCTCCGACTACCAAAGATATCATAGCCACTGCAATGAGCAGGCGACTCATCGTCTCGCTCGTCCCCGTCACCATCTTGATGAACTGCGAGCGATCCCGCATCTCAAAATCATCTAACACGCCGGGCTCCAGCTTGTGCTGGCGGCGCAACACGGGCGTCATCTCGTCCATGGCCGGCGTCGCGCTCTCCTTGCTGCGTATCTTCACAAGAATAGAGTCCACCGTACGTGTGCGCAGAGGGTGAGGTGCACTTGAATAGGGTTCCAAATCACAACCGGGATAGAAGTTCACCCCTGTGGTAGAATAAGTGGAAGTGGAGGAGGCCTTGTTCGTGTTGTTGGCAGCACCACCTTTGGAAATCGTTGCACTGCCCGAAGCTCCCATCAGTCGCATTCGTATACTCGTCCACGGCAGGATGAGACAGTCATCTTGGTCGTTGCCCATGCCGTCCGCACCCTTGGCTGCCAGCACGCCGATGACCGTAAAAGCCACATCCTTGATGCGAATATCCTGTCCGATGGGCTCCTGACCAGGGTAGAGCTTATCCGCGATCGTTTTGCCAATGAGACACACGCGCGCCGCCTCATCCACTTGCTTTTTGGTGAAAGCGCTACCACGTTCTACCTCCCACCCCTCGATGTCCAAATAGTGCTCATTGCCGCCCTTGATGGAGTTGGGGCTCCAGTTGGTGTTGCCCACGATCACCTGTCCGGACGCACGCACGAAAGGAGAAGCGGAAACAACCGTGGACGGACACTCCTGCATAATGGCCTCGGCATCCGAAGGGTAGAGCGATGCACGTCCGCCCATGCCACTGTTAACTCCGCCCGTACTCACTGATGCGCCAAAGATATTCACTACATCTGCACCCAAATTAGAAAATTTATCAGCAATCTGCTGCTTGGAACCTTCGCCGATTTCCATAATGGCCACCACCGCCGCGATGCCAATGACGATACCAAGCACCGTGAGCGCAGCACGCATCGGGTTACGCACCAACCCGCGAAGGCATGTCAAAAAGAGTGTGGTGAATTTCATTTGCGTAGGGTGGCGTTTAATTCATCAGACACGCCTTCCATGATAAGCCCATCGCTCATATTGATGGCACGGTCGGTGAAGGCAGCAGTTTTTGGATCATGCGTGACGATGATTACGGTGATCCCTTGCTGCCGGTTTAAAGCTCGGAACATATTCATGACCTCCACCGAGGTGGTGGAATCAAGATTGCCGGTGGGTTCATCTGCCAGTAAAATACCGGGGGAATTGATAAGCGAACGGGCGATAGCCACGCGCTGTTGTTGCCCACCGGAAAGTTGCGCAGGAGTGTGGTGCATACGCTCCTCCAGTCCCACCAAGCGGATGAGCTGCAATGCCCGTTCGCGTATTTGCGCCGTCTTCTGCACAGGATGGCGATAATACGCAGGCATCATCACGTTCTCGATGGCCGAGGTACGGGGTAACAAGTTGAAATTTTGAAAAACAAAACCGATGCGCGCATTGCGTAAGCGCGCCCGCTCATCCGCATTCAATCCAGCCACATCTCTCCCGTCCAGCAGATATTCACCCCCACTTGGGTGATCCAAGCAGCCCAAAATATTCATCAGCGTGGATTTTCCACTCCCAGACGCTCCTGTGAGCGATACAAACTCCCCATCTTCAATACTCAACGATATACCCTTAAGCACGGGCAGATCAATCTCTCCAAGATGGTAAACCTTGGTGATGTTACGCAGCTCGATCACGTCGGTTGTACATGGGTGATGTTACATGGGCGGCGGCCCGGGGCGGCTATTTTTTGCATCTTGCCCGGGTTTCGGTTCCGCGCCGCCGGCGGAACGCTCGCGCCTCTTCGGGCGATTCATGCCAAAGAGATTTTTCTCCCCTTCTTGCGATGGATTAACTCGCACGTCCCCACTCTGCTGCACGCCAATCACCAGCTCATCTCCCGCTTCTAATCCTTCTCCATTTATCGGGACCACTACACTGCGCGTGCCATCATCGCGACCCCTTTGCACACGTACCGGCACCACATGTTCACCTTGCTTTTTCCACAAAAGAGCTGTGTCGTCAGCACCTACTCCCGACTGCATCTGTTGCACACCGGGAGCTATCATTTCAGGCAAGGGATGAAAATCAAAGGCGATATCCGGCACCATCAAGCAGTTCTTAAACTCTTCCACGATGAAGTTCACATTCGCACTCATATAGGGCAAGAGCTTGCGTTCCGGATTTTCTACATCAACCTCCACGATGTACGTTACCACATTGGAAGACATTGTAGCGTTAGGTCGAATCTTATTTACCCTGCCCGTAAAGGTTTCATTGGGAAGAGCATCCACCGTGTAACGAACTTCCTGTCCAGCACTCACCTTGGCAATATCAGCCTCGTTCACGCTCGCCCAAATCTGCATGTGGGTTAAATCCCTCGCTACGAGGAAAAGCGTAGTGGCGTTCATGCTGCTTACTACCGTTTGCCCCACATTCACTTGACGCACCACAATGGTACCATCCACTGGTGTGGTAATGCGAGTGTAATCACGGTTACGTAGTTCGCGTGTGAGTTGCGCCTGTGCGCTCTGCAAAGCAGCCTCGGCATTTGCCTGCTGCGCGCGGCTCGTCTGCTGCTGAGCTTGCGCACTCTGCACTGCTGCCGCTGTACTCTCCGCGGCATTCACAAACTGGTCATACTCCATCTGCGAGAGCGCATCCCCTACACCCAATTTCTCTGCGCGCTGCATGTCTCGGTCTGCCTTATTTTTATTGGCCTGAGCCTGCGCCACAGCCGCCTCCGCCTGCGCTACGGCTGCCGCCGCAGAGAGTATCTGCGCCTGGGCCTGCGCCACTTGCGCCTCAGCGCGTTTTATATCCAGTTCCACCAACGTATCGTCTATGCGCGCCAGCAATTGCCCTGCTTTCACCTCACTTCCGTAATCCACGCGTTTTCCATGCACATCGGTGCCAAATTCCTTGATTTCACCCGTCACCTGTGCTCCCACATCCACAAGCTCCTGCGGCTCCAAAGTACCGGTGGCCTGCACCTTGTTCACAAAATCACCGCACGTTACGGTCGTTGTCGAAAAGCATCGTTTATTTTCGCGGCGGTTAGTTGCATAATGCACCCATACCCACACTGCAAGCGCCACCACGGTCAATGTAATGATGACTTTTAGTATTGTTTTCATCACTGTTGTTTTCTATTTAGGACTCGCGTGAACCACACTGCGTCTCTCCTCTCCATATCTCCATACGGAAAGACGTATTAAGAGCTCAGATTTCTACCCCGCAGAGAGGAAAATTAACACTAATCACCGCCCGCGAACTCAAAAGGGGATATCGTCGTCCTCCTCAAGGGGCATAGGCGTCTGGCTTGGTGCCGCCATAGCCTGTCCTCTATCGGAAGCGTCATTGTTTTGGCGATATCCACCGCCACTACCACGAGGAGCAGGCGCCGGGGAGCCATCGCGACCACCACTGAGCAGTTGCATATTTTCCGCGATAATGCGAATACGACTTCTCTTCTGCCCACTCTGTTTGTCTTCCCATGAATCCATTTGCAACCTCCCCTCGATAAATACGGGGCGTCCTTTTGAGAGGTATTGCGCCGCAATCTCCCCGAGTCGTCCCCAGCAAGTCACATCCAAAAATGTTGTTTCTTCACGCCGCTCCGCGTCATTCGGTCCGCCGGTCACCCGGTTGACAGCGAGCCGCAACTCGGTGAGAGACGTGCCACGGGGAGTCGTGCGTACCTCCGGATCTGCCGTGAGGTTGCCAATAATCATCACTTTATTCAAATTAGCCATGGTTCTGTATGGGTTAAATGTGGAATGGTAATGTTATGGCCATTCTACGCGCGAACCTCCTGCTTAGCAAGTAAAAACTATCATCCTTCCTAACAAAACGGATATGTCCTGAACCTTTTGTACCTGTTTATAAACGTTTAAGGTAAAAATAGCTCTTCAATGCTCGAAGCGATGCGGTATTTGTTTTAGTACCGTGTATAGTCCAATCTCCGTATGCAACCTACCCCATGGGGGCGAGATTCACTGTACTCTACGCACGGAACCTCACACAGTCAAATGTCCCGCCTGGGGCTTCTCATACACTGTCAATTTTTGGAGCGCACAGTAAAAAGAACCTCCGTGATCGGACAAAAATAGTGCACCGAAAAAAGAAAAGTGATCGGACATAATTAGCGCACCGAAGTGTTCCGCGAT
>CANQBZ010000012.1 GCA_947589295.1 uncultured Akkermansia sp.
TTCGATGTCCGCCACGTCACTGTTCGGGTTGCCCAGACTCTCCACGTAGAGCAGCTTCGTGTTCGGACGTATTGCTGTCTCGTAGTTGCCTGGCTCCGCCGCGTCCACAAAGGTGACGTCGATTCCCACCTCCTTGAACAGATGCGCAAAGAGGTTGTAGGTGCCGCCGTAGAGAGTCGTTGAGGAGACGATGTGGTCCCCCACACCCGTGATGTTGCGCACCGCGTAGTCCACCGCCGCCGTGCCCGATGCCACAGCCAACGCTCCTACGCCCCCTTCTAACGCCGCTATTCTCTTCTCCAACACGTCGCTCGTCGGGTTCATCAACCGCGTGTAGATGTTGCCGGGGCGTGCCAACGCAAAGCGTCCCGCCGCCTCCTCACTGTCCTTGAACACGTACGATGTCGTCGCATAGATGGGTACGGCTCGTGAATCGGTTGCAGGATCCGCCTGCTCCTGTCCTACGTGTATTTGTAGTGTTTCAAATCGGTACTTGTTACTCATGGTAAAGTTGGATTTTATTTAATTCCTACTATTTCAGCAGGAACATGGGTAATTTAGCAAAAAAGGAGAGATATGTCAACATTTTTTGCAAAAAAGTGCAAAAAAAAACGCCGCGGGGCCGACAGGAGGTTTTCGTCGTACAGAGAAAAGCGATGGACACATGAAAAAAGGGAGACTTAGGAGATCGACAACATCGGACTTCCATTCAGGGTATCACGCATGCTTCATGAACCGCACCACCGCCATCCCTCCCCCTCCGCAGCGAACACAAGAGCCGGATACGTTTTCTCAACATATCCGGCTCCGATGGAGCATAGGGGATTCGAACCCCTGACCTGTTGCGTGCGATGCAACCGCTCTACCAACTGAGCTAATGCCCCGCTCGACGGCGGGCATTATACGCCAGATAGCTTCCGAGTGCAAGCACGAATATTGGTGGAATTGCAAGAAAATTCGAGTGACAAAAAACCCCGGGTCGGAAAGACTCGGGGTCTGGAGAATTGCTCTGCCAAGCACACTCGGGAGCAAACTTAACGCTTGCTGAATTGGAAACGTTTGCGAGCACCCGGACGGCCAGCCTTCTTGCGTTCCTTCATGCGGGAATCGCGGGTGAGCAGCTTCTGCTCACGCAACATGGGACGAAAAGACTCATCAATCATCACCAGCGCGCGTGCAATGGCCAGGCTCATAGCGCCGGTCTGGCCATGAATCCCACCGCCTTTGGCAACGAGGAGCACATTGTACTTCTTGATGGTGTTGGTCGCGTAGAAAGGTTGGAGGACGACATTCTGCAAAGCATCGGTGGGCAGGTATTCCTCCATGCTGCGGCGGTTGATGGTAATTTTACCGGTTTTGCCTTCCTCCGTCGGTGTGAGCCAAGCGTGGGCGATGGCTTCCTTGCGGCGGCCTGTGGCATTGTAGGGTGTAGTAGCCATGGTAGTGAGTAATCAGGAAAGGGTGACGAGGGTGGGATTCTGGGCGGCATGAGGATGCTGATCCCCGGCGTACACCTTGAGTCGCACAGCTTGGGCGCGCCCCTGACGAGTGTGTGGCACCATGCCCAACACAGCGTGCTCCAAGAGGTATGTCGGCTTGGTGCGGCGAATCTTAGCCGGGGTGAGCACCACCTGATTGCCCACATAGCCCGTGTAGCGCGTGTATATTTTAGCCTGCTCCTTGTTGCCGGTGAGCAGAACCTTGTCTGCATTTACAATGACAACGTAGTCCCCGCAATCCGTATGGGGCGTGAAGATAGTCTTATTTTTACCGCGCAAGATATTGGCAGCCTGCACAGCCACCTGACCGAGCACCTTATCGGCTGCATCAATCACATACCATCTGCGCTCAATATCCTGAGCTTTGGCAGAGAAGGTTTTCATAAATCTAGCTATTTGCATTGGACAGACACCCGACAGGATACCCCACCGGGTGCGGGGTGCCAAGTTACTCTTATTTTCCCTGTTTGTCAACCGTATTTTTTGAATTCGCGGTTTTTTTTCAATTTTTCGGCGGGAAGTGGCAGAAAGAGCTTGCAAAATAGCCCACCGCGCTCTAAACTGGCTCCGCTGCGCGCGACTGCAGCTTGATCACCCATTTAAGACACAACCTATGCCAACTCCCAACGGACGCAAATCCCCTCCTCAACGCAATAATGGCACATCACGCGCACCGCAAGGTGTCAACCGCCCGGCAGCTGCCCCGGTGAAGCAAAAGAAGAGCGCCAATGATGGCGAGGGAGAAATTGAGATGGAGGGAGTGGTCTCTGCGGTGTTGGCGGGCACGATGTTCCGCGTGCGCGTGGCGAGCGGGCACGAGTTCCTGGCTCACATTTCCGGCAAGATGCGCAAGCGTTTCATCCGCTTGGTAGTGGGGGATAAAGTGCGCATTGAGGTGTCGCCCTACGACATGAGCAAGGCTCGCATCACATTCCGCCTGAACTGAGCCCCCCGCACTCCCCTCTGCGAAAGTATGAGCGTGGGGCGCCGGCACGCGCACGCAGACAATGAGCAAAAGCATCGAGCAAGTACTGCATGACAGCTTTGGCTTTTCGCAGTTGCGACCGGGTCAGGACGCCGTTGTAAGCGCTGTGATGCAGGGGCGCGATACGCTGGCCATCATGCCCACTGGCGGTGGCAAATCGCTCTGTTACCAGTTGCCGGCTCTCTGCCGCGAGGGGCTCACTGTGGTGGTTTCCCCGCTCATTGCCCTGATGAAGGACCAAGTGGATGCACTGCAGGCGCGAGGAATAGCCGCGGCGGCGGTCAACTCATCCCTGGGTGCAACGGAATACCGGCAAGTGTTGCACACGCTGCGGCAGGGAGCCCTGAAAATACTGTACGTGGCGCCGGAACGCTTTGCTCAAACAGGGTTCATGAGTACGCTGGCAGAGCAACAGATCACCTTGCTGGCAGTGGATGAAGCGCATTGCCTGAGCCAATGGGGACATGATTTCCGCCCGGATTATCTGCGCCTAGGTCGCGTCCGCGATCTGCTTGGGAGTCCGCCCATTGTGGCGCTCACCGCAACTGCTACGGATGCGGTGCGAGCGGACATCATTGAGGCGCTGCGTCTGCAGGACCCCGCCGTCATCATTAGTGGGTTCGGCCGCGCGAATCTGCATTTTGCAATCTCGCCCTGCGAGGGGAAGCGCGAGAAGCTGGCGCGCATTGGGCGCACGGTTGAGCAGTGGAAAAAGGGTATCATATACTGCTCTACGCGCAAGAATGTGATGAACGTCTTTGAGCAACTGAGCGCTAGGCACGTGAAAGCCGTGGCTTACCACGCCGGCATGACTGACGAGGAGAGAGAATTCTCGCAGAATGCCTTTATCACCGGGCAAGCGGATGTGGTGGTGGCTACGAATGCCTTTGGCATGGGCATCGATCGGCCTGACGTACGTTTTGTCATCCATTTCGAGATACCCGGGAGCGTGGAAGCCTATTACCAAGAGGCCGGGCGCGCCGGACGCGATGGTGAGCCTGCCTACTGCGAGTTGCTCTTTAATCATGCCGACCTGAAGACGCAGGAGTTCTTTTTTGAAGGGAGTAACCCCAGTATCAGCCTCATCCGCTCGCTCTACAATCTGCTCGTGCTGCGCAGCGATTCCCAAACGGGTGAGTTAGAGATGTCCGTGGACGATATGGCGAAGCAACTCGGGAACGATGTGAATCCCATGGCTGTGGGTTCGGCGCTCTCAGTGCTGATGCACGCTAATGCCCTCACGCGCACGGATGTGCCGGGCAAGAATATAAAATGCACGCGACTCACGAATCCGGAAGCCCCTTTCAACAGCTTGGACATCGACCGCGAACGCCTCGAAGAAAAAGCCCGCCGCGATCACAAAAAAATCGAGGCCATGGTCCGCTATGCTTACAGCTCTGGCTGCCGTCAAAAATGGATCCTGGATTACTTTGGCGAAACAGATAGTCAGCCTTGCGGTTGCTGCGATGTCTGCCTTGCTCAACCGGCGGAAGACATGCGACAACTTACCGGAGAGGCGGCAGAAACCGTGCGCAAAGCTCTTTCTGGCGTGGCGCGCGCATGCGGCAAAAACGCGGATGGTTCATGGCGAGCCATTTACGGGCGCAGTAAAATTATGGCCATGCTGCGAGGAGCAAAATCCGCCCTGCTCAACGGCCACCTGATGGGGCTTTCCACTTATGGACTGCTTTCCCACTTCACAGATGCCCGCATGCGTGCTCTTTTCCGCGCTATGCAGGATGCTGGGCTGCTGGAAAGCACCGGTGGAGAACTCCCTTTGCTCTCGCTTTCTGTTCTTGGTGAACGAGTAATGCGTGGGAAAGCCCCCGTAAGCATTGCCTCCGCCGGGTGGCTTGACGAAACGCCCCCTTCCCGCACGGCGCAGCCCGCAAACCGCACTCGCCGGATTCTGCAAACACTCCAGTCTGTCCGCGAGGACCGCGCACTCTACGCAAAACTCACATCTCTGCGCGCTGAGCTTGCCATGGAATATCACGTGCCGCCCTACCGTATTCTCTCCAATGCAACTTTGCACGCTCTGTCCACCATACGACCCACCACCGAGGCGGGAGCAATGCGCATCAAAGGCATTGGGGAATGGACGCGCCTGCACACTCTCCCCGCTATTTTGGAGGTGATACAGGACCACATCGAGTAGCCCCGCTCAGGATCGGACGCGAGGAACCCGTCCTCATGAAACGAGCCGCCAAGAGGTCTGGAAAGGGAGGAAGCAGCAAAGCACCCGTTTTGAACAGCTGTACGTAGAGCGGGCTGTCACGGGGCCTGATGGGCAGGAGTCGGCGAGTCTTTCAGAAGCGCCGCTCGCAGACTCGGCAGCAGCTTCTGCATCATGATGATGGACCCATAAGTGCTCAGGTGATTGCCGTCCCGCATCAGGCACTTTCCATTGCTCACGCACGGGAAGCCTCCTTCGTCCGGTCGCAGTGTGCTGAGCGGCTCAATGATGGTTTCACATAGCCCTTCGTCACGGAGCTGGTAAAGGACCTTGAACACGTAATCGTTGTAAGCAAGGTAAACTTCCCGCGAACAGTTCATTGCTGTCTCAGTGAGTGCTGGATCATTGCGCCACGCGAGGACTTTATTGAACAGCAAGGCGCTGCCGAATTCGGGAGTAGGACCAATGAGAATGACTTTCTTGCCCATGTCTCGCAACACGGTGAGGTATTCGCGCAGAGCCTTGGTAATGCGCTCTCTGCTTTGAATTTCATCAGGCGTATATCTCCGGTTCCGAAGATAAGGAACATCGACGACAGTAGGCATCGCGTGAAGCTCTTTGTCACCCCAGTGATACCCATCCCAGCGGAGAATCCATCTCTGGGCGATGATGACGTGAGTGAGATGAGGATTAGCACGCAGCCACTCAAAGGTAGCCCGTCTGGTGCCCGGGTTTGTATCGTACTGACGGAGAGTGATGCCACAGAAGGGAACCGTGTAGGGCTTGAAATACACGCCGGAGAGTTTTGCCTCGCGCATCGCTTGATCCAGACCTGCATACGAATGCTCGCCATGGCTATCGCCCATCAGCACAAAGAAGGGAGGCTTGGACTTGTCCCCTATGTGCGACAGGGAGAGGGGCACGCCGTTTTTGTCAGATGGAGACGAGCTGCCATCATCAGGAGATTGCGTAGGATTCCAGCGCTTCGTGGTAGTCGGATCATCGAAAGATTGTTTCTCGTTGTAGGGGAGATTGCTCGTACCCTCCTCAATATGGAGAGTAGCTTTCACCCAATCGCTGAAACCGTCACTCTTTCGTCCTTGTCGGCATATCAAAAGCGTACCGCCCCAGAGCAGCAGAACGGACCAGAATGCCGGTTTCCGGGTCTCTACAAGGAACCAGAAACCCCAGGCAAGCGCAATGCTCAGCACAAAGGCCGTGAGTTGATAAGGCCAACTAAAGGAACCTAATGACCACAGACGCAGGGAAACGATCACGGGCATGTGAACCAAGTAGAGCGAGAAAGAAATGACGCCGAGCCATGTGAGAACGCGGTTTGAAAGGACGCGATCGAGCGAACATAAGGGCACGTAGCGAATCACAAGCAGCGTGCCGATGATGCACAACAATTTGCCTATTTCGTCCGGGCAGCCTGGGAGTAGCCCGAGCGCCGGAAGTAGAATGAATGCGCAACCTACGAGGCTGTACAGACAGATTCGGCGAGGAGAACTGCCGGAGGGAGCTGCCAGGCACGCGAGCCATCCGCCTGCCATGACCTCCCAGATTCTCGGGAAAGTGAAATAATAGGAAAACGGAGTCTGCTGCTCCCAAACCGGGAGTCCCAACTCCTCCAGAGCATTGTGCGCCAAGAAGCTGAAATCAAGTGCAAAAGAAGCAAATGCCGCCAAACCAAGCACCACGCCAAGCCAGCGACGTGGAAGACGCTGCAGAACAACATTGCCCACGGCAAACAAGAGGTATACTTGGAAAATCACGGAGAGATACCACATGTGCAGCAGAGGCATGTAGGAGGAATCGGGGGCGAAATAATCCCCAAGTCGATTGGCCAAAAAAGTGTTCGCTCGAAAAAAACATGCGCGGTACCCCACGTTGCAGGCCAAGTCCTCCTGCTCATTGCTAAATAGGAAAAAGCCGATGAGAACGGCCAAGAGAATGGCGGCCAGCATGGGAAACACAATGCGCTGGACGCGTCTCAGAACGAAAGAGAAGGTCTCAGAAAATCGCCAGGGGGGGGTACATAAACGTTTCATCATAAGCAAGTAACCACTTATGACTAGGAAAATGTCCACTCCGAGGTACCCATGCGCCCACATATTGCCATCCATATGGAACAGGACAATCAAAATGATCGCCAAACCACGAAGCCCGTCAATATGCAACAAATGTTTTTCTTTCTGCATCTTTTGCACTATACGTTAGAGAGAACGGCAGTATTGCTACCATGCCATGACAAAAAAGTCAAGTCAAATGTTACCGAACAATATCCCGACTACACATCCGTCCCAAGAAAATTATGAGGGAGGGTAGGAAAAGACAAAAAAAAGGAAGGTTGATTTGTTTCCTCAGAAAGGGGTATTCTGAGGGTGCAACAAAAAAAACCTCCATGCCTCAATTTTTTGACTTGCCAAGTTTACCGTTTACCATTACAATTCCCCCGTCCGTTAGTTCGGGGTATTAGCTCAGCTGGTAGAGCGCCTCAATGGCATTGAGGAGGTCAGCGGTTCGAGCCCGCTATGCTCCAGGGCAAAATTCGAGGCTTGTCGGTAAAACGGCGAGCCTCGTTTTTTATTGATTTTATGCGGGTTGGCTACCTCATGGAATAAAATCAGAAAGGTCAACCAAAAATCTGCTTAATGCGCATATTATCAATCAATCGTCATTCGTCAAGCGTAAATGGCAAGCGCATGTTCTCGCGTTTGCCGTGGCGCCCAGGTTCTTGTACTTGCAAAAAGAAAAAAATCGGGTAGAATGATCCGACGAAAGATAACGTATGAACAACGAGACGATTCCAGTGTACCTGCAGGAGAACCCGAGCAAGATTCAACGCATGTTCGGGGACTATTATCTGGAATACGCCTCCTACGTGATCTTGGAGCGAGCGGTGCCGCACGTGGACGATGGGCTGAAGCCGGTACAGCGACGCATTCTGCATTCCATGGAGAGGATGGACGACGGACGCTTCAACAAGGTGGCCAACATCGTGGGCGATACGATGAAATACCACCCGCACGGGGACGCCTCCATCGGAAGCGCGCTCGTCACCCTCGGTCAAAAGGATTTGCTCATCGAGACGCAGGGGAACTGGGGCAACATTCTGACGGGCGATGCCGCTGCGGCGCCACGTTACATTGAGGCGCGGCTCTCCGCCTTTGCCAAGGAGGTGGTGTACAGCCCGAAGGTGACGCAGTGGAAACTCAGCTACGATGGCCGCAACAAGGAGCCGGTGGCTCTGCCGGTCAAATTCCCTCTTCTGTTAGCGCAGGGGGCTCTGGGCATTGCCGTGGGGATGAACTGTCTCATCCTGCCGCACAATTTCAACGAGATCATCGAGGCCGCCATTCACTACTTGCGCGGGGAGGATTTCGAGCTTTACCCCGATTTCCCCACGGGCGGCTTGCTGGACATCTCCGGCTACAACGATGGCACCGGCAACAGCCGCCTGCGCTGTCGAGCCAAACTCGACACCTCGGTCAAACGCCTTATCCGCATCACGGAGATACCCTACGGAACGACCACCGAATCGCTCATCCAAAGCATCGAATCCGCCGTGGAAAAGGGAAAACTCAAGCTGGCGAAGATCGAGGACAACACGGCGGCGGAAGCCGACATCCTGCTGCACCTGCCGACCGGGGCAGACGTGGAGAAAACCTGCAACGCACTGTACGCTTTCACGGACTGCCAGGTGAGTATCTCGCCCAAGGCGGTGGTCATCAAGGACCGCAAACCGGTGTTTTTGGGAGTGAGCGACATTCTGAGGGCCAATGTGGACAACACGCGCGAGATATTGCGGCAGGAGCTGGAAGTGCAGCTCGGCGAATTGCGCGAATCGTGGATGCAAGTGAGTCTGGAAAGTATCTTTATTGAGAACCGCATTTACAAGGTGCTTGAGCAGAGCAACAGCTGGGAACAATCCCTCGCCCAAATCGCCAAAAAGCTCGCTCCTTTTGTCAAAGGCTTCTTCCGCGAAGTCACGCAGGACGACATCATCCGCCTCACGGAAATCCGTATCAAGAAGATTGCGAAGTACGAAATTCACGAGGCGGAAAAGCGCATTGAGGATTTGGAAAAACAGATGGAACAAACGCGTAAAAATCTCGCCCAGCTCACGCGTTACACCATCCGCTGGTTTGAGGGTTTGCAAAAAAAGTATGGAGGGGGACGCGAACGGCGCACTGAACTCTGCACCTTTGACACCGTCACGCGCGCCGAAGCTGCCGTGGAAAATGAAACGCTCTACATCGATGAAGAGGGGTTTGCCGGGTACGGCGTGAGGAAGGGCACGCCCATCGAAAAATGCTCCACCATGAGCGATATTCTCACTATTGATTCGCAAGGTGTTATGATGGTACGCCGCGTGCAGGATAAATTCTACGTGGGCAAGAAGCTGCTGGATATCCGCGTGCTGCGTCCCGGACAAGATTGGGTATTCAACATGATCTATCGCGATGGCAAGGAGGGCACCAGCTACGCCAAGCGTTTTCGCCTGGGCGGCTTCACCCGCGATAAGGAGTACCAGCTCACCCAGGGCACCAAAGGCACGCGCGTTTTTTTCTTCTCAGTTCATGCTACGGAAGAGGATAGCTCAACTATCCGCGTAAACGTATACCTGAAAAATCAGTTCAAAAAGCTGCGACGCCCGGTGCCGTACGACTTCGGCAGCCTGCGCGTGAAGGGACGCGGCGTGCTCGGCAACATCGTCACCAAAAATCCGGTGGAACGCATTGCGCGCATGATGCCTGACTCAGCAACCGCTGCCCCCCAGGAAGCTTCCGAGGAGCCTCTACAACCCACACCTGAACAGGAACGCCACACTCCCCTGCCCCCGGAGGTGAACGAGGAGGACCAGATGACGTTGGGCATATAAGTCCCTTCCGCTCCCTTGTAAGGGGGGGAAAGGTATACCTTGTGCTGAGGAAAATGTATGGGATCGCTGCTTGCTGCGGCTGCTCTGCCAGATTGGCAGCGGGGGAGGAATCAGTTCGCAGAGTCGGACAAGCTCATTGACCGAGATGGGGGAAGATGCTATACTGAGGGCGGGCATGGATTTATTTGAATACGCAGACCGTCAGGCGCCGGATGAACGCGAGCGCTACGAGGAGCTGTGCCGCATCGTTCGCTACAATAATGAACTCTATTATGCAAAAGCCGCGCCCGAAATATCAGATGCAGAATATGACCGATTGTACCGCAGCATTGAGGAAATCGAAGCGCGCCACCCGGAGTACAAAACGGCAGATTCCCCCACACAGCGGGTTGGGAATGACCTATCCGTCGGCTTTGCCAAAATTCGGCATGCGCAACCCATGCTGAGCATTGATGATGTGTTTGAACACAAAGCGAACGAGGAAGGCGAAACGGATGAAGAATTGGTGGATTTTTACGCAAGGCTATGCCAAGCATTGGGAGACGAGGCAGAGCATGTAGTTGTGGAACCAAAGATTGACGGATGCGCCGTCACCCTGATGTACCGCGGCGGTAAGCTCGTCTACGCGGCCACGCGTGGGGACGGCAGTGTGGGGGATGATATCACTGGCAACGTACGCACCATTAAAACCGTACCGCAGCAGCTCCCGCCCGACGCCCCGGACACGCTGGAAGTGCGCGGCGAAATTTTCATGCCATCCGCAGAGTTTGACGCTCTCAATGCCCAACGCGATGCCGAGGGCTTGCCTGCCTTCGCCAATCCCCGCAATGCTACCGCCGGCACCATCAAATTGCTGGATACGGCCGAAGTCGCCAAGCGGCCGCTGCGCTTTTTAGCGCACGGACTCGGCGTTTACGATGGACCGGACTTGAAGAACATGGATGATTACGAGCATTTGCTCTCTTCCATGCATGTCCCCTACAATCAACCGATTTTGCATGCACGCAATCTTCAGGAACTTCGTGCCGCCGTCAAGCAGATGGACACCCTGCGGCGCGAGCTCGGCTTTGGGACGGATGGAGCCGTAGTCAAACTGGACGACATTGCCCGACGTGCGGAATTGGGAGCCACTGCGCACGCGCCAAGGTGGGCCGCCGCCTTCAAGTACCTGCCCGAACAAAAGGAAACTAAGTTGTTAAAAATTGCGATACAAGTGGGACGCACGGGTGTACTGACCCCCGTGGCTGAGCTGGAACCGGTGCTCATCTCCGGCTCTACGGTATCGCGAGCCACCCTGCACAATCAAGATGAAATAGCCCGCAAGGATATCCGCATCGGCGATACGGTGCTCGTAGAAAAGGCCGGAGAAATCATCCCTTCTGTGGTAAAGGTGATTCAGGAAAAAAGGCCGAATGACGCCATGCCTTACAATTTGGCAGAGGCCGTGGGCGGTGTCTGCCCGAGCTGCTCTGCGCCTATCACACGGGAGGAAGGACAAATAGCCTGGCGATGCACTAATTTTACCTGTCCGGCTCAGGCAGTCACACGCACAAGCTACTTCTGCTCTCGCATCGCGCTCGATATTGAAAGTCTGGGCGGAGTAGTGGCGGAGGCTCTGGTAAGCAGGGGGATGATTCACAGCCCGCTTGACCTCTTCCGCCTCTCGCAACGTGAGCTCGGAGCGCTCAACCTTGGCACAGAAGATGAGCCCAGACGCTTCGGCGAGAAAAATGCCGTCAAAGCTCTCGACTCGCTGGCAAAGGCGCGAGATCTGCCGCTGCAACGCTGGATCACGGCGTTCGGCATACCCTCCATCGGGAGCATCACCGCGCGCGAAGTTGCCAAATACCATCGTAATATGCAGGAGCTGGCAGAATCGGATTTCCTCCGTTCGCTTGTTCAACTGGAAGAAAACATTGCCCTCTACAACAAGCAGAACCCGGAATCCCTCGCCAATAAGGAAAAGGACAGAACGGCTCTTGAAAATCAACGTGCCGAGTTGCTCTCGCTCATCCAGCAACTTGCCTCGCCCTTTGCCGCGCGGGGCTACCTCGCCATCGAGCGTGACGGACCTAACAAGCTGCACCTCGTGAATCCTATTGGCGCCGTGTCCTGCCGCAAACTACGTGCTTATCTGACGTCCGATGCCGGGCAACATGTGCTCGCAACCTTGCGTGAATTGGGAATAAACCCGGTATCCGACTGCTACGTGGAAAACATGTCGGCTGAAGCTCAAGGCCCGCTGGCAGGGCTTTCCTTTGTGCTGACCGGCAGCCTGAGCATACCGCGCCAGGAAATGGAACGGCGCATTGCAGCAGCGGGGGGAAAAACAGCCGGGGCAGTTACCAAAAAGACGAATTATCTGGTGGCCGGAGAGGGCGGCGGCAGCAAGCGTGACAAAGCGGCCACACTGGGCATTCCCATCATTGATGAAGCCGCGCTGCTACACATGATGCAAGGCTCTGACACACCATGACCCCCACTCCGCTCCTCATTTACGGCACCTTAGCCTCCGATACGCTGATCACCCCCGATGGACGGGCCGATGCCGTGGCCGGCGGGTCAGGCATCTACGCGGCATTGGCAGCGCGCCTGTTATGCAATGAGCAAGCTCTCATCGGGGTCGTGGGGGATGATTACCCGTCAGCATGGCAAAAACTCTTTGAAAGCAAGGGGGTAAACTTTCGCTACGTCGCGCACATGCCCGGGCCCACTTTTGCATGGACTGGTCGCTACGAGCGCGACATGAACGTGCGCACGACCCTGCAAACGGTGGAAGGGGTGCAAGCCTTGTGGCGTCCGCATCTGCCACCTCATCTACGGCAAAGCGCCGGGATTGTGGTCGCTGCAAATGTAACTCCACCCTTGCAGGCAACCTTTCTGGAGCAATGCAATCCGACAGCCTTTACCATGGCTGACTTCATGAAGAGTTGGATCATTCGCGAGCCTGAATACACTCGAATCCTGCTGCGCCGTGTGGATGTCGCACTCATGAATGATGAAGAAGCCTGCCAATACGCACAAACAGATGACCCCCACACTGCCGGGCTTGCCCTGCTGCAGGCAGGGCCGTCTTTTGCCATCGTGAAGCACGGTGATGCAGGCTCTGATGTGTACCACCGACGGGAAAATGGAGAAATTGTTTTCTCGCATTGTCCCGCGCTGCACATTGAGCACACCGTAGATCCAACCGGGGCCGGTGACAGCTACTTGGGAGCATTAGCAGGTTACCTGAGCAACAAAATACGGGGTTCTCGTCCGACGTGGCAAGAAATGCAAAGCGCTACACTCTGTGCAAGCGCTGTGGCGGCTTGCACTTGCGAAACATTTGGGACTGACGGATTAATTCGTCTCACACATGCTGAAACCCGGCGGCGTGTGGCCGATCTCGCGCACCGCATGGACGTCACTTCGCCGCTTCCCGACTGAGGTCCTGTTTCCGCTGAGCCGTTGCTCTGGCGACTATGCGGGCTTCCCTCAACTTGTGCAAACGATAGGCAGACACAAGAACGGCTATGCCCACGGCAAGAATGATGCCTCCACCGAGGGTCGGCGCCAAACTATAGCAAGACGGGATACTCACCACAGCCCCAAACACACATGCACAAGCTATCAGAAGATACGTCAGACTGTCATAATACGCGCCGTACCACAACAAACTCAGCCCATAACCCAACGCAAAAAATGGACCGAGCAGTTTTAGCCAAAGCTGCGGCAGGTATAGTGCAAATGGTAAAACCAACGCGCTCATCAGTAGCAGGACCACAAAAGGCATCTTGAGAATCGGCTGGTGCAGACGGTTCGCCCGCCGGACATGCACCACCGCAACCACCAGCGGTACCGTCACCAGCAGGCTCAGGCCAAGCCCCCGCAGCCCTTCCGCATCTCCCCACGCATAAAATTCGTAAAACCCGCCTACCACGAGTAATAGCAGGCCCGTGGCCCACAGAGCACCGAGTAGACTCACAGGTATCCCCTGCACTTGATCCACTGACCCCGCGTTAGCAACGATCTCCTGCTGCTCAAAGCGCACGGGCATTGTCTGCTTCTCTTCTCGGGGGGCCGTCTCGTTTTTCATGAATCTATTGTTCTCAGGTCGTACGGAGAAAGGGGAATACCATTAACGACGACGAGCTGATCGGTGACGGGCAGCAACCGCGCGCAATCGGTTGCTCTCCGATTTGCGACGCACAACCCGTACACGACCGGACGCACGGCTACGTTTACTCGCGGAGGAAACCCTCCGGACATCCCCCGGGTGGTAGTCAGAGGCACGCACAGGAGTGCGTGCTGTCTGAGCTGCGGCTATGTACGCGCGCCGTTGGTCGCTGAGGGAATAGTTGGCGGCGTTCTGCGCGCGAAAATAGGCTTGGTAGGCAGGGTCCACCTGGCCAATATGCACCACCGCATCCGCATAATTGCGCACCCCTACACTGCCGCCGGGAGCAAGCCCTTGCTGGCAAGAAATGACTCCCGCCGCCACCGGCAGCACCAGTATGATTTGTCGACTCCAGCTTGTCATGGCGCAATGGCGTTTAACAACTGCCCTGGCAGACCCAGGATATAGCGCAGACTCTGCGTGACTGTTGCGCAACTACTCAGGCTGCACATGCAACCCGCAATGAGCAGCGCCGCGATTATTTGTCTCATAAATGCACCCATAATATTACGGAAAAGTTAAATGAAAGAGAATTGACCGCAGGGGTATGGTACCACATTCTGCTGTACTTGCCAATACAAAACGGCCAGGAATGGAAGTTATTTTGAGCCGCGGGTTATTTCATCTTAACCGAGGCATCCACGGGCTTGGCCTCCCAAATGCGGCTATCCGGATCATAGGGAATTTCTTTCAAGAGCGTGAAGTCATCGCCCTGTTTGTTCTCCTCGAGGATGGTCTCATACACAGATTCAACAGTGGGGTCGGAAAAAGCCGTACGGAAAAGCTGGAAGAGGGGCTTGCCGTCTTTGGTTGTTTTCTTTTCTCCGCCCTCCTCATCAATAAGCAAGCAGAAACCAAACTCGTCGCCGCCGATTTCCGAAATCATCACCTGCATTTCATACCACTCGCCGGCTTTCACTTTGACAGGATCGCCTATTTCAAATCCACCCATAGTTTCATTCCAAAAATCGATGCCCTTATACTGCACGAGGGGGCGTTCCTTTTTGGATTCACGGGCGATATGCCATTCATTCCACGTGGCATTGCGCAGGTTGTGCAGACCACAAGCCAAGACATTGCGTCCGTCAAAACGCACGGCCATTACCGTATCCGCCGCACCCACAAAGCGGAATGTGCCACTGGCCGGCGCTTTCACCTTCGCCCGGTATACAACTAACCAACGACTTTTCCTAAGCCCCTGCTTACCCGTTGGATCATAGGCATGCACAGCCTCTTCATCCTTGCAGCTTGGCATAAAGAAACAGGTGCTGTAGAGCTGCATCTTGGCCCTCATGTATGTGACAAGCAAACCTAAATCCCAATCTTTATTGTAAAAGTTGCTCTCGAACTCAAGAACCTGTTCTTTACTGATCTCACTATCGTAGGCAGATTTTTTGCCATTGACCGTGCGCTTCAGGTCCCAGAAATAGCCGGCAAATGCAGAGCCCACCTTCTTGCCGCCCATGCCGCCGCGCCCAGAGCCTTCACCTATGCCATCGCCCAAACCGCCACCACCCATGGCATCAACCCCTCCTGTCGTCATGGACGGAGCTTCCATGTCTACATCCATCGTAAAGGAGGGCTGAGCAATGTCAGTGGCAGCTGCTATGATAGGAGCCACAGGTGGGGCCGCAGGCGGCTTTCCCCCCGAGATATCGCGCTGCTTTGGTTTGGTCTGTACTTCCTCCTCAACGGTCTCCCCCTGGTACACGATAAACTCCGGCTGGGGAGGCGCCCCAATGAGGATTTTGACGACATACATAACTGTCAAGAGAGCGAGAAGGATAACCGCCATCAAGATGACTGCGTACCGCCGCATGCGGTGACGCAGCACCTCCATGCTGCCACGAGCAGTATCTGCTATACGGAACCTGATGGCCATAGTGAGCGGCGTTGCAAAATCCGCTTCCATTATATCCACGCACAGTTCGCTGTGTCAAGCATGGATGCACACCATGCTGCGCCAAAAAGAGAAAAAAATGGGCATGATGCGATTCTCCCTTGAAATGCGACAAGCCAAAGGATAGAATGGGCGCGATGAGCAGCCTGCCGCCAGATCGACCCCTTCCCGACCAAGCCAGACAAGCACCGCAGCATGTCGTGGGGGAGGGAACGCGCGTTCTCATTGCAGCGGCAGCCGCCTTTATTGTGCTTTTTGGTCTCAGGTACACTCGGGAAGTTACGGTGCCGATTGTGCTGGCCGCCTTTTTGGCGATCGTGAGCTACCCGATTACGGAATTATTGCGCAAGGTGATACGCTTTCCTCATTGGCTAGCCGTTGCCTGCACCGTGGTAGTCGACATGGGGGTGCTCTACAGTTTGGTCTGTTTCGTCAAATTTCTGGCAGCCGATATGAAAGCTACCCTGCAGGGCAATTTCATGCCGCACCTGGAGCACCGTGTGAATGAGCTGCTAACTTGGGCCGACCAGTTCTACAAGTTCTTTTCTGACAAGCCATTGCGCAACCTTTTCGACTCACCCGAGAGTCTCATCAACAGCCAGCAAATCATTGCTCTTTCGCAATCTCTCACCGGACAAATTGTGTCCTTTATGTCGGTTACTGTGCTGGTCCTTGTTTTGATGACCTTCATGTTGGGTGAGGCGCCGCTTTTCCGACGCAATTTGAACAATCTTCCCAACAGCCTTCACGGGAAACTCAAAGTGCTCACAGCGCTGCGCGGCGTGCAGAAATATTTGATTATAAAAACGCTTGCAAGCGTGAGTACTGGATTACTCGCATGGGCGCTCTGCCACTTTTTGCAGGTGCCCTTTGCTTTCTTGTGGGGATTTGTGGCCTGTGCTCTCAACTTTATACCAACAATCGGCTCCATTGTGGCAGCTATACCGCCCATCCTGCTCGCGTTCGTCATGTTGGATTGGGGAACCATGTTCATTGTGGCCGGTGGGTATCTAGGCATCAACTTTGCCATAGGCAATGGAATTGAGCCTCTCTTCTTGGGCAAGCAATTTGGCATAGCAACCTCCATGGTATTGGTCTCCGTCATTGTATGGGGGTGGGTATGGGGACCGATAGGGATGCTGCTTGCCGTGCCTTTCACCATGTTCCTGAAGTTGGCCATGGAAAACTCGCTGGATTTGCAGTGGGTAGCGGCCATCATTGATGATGCTCCGCAGCCGGAGGATCAACTGAAAGAGCCCCAGCCAACTGCCATTCATCCTTAATTTTCATCGAGTACAAAATTATCATTCTATGCACCAATTCGCTTATAAAAATGGCATACTGCATTGCGAAGATGTGGACCTCTCCCGCATTGCAGAAACATATGGTACACCCACCTTTGTGTACAGCCGAAACACCATTCTGGCAGACCTGGAAGAATTTCAGCATGCCTTTGCCGGGCTGGACACGCACATCGTCTACGCTGTCAAAGCGTGCTCCAATGGAGCGATCTTGCGGCTCATGGCGCAGCGAGGCGTGGGCTTTGATATCGTATCTGGCGGAGAATTGTGGCGTATTGTACGCGCTGGGGGCGATCCCGCCGCATGCACTTATGCCGGCGTAGCCAAGACCGAGCCGGAGATACGCTATGCGCTTGAGTGCGGCATATACTGCTTTATCTGTGAAAGTGAAAATGAGCTGCGGACCATCAACAGCATTGCTGCAGACATGGGGAAACAGGCTCCCGTAGCCGTTCGGGTAAACCCTAATGTGGATGCTCATACTCACAAATACATTACCACCGGCACCCACGAAAATAAATTCGGAGTGGATATATCCCGCATCGAAGCGCTCTATGCCACGATCGCTGCCGAGCTGCCACACCTGCGCATCCGCGGTTTGCAGATGCACATTGGGTCTCAACTCACCGAGGTGCATCCATTTGTGGCAGCTGTACAGAAAGTTTCTCCGCTGGTTGCCCAATTCAAGAACCTCTACGGGATTGAATTCTGGAGCATCGGAGGTGGAATTGGCATCGTGTATGACGGTTGCCTGGCCTCTGGCTCTGCAGATTGGTGGAGAGATCACCCGGAGCAAATGAGTATTCGATCCTATGCCCAGGCGCTTATTCCCTTGCTCAAGCCACTGGGGCTGCGTATTGTGCTGGAACCGGGACGGCGTTTAGTTGGCAACGCCGGGGTATTGCTCACCCGCTGTGTGTACGAGAAGAACGGCGAGAGCAAGCATTTCAAGATGATTGATGCAGGAATGAACGATATCATTCGTCCCGCGCTTTACGAGGGTTACCATGAGATATGGCCCGTACGCGAGCACAGCGACGAGGGTATCTTGGCTGATGTCGTAGGGCCCATATGTGAATCCGGCGATTTTCAGGCACAAAACCGCCGCATCCCAGATGTAAAGCCCGGTGAATTGCTCGCTGAAATGAGCGCAGGAGCGTATGGTTTCAGCATGTCTTCTACCTATAATTCCCGTCCTCTGGCAGCAGAGGTGATGGTGGATGGCAACAAAGTCACTCTCATCCGCCGTCGACAAACAATAGAACAGGTTGTGGAAGATGAGATTCTCTCGGACGAATAACCGGCACCAACCCACCGTATGGCACGTCTCTCCATACCCGAATATGTGATGGCTTTGGCGCATGTCGCGGCTCTGCGTTCTGAAGACCCTTACCGCAAGGTAGGCGCCGCAGCTTTAGATGCTGATAACCGCGTCATCGGCACCGCCTACAATGGACTGTACCCTGGATTTACCGCATCTGCTGACTTTTGGGCATCGCGCGATGAACGGCAGAAATACATGCTGCACGCAGAAATTAATTTGTGTAGTCTCTTTAAGCGTGGGGAAGCTAAAATTGTAGCCTGCACCACCATGCCGTGCACTTCTTGCATGCAAGCGCTATGTGCGCATGGAGTGAAAACCATTTACTACGGGGAAGACTACGAAAAATCCGAGGCGAAAGCCATAGCAGACCTCTACGGCGTGCAGCTCACATGCGTGCCGAATTACCCCCTATCCGATCTACCTCTTCTGCCGAGCGAAAAGTGATTTACGCGCGGCGCAGCATGGCGGTCAACTCCTGCTGGAAACTCTGCATCTCATCCGCAGAGGGGGTGCCGCTCAGCTGGCTCCAACCGAAACGCCCTAACTGATCAATCTGCCAGGCGCCCTCTGCCCCACCAGGGAAATGCGCTTTGCCGGAAAGCAAGGTGCCGGGCAACTGCAAATCATCCAACTCCACGCGCACCTTACCGCCCTGCTCGACCGGGGGAGTCTCCTGCGTTGCTTGCTGCTGTGCATCGGGCGACGATGCCGCAGGCGTCCCTTCTTTCTCAGTCTCTGTCACAAGCTCAATACCGTGATCCAACATTAAAAATCTCACCTCCATGTACGTGAGATGCAAGCCAAACTCACTCTGCAGTTTTTTCTGAATGCCATTAAGGTCCACTTTTCCCGCCGCCCAAGTCTTAATAGCAGCGAGCTGTTGTTCATTCACCATCGTGCTCATGCCTGCCATCATAGCATTTGGAGGCCGATATGTCAATTCAGGGGATCGCACAAAAAAAGGCAAGCGACCATGCTAGGACGGTCACTTGCCACAAATCTTATGACGAAGACTCAGGAGAGCGTTGCTATAGCCTTGGCAGCTTTACTCTTGTAATTGGCTGCACGATTGGGGTGAACAGTACCCTTTTTGGCCGCCTTATCCACAGCAGAGGCAAAACGATTGTAGGCGCCAAGAGCCGCCTCCTTATCCTTTTGCGCTACAGCCGCACCCACTTTCTTACGAAGCGTGCGCACACGTGACATGGTGGCGCGGTTGGCTGCAGTGCGAGTTTCAGTCTGGCGAATGCGCTTTTTTGCGGACAGTGTATGTGCCATAGTTTTATAAAGTACGTCTTGGTGGGGGCAAGTTTACACCAACTATTTCCTTTGTCAAGAAAATTGCGGGCAAAAATTGTTTGCACCGAAATAAATTAAATGGACGGGCGCAAAACCCAGAGACGATTAGTGATAGCGCAGGCCTCTTCGACAGGCATGGCTTTTTTGATGTGCCGGGCTCCCCATGTATCGGTGTATATGATGGATTTCTGCTGTTCGTTGTAGCCAATGATGAGACGCATGTGGCCGCCAAAACTTTGCGGCAAACCCTGCTCGGGAAATATGCCCAACAGCACCGCCCACACCACGGGAATGCCGGCATTAATTTGCTGCTTGATGCTGCCCAATCCTTTGTTCATGGCACCGGGATGCTTCTCTACGTCCTCCAGTATGAGCTGGGCTATTTGTCTGTCATCTGGCAACATACCTGTCTTTTTGGCCACTTTCTTCGTTTTTTTAATGAAAGACTTGATGCCAACCCAATCCCATGACTTGACTGTCATGTGAAAGGAAGTGCAGATGCTTTTGAGCGCTTTTTCCATATCCTCAAGCGCAGTTCCTTGATTAGAACTCTTGCAAAGCGCTGCCAAGGCATGCTGGTCCACCCCATCCATACCGTAATACGCAAAGACGCGGGATACGGCGGCTGGAACACAGTATCCTTTCTCACCTTGGTCGACCATTGGCACGCCTTGAATCCAAACATCACCGTTAGCCTCTGTCACCACATGCTCTTTCAGGCTTGATTTATGCGCTAGATCTTTGGCTCCTCCTTTTTCCAAATCTTTCTTGGATGGAGCAAAACTCAGACGTATAAACTCCGCCACATACCGTTTTCCTCTGCCGGTGGAGGCGGCTTCCAGCAACGCGGCACAGCGCTCGTTTTCCCACGCCCAAGTGCGGGTTTTCAGACCGGTATCCTTGCGACCCTGCATATAGGGAGTACCCTGGGCAGCCATGACTTTATTGATCGCCTCAACGGTTTGTGCAAGCCGCGATTCAAAGAGCTCTTTGTCAATCTCACCGTCATCTCCTTTGTTGTAGATTGTGGTTCTCATCCCCACAAAGTGACTTTGATCCCCGGTGAGCTGCATGGTAATGTCGCCCAGTCTCAATCCCGCCATGCTCAAATCGGCACTTCGACGAAATCGGATATGCTCCTCATCCACACGGGTATAAAGCTTCCCCGCCAAATACCTCTCGGCAAGTTCACCCGTGGTTTTTTCCCAGAGCGAACCATTCGCCGCCAATGTCGCTATATCCACCGCCAAACTGGCCCCAGAGCTAGTCAGGAAGAGAGCAAGTACTGCGAGGGCATGGGCGAGCCGATGGTGTTTCATCGTGTTAAACCATCCTGTTTGGCTTGATTCCAGTACGCATATTCGGATCGATTGAAATCCACATACTCTGGAGATAGGTCGGTGGTGTAGACAGTGTACTGAGCTCGGCCAAGATTAAGATTAATGAGCACCTCAAACTCCGGCTCCTGGACGCGGGCCCGCAAATCATCGCTAGGCGTATTGGCCTGCACCCCGGCTCGACACGCCGGAAGTCCGGCTATGTCAATATCCACCTTTTCTTCACACACCCGCCGCCCAGCATAGCCAACAGCGTGTATAATGCGTCCCCAGTTAGGGTCTCCCCCGTTCCACGAACTCTTCACAAGGGATGACTTTGCCACACCCTCGGCCACGCGTTTAGCTTCCGCTTGATCCGGCGCTCCCTTAACGCGCACCGTCACATATTTTGTGACACGTTCACCATCCTGCACAATTCGGCGAGCCTGCTCGCTGAGCACGTGCTGCAACGCGGCGCAGAAAGTGGACCAACCCGGTCTCCCCGGAGCAAGCTTTACTCCGCTGGCCCCATTAGCAATTAGCAGGCACGTGTCATTCGTACTCATGTCACCATCAATCGTAATGCGATTGAAGGACTGCTCTACCCCAGCACGCAGGAGTTTGCGCAGGGCTGCTCGGTCTACTGCGGCATCCGTGCACACCAAACAAATCATGGTAGCCATACAGGGAGAAATCATGCCCGCACCCTTGCAGCAGGACCCAATGCGAACCTCTTTGTTCCCCACTCGGAAACTCACCGCTACCTCTTTCTCGCGCGTATCACTGGTGATGATTGCAGAAGCCACGGCGTGTCCATTGTCGGTAGTCAACCCGGCGCAAAGCTCTGGGATGCGTGGTTCAATACGCATCATAGGCATCGGCAGACCAATGACACCTGTGGAACATACGGCGACTTCACGCGGTAGGATGCCGAGATGCTGGGCCACGAGACGGCATTCTGTACGGGCAGCCTCCACCCCGGCGGTACCTGTGCAGGCGTTAGCATTCCCACTGTTGGCAATGATGGCGCGCACATCCCCCCTGCGCAAATGCTGACGGCTCACGCGAACACAAGCCGCGCGAACTCGGTTCGTGGTAAACACACCGGCGCTAGTTGTCGGTTGCGTAGAAAATACAAGCGCCAAATCCAATCGTTTAGCTGTCGGTTTCTTGATGCCGCAGCTGATCGCGTGGCTCACGTAGCCCCGCGCTGCCGTGACTCCCCCGTTAATTTCATGAAATCCGCATGTCTCCATACGTAGTTATCATAACACTGTCTCCATCTTTTAGCAAGCCTACGCGCAGCAGCTTCAGGGCAATCGCACAAAAAAAACAGCGATTAACTCAACAGCGTGAGCCAAGCCCCCCATGCGGCTTTTGATACTCAAAACGGATGTACAACCTGGCCCTGCGTCTGGCATCGACCCCATTCCTTGACCAAATGTGTTTGCGCTGATGGCTGTTGTCTTGTGTCCATGCTGCCTGGCAGAGTTGACACCCTTCTGGAGGCCTTGACCTCTCCTTTGCTTCCTGGGCTTCCTGCACTCTTCCGAAGCTTCTGCATCAATAACTCGGCTCCTCCTTGTCACTTTCATTTTCACAGGAAGTAATATCTTTAATTTATTGATTACAAATACTATAAATCTTCACGCAACGCAAAATTTGACAGGAGAATCAAATGTCAAGCAAAGTTAATAATGAGATGGATGAATAAAAATTTTTTTTTATTGTGGAACACCCATGGAACCGATAATAACAAAAAAAGTGGGGCTCATCGACCTCGAAAAAACTTTCCAACAGGAGCAGGCCATGGCATCATGCCCCCCGACAGCGCGCCGAAACTAAACCTGCCTCTCCTCCTCTCATGAATCTGGCCGAGGAGACCGCCGGGTCGACCAAGTGAGGCAAGCTGAAAGACGCAAACACACAGAGAGAGAAAGACGGGAATGAAGGCCGATAGTAGAGAGAAGCTTCTTTGGGCAGACATCGTGAACGATATGCGCCGCCGGGGTGATGTAGGGATGTATGGCCTGGAGAATTACATCTGCAAGCTGGAGCTTAAGGAGGACACGGGTACTAAGTTGATATTGGAGTACCCGTCTGACCTGCCGATCATGTGGCTAGAGCTCAACTACAAGGAAAACATAGCGAACTCGGCCGCATGCGTAATGCAAGCCGCGCGCGAGATTGAGTTTGTTCCGCATGCCACCCAACACGGTACCGAGCCGGGTGGAGCCTCCACTCAAAATTTACCGATGCCGAGCGACACTGAGTCCTCCGAACAGGCAGAGCCCCATCTTACCGCCCTCAAACGACGGGTTGTGCGTAGGACGGGTTCGTTCAACAGTGGATTGAATGAGGAATACGACTTCGATTCCTTCGTGGTCGGTGACAATAGCGAGTTTGCCTACGCTGCTGCTCAAGCCACCGCTCAACAGCCCGGCAAATATAATCCTCTCTTTATCCATGGTAGCTCCGGCCTGGGAAAGACGCATCTCCTGCAAGCTATCGGCAACTCGATGCGCAAGGTAGACGATGAGGCGCGCGTACTCTATGTGACCGGCGAAAACTTCACAAACAGCTATATTGATGCTCTGGCAAGCAAAGGGGATGCCCTGCGCAACTTCCGCCGCAAGTTCCGTAAAGCGGACGTACTGCTCATTGATGATGTCCAATTCCTCGCCCACAAAGGCAAGACGCAGGAAGAATTCTTTTACACATTCAATGCCCTCTTTGAAAGCGGTAAGCAGATCGTACTCACGGCAGACTGCCCGGCCGCCGATATCATTGACTTTGATGAGCGTCTCAAATCACGCTTTGTGCAGGGTCTTTCTGTGGCGTTACGCGCTCCTTCTTACGAAACCCGAATGGCGATCCTGCGCGCCAAGCGCTGGCGCAAACGCAGTGAATTGCTAAGCGATGAGGTGTTGGACTTCCTGGCAAAAAGCATCACCCGCTCTGTACGCCGACTAGAGGGAGCGCTGACACGCCTTGCCACCTTTGCTTCGTTCTCCCACCGCCGACCCACCGTACAGGAAGCGCGCGCGCAGTTGCGCGAGTTCATGTATGAAGAACCTGCTGCACGGCTTGCCATCAAAGATATCCAGCAGTGCGTGGCGGATGAATACCACCTTCGTGTAGCCGACCTCAACGGAAGGCGACGTACGGCAAACATTGCTCAACCGCGACAAATTGCCATGTTCCTGGCGCGCCACCACACTGCCTGTTCGCTGCAGGATATCGGTGCGGCCTTTGGCGGGCGCGATCATGGCACCGTCATCCACGCCACACGCACTATTGAGCAACGCATGGTAAACCAGCCCCAGCTGCGGGAATCTGTAGGTCGCATTATGGCCGCGCTCGGGGTCTGATTTTTTCACATACTGCGGCCATGGAAGCCCACGAAAAGAAATCACGCGCTGCGTGGTCATCCGTACTTTGGAGTACAGTACTCACCGTGCTCAAACTTGTGGTTGGGATCATCACCGGTTCGCTTGGCATCCTTTCCGAGGCCTTGCACAGCATGCTTGACCTGCTTGCCGCACTTGGCACACTTTTTGCCGTGAAAGTGGCAGCTCGACCGGCGGATGAAGACCACCCGTACGGACATGGCAAAGTGGAGAACTTGATGGCTTTGGCAGAGACGTTACTGTTGCTCGGCACGGCCATCTGGGTGATCCGGGAGGCCATTCACAGGCTCATGAGTGATGATCCGAACGCGCTGCGAGTGGATATTTCGCTCTGGGCTTTCCTGGTCATCATCGTATCGCTTGTTGTAGATATCAACCGCTCAGCTATGCTGCGTCGCACGGCACGAGAGACGAACAGCGCCGCCTTGGCTGCCGATGCTGCGCACTTCTCGAGCGATATCTGGAGCAGCGCCGCAGTGCTTGTGGGCATCACCGGAGCCGCGCTTGCCAGTCAAGTCACACCGGAATCACCTTTGCACTGGCTGCTCATCCGCGCCGACGTTTTCTCCTCCCTGGTGGTGTCCATCATCATCTTGCATATTTGCAAAGTGCTGGGCGTGCAAGCCATTAACAATCTCATGGACCGTACGGATGCTGCTCTCTACACGCAGATTAGCTCGATAATGGCCGAACAAATGCCCGTCTATCCGTTGCGGCACCTGCGCGCCCGCTCTGTGGGCAACACCACTTACATCGAAATGGTTGTTGGCATGCCTCGCGAGCTGCATATCGACACAGCTCATGAAATTGCAGACGCCATCGAAGCCCTTGTGGAACGCTCCATCCCGGGCGCCGAAACACTGGTACACATGCAACCGGAAAATACCGAACCCGATTCCCCCGAGCAGCTCATCCGCCAAATCGCCCTTACGCACCGCATGGGGGTGCACTCCTTGCGCCTTTTGGAAGCCGACCAGGGGCTGCTCATTTTCACCGATTTAGAGCTGCCTCCGCAGGCCACATTGGAATCTTGGGCTGTGCCCGTGCAAGCTTTCCGTACCGAAGTAGCGCGTCGCCTGCAGGCTGATGCCGTCTTCGTGCATATTGAGCCCAATATGCGCACGCTCCCGCATTTTGAGCGACCCGTTCCTGCCGACTGGGAATCGCTCGTGCTCCGCACTATGAAAAAGATCAACGGTCCATCCCCTTCCTCGATCCACCTCTACACGCGCGGCTCACAACGGGTGTGTTTTGTCTGCATCCCCGCCAACCCCGCACTCACCATTGCCCAAAGTCACGATTTCCTCACGCGCCTCACAAACGAGCTTACCGCCGCACTTCCCCGAATTGCGCGCATCTTTGTGGTGTACGAGTGATCAGCAGGTGCGATCACTTGCACACCAAAGCCAATACGTCAGTGGGCGTCTTCTGATGCAACTTCAGAAGGTTGAATGGGAGACTTTTCCAGCGCGTGCCAGGCCCAGATGATATAGGCCAAAACGAAGGGAATGAGCAGGGACACGGCGCTCATGACTTTGAGCGTGTAGGGACTGGAGCAACTATTGGCCAGGGTGAGGGAGGAAGCCGGATCCGCCAGTGATGGATAGTAGATGCCGCCATTCCAGCCTGCGGTGAGCAGCAGCGCCAATACGGTAAGCACCGAACCCAAGCCCGCGCTCCAAATGCCGCTGCGGCTCGCTGGCTTCACCAACGGAGTAAACAACCCCACCAGCACCAGAACCACTCCTGCCAACAACGCCGCAAGCGCCACGGGCATATTCAGCAATGCATGCAGGTAACGGTACGGCTCCTCTACTACGGTCGGGCCGGCCTCTGCCACCGCCGCCGCAACGAACCCGGAGCTTGTAAACCAAAACCAGGCAAAGCTCAGGAAAAAGATGAGGAAAAGGCCGATTTCCCAGGGCAACATGCTGCGGCTGCGTGTTCGTATCTCATCATCCTCGATGCGATTGAGGAAATACAGATGCGCCAGACAGCGGGAAAGCATAAGCACGGCTAGCCCAAGCAACACATTGCGTACATCCAACACCGCCTCCAATCCATGCCAGGGATTCGCCCAGCGAGAGATGACAGGCGGTTCACCCGGCAGCACGATAGCCTGTTTATCGATGACAAACTCCGCACCGAAGAAGAGCGTGCCCACGGCGGTGCCAACGAGCAAAGGACCTAGCAGACCGTTGAGCATAAGAAACACGCGATAGGTCGTTGTACCGAGCAAATTGGATTGCTTGAGCTGAAATTCGTACGACACCGCCTGAATGACGAAGCACAGAAGAATAAGCATCCACACCCAGTATGCTCCTCCGAAACTCGTAGAGTAAAAAAGAGGGAACGAGGCAAAAAATGCGCCGCCAAAAGTCACCAACGTCGTGAAGGTGAGCTCCCATTTGCGCCCCGTTGCGAGCAGGAGCAGGCGTCGCTGCTGCTCGGTACGACCAAGAGCGTACACGAGCGTCTGCCCTCCCTGCACAAACATGAGCATCACGAAAAGACCGGCCAACAAGGACACGATAAACCACCAGTATTCTTGAAAAAATGTGTAGGTCATAGGTTGAGTGGGGGTGAGGGATTAAGCGCATTCTTTTTCGGGACCTGCAGCGATGGCACGCAGCATAATACAAAGCTCCGCTACGAGAAGCACCGTGAAAAGTACCGCGAATATCCAAAATGTTGTCTGCACTGCGCAAACAGAAAGTTTGGACACTGCCGCGCAGTTGGGCAGCAAATCTTGAATGGCCCACGGTTGGCGTCCCACTTCTGCCACAATCCAACCGGCTTCGCTAGCCGCATATGCCAGTGGAATGCTCAATAGCACTGCCAGCAGCACTGGTTTCCACATCGCAATGCGCTTACCGGCCAAGAGCAACCCCGCGAAGAGCGCCAGGAAATACCCGCCGAGTATCACCATCACACGGAAGGAATAAAACGTAGTAGCCACCGGAGGCACCAATTCCTCAGGCGTCCTGAGGTAGCCGTAGCCAAAGTAGGGGAAGTTTTCTCGCAGGATATCCACTTGTTCGGCATCCGCCCCACGTTTGCAATCGCGCAGGGCATCTATTGCCTTGCGTCCAAGTGCCATCTTCTGCGCAGCAGAGGGAGCCGTCAGACCATCCTCGCCCACATACCCGCCTTCCAGCAAATTCTTAATGCCGGGCACATAACCATCCGGCGTATTGGTCGCTAAGATGGAGAGTCCGCAGGGTACTTCAACCTTAAATAAGAAGGGGTCTTCCGCAGGATTGGCCCAGTCGATGCCGGGTTTGAGGAGCCCAATGCCCACAAGTCCAACACGATTACCACCTTCATAAAGCCCCTCCGCTGCGGCAAGTTTCATGGGCTGGTGACGGGCAATATCAACGCCGCTTTGATGACCTGTCGCCGCTGTGAGCAATGCTGCAAACAAGCCAAAAATGGAGGCCACGCGGATGCTGGCGTGTGCGAAATCCGTGTGTCTGCCGCGCAGCAAGTACCACGCACTCACGCCCACGACAAATACCGCCCCAAGCACCCATGATGAAGTAACCGTGTGCAAGAATTTGGTGATCGCCACAGGAGAGAGCGCCACGGCGGCAAAACTCACCATCTCACTGCGCACGGTTTCGGGGTTAAACTCCATGCCCGTTGGATACTGCATCCAGGAATTGGCAACGAGAATCCACCACGCCGAGAATGTAGCGCCCAGCACAGTCATCCACGTGGAGAGCAGGTGCGTCTTTTTCCCCAGCTTCTCCCAACCAAAAAACATGAGCGCGATAAAGGTGGCCTCCAAGAAGAAAGCCACGATGCCTTCCACTGCCAGAGGCGCCCCAAAAATATCACCTACAAACCAACTGTAGTTGCTCCAGTTCGTGCCGAACTCAAACTCCAGAATAATACCGGTAGCCACGCCCATGGCAAAGTTGATGCCAAAGAGTTTCATCCAAAAACGCGTGGTTGCCTTCCAAAATGCCCTGCCCGTGCGCACGTAGATCGCCTCCATGATGCACATGATCAGTCCCAGCCCAAGCGTGAGCGGCACGAAAATCCAATGGTACATGGCCGTGAGCGCGAATTGAGCGCGCGACCAGTCGATGAGAGAGGTATCAATGGGTTCCATATCAGTGTCGGTTCGTTAATTCCTCCGCCACGGCGCGGCTTTTTTGTTCGTCCGTACCTTGTAAATGAGGAGTGAAGAAAAACACACGCAACACCGCAAAGATGATCACTAACTTGAGCAAGATCACGTACCAAAGCGTGCGTCCCAGCGTCATGCGCCGAAAGCCATCTCGGTAAAATCTGTAGATGCCGCGTATGCCCATCTCCTCGCATTCTACCTTACTCACCTGCCATGGAGCAAGAAAAAAAGACCGGCAGCCCCACTCGGAGCTGCCGGTAGCGAGGCAAACTCGCGTTTTTGTTTACTTACTGTAATGGTGAGCGTCAGAAATCTATGCTGACCCCTCCGCCGACGCTCCACGAATTGGATCCGCTGCGCAAGTCTGCTTCACCGTTGACATAGAGCAGTGTATCGTTATCCACAGGTATGCTGACGCTCGCACCGAGCTGCGCCCCCACAACGCCTGTTTCGGCCGAACGGACCCGTCCGCTGTAACTGCGGTCGCCGAGGAAGGAAACATCGGCCTCGCTGCGGCGGTCGCCCATATCTACTGCCACATTGGCTCGAACCTCCAGTACAGCAGCGCGACTGAATGCCTGTTCTCCACACTGAGATACGAAACGAGCTCCGGCTGTCAACGTTGTCAGCGTGGACTCCTGTTCGCCCACGTGGAGTCCGGCATCACCGGCTCCGCTTTCATTGTAGCCGTCCATCTTTGTGGTAATGACTGAAAGACCGACCATGGGCTGAAGAAGGCTGCTCTTCTGCTCATTAAGCGATATATCATAAGCCAATTCGTAGGCGGCTCCGAATCCGGTGCCATCCGTATTGCCGCTGGTAGCGTAGTCGAGCACATAGGGCGCAACACCGCCACGGATAGTGCGGTTAAACTCAGCATCCGAGAAACCGGCGGACACGACGAAGCTGTGGTGGAAATTGCCGCTGCGATGGTGAGCGTAGAGGTTCACATAGTAGGTATCCAGATCTCCCTCGGCATGATCCGCCGCATCAACTTTCAAGTCGCCATAGGAAGCAACGAGGGAGAGACCGATGGTGGGGCCTCCGCCTTGGAGATTTTTCTCCACGCCTACACCGACTCCCCATGAGTTGTGTTCATACCCGGTCTCATCCCCGGATCGATCCAACTTGGCGCTGCCGCCCATACCTTCCATCCACACGCGCATCCCTTGGTCAGAATCGTCACGTGCCGCCGGTTCTTGACCAAGGCGAGCTGCCCGCGAAGCGGCGCGAGAGAGCTGCCCACGCATGGCATCCCGTTGTGCGGCTCCCAGCGCCGGCACAGCGCTGCCGACCACGGCAGACATGAGCCGCTGAGCCTCACTTCTGGCTGCAGCCGGATCAATGTTTGTTTCCTCGATGAGTCTTTCAGTGATCCCTGACTCAGCGATCATCGCAGCCATGGCTACAGCCGGTTGCCCTCCCTGCCCGATTTGAGCAAGTTCCGCGATGACACCTGCCACATTCTTCAGCTCTGAGGAGGTCGAATAATTCATGGCGTGGCAGAGCATGCCTGCGCCGGTCCGCGTGTTTTCGGAGATCGCAAGAGGCGCAAAAATGGTATCGGGATTGGGGTCATCCGGAATAGGCTCGATGGGGGCATCCGGCAGGTTGGCTCCATTTCCGGCTATCACGTAGAGTTGGACAACATTTCCATCCTTCTTCTCGACCATCAGATATGGATCGTCATATCCACTCACGGTGACCGTAACATTATCCTTGAGCCATTTATTGAGCTCATCCTCGCTGTTCTCATCCGTATATTGTTCGGTCACCAGGAACGAAGTTACGTGAACAGATTGATCTCCGTCAAGAGCATCATGCAATCCATATTCCATGGAAGTGAGAACAATGCCGTTCGCCTGAATAAGCAGCTGCTTCAAATCCTTGCCCGGATTCTCCGCGAATTCTACTCGCACTGCCAGCTTGGTCGGGTTTGATGCGTCTTCCCCCCATGTTGTCGTCTTCAGCACGATCGTCCCGGACGCCGTGATCTTGGCACCCATCTCACCTTTGCCATACTTCACCACCAACGTTGACCGATCCTCCATATCAAAACTGAGTCCTCTCTGCTTAACAGGTTTGTATATCTGCGGATCAAATTTCATGACGCCTGACTCCTCGTTATAGTGCCAATCAGGATCATCGAGAAGCTTTCCAAGAGAAACTTTCGTCCCCTCCTCAATGGTCAACGTGCTCCTGTTTTGCAATTTGTTGGGATTCTCAGTGGTATCGTAATAGGCAATGTTGTAATCGTACCCCTGTTGCAGACCTTTGAACTCGTTCTTTGCTCCGGCAAGGACGACATCTCCATTGAGTACGGACAGCTTGGTCCCTTGAGCTATGACGTTGGTGAAGCTTTGATGGGGTCTATTTTGGTATAAGTAGAGGTGGTTGTCGATTTCAACAAATTCCTCTCCCTTTATCGTCCCGCTGAAGTTCCCCCCGGAGCCGTAAATGCTAAATATGCTAAAACCATCGACCGGATGTTTCAGAAGAGTTAAAGTTCCACCCCCGTTCAGAGTCATACAGCCCATATCGCTCACGGTCATATTCCCTCCCTCTTCAATCGTCAGAGCACCGTTGAGAAATGAGCGGTCATCTGAGATCGTGAGATTTGCCCCCTTTTTTACGATAACCTCACCCGAACCACCTGACACCCTGCCCAACTCTGATTCTCCTGCGGCAAAGATGATTGTTCCACCCTGCTTGCCCTGATCACTCGGACTTGAATTTTCAAACAAATGAAGTGTATTCTTGGACAACCGATCTGGCGATAGCTCGCCATCGTACATAAGACCTCCCATGATGGTCAAACTGTGCCCTTCTTCCACAGTAATGTAATGATCAACGCTGCCATCCAGCGTCAATGGTTGACTCAAAATTGCGTCTTCTCCCTGCACCGTAATGCTGACCGACCCGCTCAGGGTTCCCGTCAACTCTTCAAGAGTCGAATCTTGACCATCCACAGTCACAGTGACCGTACCAAATGCCATCGTGCAGCACAAGAGAGCCGCCAACACCGCATTGCGTAAAATATAGGGTAATCGAAGTTTCATAGAAATAATTGTGAATGAGTTTTTACCTCTGCACACATCGTTTGTCCGTGAGCGCTTCGGTACAAGGACGAGTATATCGAATTTTAAAAACGATGAGCACACGGATATTCGTTTTATATTCATAGAAAATGCTTTGAAAAACCAGTTCCTCTTCTTCCTCGTCTTTACCCCTTTCAAAATTCTAGGATGTCTCAGAACGCTAACTTACTTAAAAACGAGAAATGATAACATTTTTCCCTGTACATCTCTTTTAAAAAGAGGTGTACAAGCTCCCATTTTGCGGCAGTTGTTGGCCACAAAAAGCTTACGAACGAGACTTATATAGAGGCGTCTCTCGCGCTTGACAGCGAAAGACCGGCAGCCCCACTCGGGGCTGCCGGTAGCGAGGCAAACTCGCGTTTCAGACTATTTGCTGTGGATGTTGAGCATCTGGGCGTAAGTAGGCACCGGCCACAAGTCGGCGTCCACAATGGCTTCGAGGGCATCAACGGTGACGCGGGCGGACTCCATGGCTTCTTTCATGCACACGGGACAGCCCTTATCGATGGCAGCCTGCAAAGCCTGAACCTTCGCGGGCAACTCGTCGTAGAGTTTGCCCACGGCGTTGGCTTTATCCTCTGCAGCTTTGAGACCGGCTTTGATGCCAGCAGCCTTGATGGCAGCAATGGTCCCGCAGATTTCTGTCATCTGACCGGCTACGGCCGGAAGATAAATGGTCTGCAACATGTTCAGGCAGGTCTTGGCCTCAATGTGAATGAGCTTCAGGTAGCTCTCCGCCTGCACCTCCTTGCGGGCCAGCAGCTCGGCCTTGGAGAGGATGTTGTACTTTTTCATGAGCTTGATGGTATCCGGGCGGGAGAGCACTTCAAGCGCCTCCGGCGTGGTCTTAAGGTGCGGCAAACCGCGGCGCTCAGCCTCCTTAATCCACTCCTGCGAGTAGCCATTGCCATTGAAGATGATACGGTCGTGCTTCGTGATCATCTCCTTAATCATGGCGCTAACCACGGCGTTGAAATTACGCTTGCCCACAGCAGGTTCAAGCTTGGTGGCCACCTCATCCAAGGCTTCGGCCACAATGGTGTTGAGAACGGCCATGGGCCAAGCGCAAGTTTGCGAGGAACCAACGGCACGGAACTCAAACTTGTTCCCGGTGAAAGCAAAGGGAGAGGTTCTGTTTCGATCGGTCGTGTCTTTCGGGAGGGTTGGCAGCACATCCACGCCCAGCTCCATGGTGGTCTTGGCAGCAGAGCTCTTGGCGCCGCCGGCCTTGATCTGTTCAATGATGTCGGTGAGCTGATCTCCCAGGAAGATGGAGATGATGGCGGGCGGAGCCTCATTAGCGCCCAGACGATGGTCGTTGCCGGCTTTGGAAATCGAAGCGCGCAGCAAATCCGCGTGCTTGTCCACACCTTGGATCACGCAGGCGAGGAAGGTCAGGAAAAGTAAATTGCTGTGTGGCGTCTTGCCCGGAGAGAAGAGCGACCCAAGTTCCGGGGTGCCGAGCGACCAGTTGTTGTGCTTGCCAGAACCGTTCACGCAAGCGTACGGCTTCTCGTGCAACAGACAAACGAGGTTAAATTTGAGAGCCTGCCGTTGAAGAATGTCCATAATCATCACGTTGTGGTCCACAGCCACGTTACTCGCCTCGAAGAGCGGAGCAATTTCAAACTGCGCGGGAGCCACCTCATTGTGACGCGTCTTGGCCGGCACGCCGAGGGCCCACAGCGCGTGATCCACGGAGTTCATGAACTCCAGCACTCTCTCCTTGATAGAGCCGAAGTAGTGGTCCTCCATCTGCTGATGCTTGGGCGGCAGACACCCGAAAAGGGTGCGCCCGGTCTCAATGAGATCCGGCCGCTGCAAGTACAAACTGCGATCAATCAGGAAATATTCCTGCTCCGCGCCCAAATTGCTCTCCACACAGCTAGGCTCCACCCCGAAACACCGCAACACGCGCGTCGCATGCTTCGACACAGCTACCATCGAACGCAACAGGGGCGTCTTCTTGTCCAAAGCTTCGCCGGTGTACGAACAAAAAGCCGTGGGGATGCAGAGCGTGGCAGTGTGCTCGGTTCGTTTGATGAACGCCGGAGATGTGGGATCCCATGCCGTGTAGCCGCGAGCTTCAAATGTTGCGCGTATCCCGCCGGAGGGGAAAGAGGAGGCATCCGGCTCAGCTTGAATGAGGTTCTTGCCGGTGAACTCGCAGATCATGCCCCCCTTCCCGTCCGGTTCCACAAAAGAATCGTGCTTTTCCGCCGTAGCGTCCGAAAGCGGTTGAAACCAGTGCGTGTAGTGCGTGGCTCCTTTGGAGAGCGCCCACACCTTCATCGCCTGCGCCACTTCATCCGCTATGCTCATGTCGAGCTTCCCGCCGCGCTGCACCGTGGCAAGCATCTTCTTGAAAGCGCTCTTGGAAAGGTATTTCTCCATTGTTTTGATCCCGAAAGTATCGCTGCCGTACAATGCCGTCAACGCCTCTTCTGCACTGGTGTCGTTCGTTTCCATAATTCGTTTGGTGGTCGTAGTGGATTTTGGTTACCGAGTACGGCTCTGAGCCGTTCTCTTACCCCTACTTCTGCAAATGCCGTGCCAACTTATAATTTTTTTCTTCATTTATTCTTTTCCAATCTATTATAAAATCCAACTTTCCCTCTATCTTTGTTTTATAAGTTACAAAAATGTAAAATCTTACTGAAGATCACACAAATTTGTTTAACATTTTTGTAAAAAAGGAAACCAGCTATCAAGGAAATGAAAGTGCAAACGAAGGAAAATTGGCTTGCCAATGCAGGCAAAGTTATGTTAGCATGAATAGCAGGAGATATGGCAGATACAAGCTTAAGATACCATGAGTTTGGGGACGGGATGTGGATACGCTGCAACAGCCGGGGATGCTTCATAAACAGTCCCACGCTGAAAGCTATCGCGGAGAAGTACATAGAACATGGAGGTCAACACATCGTGGTGGATTTAGAATTATGCCCCGGGGTGGACTCGACTTTCATGGGAACACTGGCGGGAATAGCGCGACGCTGCATGGGCGCTGGCGGAAGCGTAGAGGTAGCGGGAGCCACGGAGAGAACGCGTGGAGCCATGGAAGGGCTGGGGCTGGACATGCTCATAGAAATTGACCCGCCGGGGGCTGCGTGGCAACAGGACATCGCGACGCGGCGCGCTGTGCTTGCTCAAGAAGAAGCTCAAGGAGGAGAACACGAAGAGCCGCTCAGTGAGATGCAGCGTACACGCCACGTGCTTGAGGCGCACAACACGCTGCGCTCGATGAACAGCGAGAATGACGCGGCATTCGGATACGTGTGTGAAACTTTGCAGGAGGACCTGATGCGCCATGAGAAGCAATATGGGGATGAAAGCTAGCACCCCTGAGGAATACGCGTCGCAATACCGAAGCTTGTTGCAAGCTGTGGCAGATGGGTGTGGTTTGACGGCTGCAGAAGAAACTCTGCAGGCATCCCCAGGACTGAGCGAAATGGAGGTGCAGAATCTGTGGGCAGTTGGCATGTTCGGTCGTGAATGGGAAAGTGAACATCACGGGCACGTCAGCATCCTTCATTATGGGGAATGGAATCGGTCTGCCGGACCTGACTTCCTGTATGCCGAAATCAAAATCAATGGACGAATTGTGCGTGGGGACATTGAAATTGATCCCAACGTGCAGGCGTGGGAACAACACGGACACGGCGCCAACCCGAACTTCAATCATGTGGTGTTGCATGTGGTGCTCACGCAGCCGCCGAAGGGCTGGTTCACCCGTAATTCCATGCACACGGAGGTGCCCGTCATCTACCTGAGTCCTGAAAGGATACGAGAAGCCTTGAATATCCAAGAACCCGCCATTGATGCCATCTGCGGTCGTGGCGACTGGGGTGATCGCACCGAGCTCTGCGCATGCCCTCTGGCGGACATGACGCCCGCTCAAATTGAAAGTCTGCTCCTGGCGGCTGCGGCTCACCGCATTCAATGCAAACGTCGCCGCTATCGCCGCAAAGCAGCTGTGCTTGGAGAGGCTCAAGCCTCGTACGAGGCATGGGCGGAATGCTTGGGTTACAGCGCAAACAAAGAACCGATGATCATGCTGGCGCGCCGCGCGCCTCTGAACCGCTTGCGCGGGCTGAATGCCGAAGCCGTGTTGCTGGGCACAGCCGGGTTCCTCAAACCCGTGCTGCCGAACCGCACTGAGGCCGAAGCTCGTGAATACCACCGTCACGTGTGGGATGCCTGGTGGAAAATAAAGGATGACTTTGAGCTCGCGGAGCAACGGAAACCCACGTGGCAATTCACCGGCATACGCCCCCCCAACCACCCGCACCGCAGAGTGGCCGCTCTCGCAGTGAGCGCCGTCCAATGGCATGAGATGATGCCCCTGCTTCGCGCAGCGCACTCCAAACAACTCGTCGGCGCCTTGTGCAACCTGCACCACCCGTTCTGGGAGCGCCACAGCATGCTTGATTCCCCCGCACGCCAGCGTCCCTGCGCGCTGGTGGGACGCGAGCGCGTCAAAGATTTCCTGTGCAATCATGTGTACGTGCAAGACGAATCGCGCGAAGCCTGGGTTGCATTCACCTCGTTAATCCGCCCCGCGCAGCCGACCCGCGTCTCTCACTTGGCCAAAAGCCTTTTCGGCCAACGTGATGATTTGCGTGGCATTCTTCGCCATGAATACGCTTGCCAGGCTCTGCTGCAAATCGGCACAGACTTTTGCCGCAATGGCTCATGCCGGAATTGTCAATTCCCAATCCAGCTCAAAGAACTCTGTGTCCCCTCATCAAGAGCATCAATGTGACAATGGATACCCTGCTCAAATCCGTTTCGCGCACTTTTTACCTGTCCATCCACCGCCTGCCGGCGGACATGCGTGCCGGAGTGAGCGTGGGCTACCTGCTGGCAAGAGCAACGGATAGTGTGGCGGATGCAAAGCTCATCCCTCATGCCGACCGCACCGCCACGCTGATCGCCATGCAAAAAGCCATTGCCGAATCGGCGGATGCCTGCCCTATCCCCGCCGCAATCTGCGCGGCGGCTGACACACCGGCTGAGGTCGCATTGCTCACCCGTTTCAATGAAGCGCTGCAGGCTCTCTCAAAGCTCCCGCAGCAGCAAGCTTCTCTCGTGCGCGATGTCCTGTCTTCCATCCTTCAGGGTCAACTCTGGGACCTGTCGTTTTTTGAGGAGCACTCGCGCGTGCTCTCTGATGAGCAAACTCGCCTGTACACCTATCGCGTGGCAGGCTGTGTGGGGAGATTCTGGACGCGCCTCGGACGCGCCACGCTGGGAGATGACTTCTGCACAGCAGAAGAGGCCGACGACATGGAAGAAGCTGCCATACGGTACGGATGCGGGCTCCAGCTGATCAATATCCTGCGCGACCGCGACGAAGATGCTCGCACGCGCGGCAGAGAATACTTGTGCAGTGATCCGCAGGTATGGATGAAGCGCGCCGAGCGAGCGATGCAGGATGGTCTGGAGTACGCCCGGCGACTGCGCGGATGGCGGGTGCGCGTGGCCTCCATGCTGCCGGCGTTGCTGGGTCTCAAAACGCTCGCCAAGCTACGCCGCGCCAAGCCGGGCAAAAAGGTCAAAATCTCACGGCTAGCGGTCTATGGCAGCATCTTGCGCGCCATCCTTGCAGCTTTGTGACGCTTCCCGGACGCCTACTTGCCCAAATTGAGCATGCGTTTGAGGCGTTTCGCCAGCGTCACTTTGGCCGCGCTGGATACGCGATCGGTGAAGAGCACGCCGCGCAAATGATCGCACTCGTGCTGCAAACAACGCGCCAACAAGCCGCCGCAATCTATCTCCAGCACCTTCCCATCCAGCTTGTACAACTTCGCCCGCACGCGGGAGGGGCGCGCCACTTGCGAGCGGATATCGCGCACGCTCAAGCAGCCCTCCGTGCACAGCTCCTCCTTGCCATACGGCTCCAATTCGGGATTGATAAAGACGAGCGGCATGATGCTGCGCATGTCCCTTTGCTCCCCATTCACGGTAATTTTCTCGGCAGGCTCCTCATCTTCGGGAACGTCGATGACAACAAGCTGAATCCCCAGACCCACCTGCGGAGCGGCCAAGCCTATACCCTGCGCCGCATACATGGTTTCAAGCATGTTCACCGCCAAGGTGTTGTGCTCTAACTCCACCTTCTCCACTTTTGCACACACCTCGCGTAGCACATGGTCTCCGTACTGTTTAATCTCGAGCAGCATCCTGTCTGTCATTCTACCGCTACGACATGCTTTGTCAAGCACAACCCTCACCTGTTAGCGCAAACCTACTTTGGAGGAAGTGTGTGCAACGCTTTGTGTGGATATGGCCAAACCATAGCTCAAAAAGGCTTGTCCAAGGACGCAAACCGCGCTTCCAGTCGGCTGTAACCTCGCGTGACCGTTTGACAACTCGTACAAAAAAAGGTAGAATGCCTCCGTATGAGAAAATGCGTGGCGCTCACTGCTCTGTTATGTACTCTTCACCATATCGTGGGGGTAGCGGTCGCAGATACCATCGTTCAAACGAGCTCTCCCCAAAAAGACTCCGTCAACGCCGAGAGACGAGTCGTGTGCAGCAAGGATTGGGCCGTCCTCAGCAACGATTGGATAACTGCCCGCTTCCGTGTGGATAAAAAAGGAGGTATCTCTTTTGATGGCCTGACCGAGCAGAAGACCGGTAAGGCACTGGTTCAACCCGGTACGGATATCCTGTGCGTACAAACGGCGCGTGGTCAATTAATCGCCACCCGGGACATGAATCTGCTATCATGGGAGGCTGTGTCGTTCCCGGCGGACCCCTCTGCCACACGGACGGCTGAAAAAGAAGAGGGTTGGGGAGTACACGCTGTGTTGAAAGCCAAGGACGGGGCCTATCAGGTCGATTGGAAAGCCATACTACGAAAGGACTCACACTACTTGCGCCAAGAGTTCGTTATCACCGCCCTACGTGATACTCTCTTCTCTGCCTTCACGCCGCTCCAGTACGTTTTTGCCGAAGATGCAGGGCAGCCTTCTGTCTCCGGCAATACGACGCATGGCAACCTCGTCATAAGCAAACGTCTGTTTGCCGGATTGGAAACCCCAATGTCGTCAATGAGTGTGGGTGGTCAAAGTCAAACTGCCCAGCAGAGCCCGACAAGCTGGTCTCCGGAATCGTTCCAGGATGTCTTTGCCAATGATATCCCACAGGCTGTACGTGCTGCCTATTCCGAGCTGTGTTCAGAGATGGATGGACCGGCCGTTCGTCACGTGAAAGTAGGCGGCGGCGAGCTCGATTTTGCGTCGGGCGGGGATTGCAGCGTCGAGCCCGTCTACAAGGGCGGTTCTCACAAGCTGAATATCATTGCTGTGAGCCTTACCGACAGCTCCGGCAATATGATAAGCTGCGATGTACACCGTGGGAGCACCGGTGAGAAAAACGTCAACTCTCTGTATTCCCTGCATGTACCGTCCCCTGGAACCTACACCCTGCAATATTGGGTGGAAAACATGACAGAATCTATCACGTCCAACGGCGTACTGCGACTATCCCTTCCTCTACGCGAGCATACTGATGGACATCTCAGCAACCTGTCAGAGAATGCCATGGTGCGTGGTCAGTGGATACGCAAGGCTCTGCTTCCACGCGGCCAAAGCTGGACTGTTTCCTCGGTGATCGGTCTTCTGGATACTGAACAACCGCGACGCTCTTTCCTGCGCTACAGTGAACGTGAACGAGCCGTCCCCTACCGCACGATGGTGCATTACAATGATTGGTATGAGGTGGGCATCCGCTTGCACGATAACAACGATCCGCGCCAGCGCACCTCTGATGCAATCTGGAAACACATTTTAAAGCGTTGGAAACACGAACTCTTTGATAAGCGAAAAACGAGCGTCGACGCTTTCGTGATTGATGATGGCTGGGATGACTTTAACAGTCTGTGGGATTTCCATGTGGGCTTCCCGAACGGCTTTGCCAACATCAATCGCTCGGCAGGCAAGATGGGAGCCGGCATTGGCACCTGGCTCGGACCGGTCGGCGGTTACGGGCGTTCCAAACAACTGCGTCTTGCTTTCTGGAATAAAAAGCACCCCCACAATCAAATCACCAATTTTAAGCTCTCCAATCAAGAGTATTTTGACGCTTTCGTAAATCGGTGTTCCGAAATGATCAAGAAGTACGACATGCGCTACTTCAAATTTGACGGCATCTCCACAAAGTTCCACGCGAACGGGCCTGCCGATTTAGAAGATGCAGAAGGGATCATCAACGTCGTGACAGAGCTGAGAAAAAAACGGCCGGACATCTTCATCAACGCCACCGTGGGCACATGGGCCAGCCCGTTCTGGTTCCACTTCGTTGATTCTGTCTGGCGACAAGAGAACGACTTTGGGCAAGCGGGCAACGCCGGGGACGATCGCGATCGCTGGATCACTTACCGCGACAAATTGGTGTATGAGGTTTTCGTGCAGGGCGCGCCGCTCTTCCCCATCAACTGCCTCATGACGCACGGCACGATTATCACTCGCAATGGCCCTCCAAAAGTGATGAGTCAAGACCCCGCCAACTGTGTGAAAGAAATGCGCTCTGCCTTTGGATGTGGCTCCGGATTGCAAGAGGTGTATGCCGATGCCGATCTGCTCGACCAGCAAAACGGCAAGTTGTGGGATGAACTTGCCGCGTGCATTGCCTGGATTCGTCGCAATGCCGATGTATTGCCCGATGTGCACTGGGTGGGCGGCAACCCGTGGGACGGACACGATGGCAGCATCTACGGCTGGGCTGCGTGGAACCCCTCGAAATGCACCCTCACCCTGCGTAATTCCTCGGCAACGGAAAAGACATTCCGCACGACGCTGCGAGCTCTCTTTGAGATTCCTAAGAATAATCGAAGAAAGATCAAACTGCTCAGCTCATATGCCGACCAGCGCGAACTACCCGGTCTCGTAGGAACGCCGTTGGATGTGGATAGCGAGCTGACTATCACCCTCAACCCCGGCGAGGTCATCGTGATGGAGGGCAAGTCGACCCCGAAAAAGCGCAAGCCGTAGCGTAGTCGTCCGCTGAATACACCCTACTGTCCGCTACGATCCTTGTAGTGCGTGAGCTTGGCTTTCTTCCTGCCCGGATCAAAAAAATCGGGATGCTCGGCGGCCCATGTTGTATAGAGGTCGGGACGATTTACTCGGGTGCGATTGACCGCCTGCTCCAGCTTCCACTCCTCTATGGCCTTGTGATTGCCGGAAAGCAACACCTCCGGCACCCTCAGGCCGCGGTACTCTGCCGGTTTGGTGTATGAGGGCGCCTCCAGCAAGCCATTCGCGAAAGATTCTTCCTCACTGCTGCGTTCATCGCCCAGGGCTCCAGGTATAAGACGAGATACGGCATCAATGAGCACCACCGCCGCTATAGCTCCATTCGTCAAGATATAATCCCCGATAGACAGCTCCATATCCACCAGCTCGTCCACAACGCGCTGATCCACCCCTTCGTAATGCCCGCAAATAATGATGTAGTGCGCATCGCAATCAGACTCCAAGCAGGGGGAAGCCAGCTCACGCACCACCTGCTGGGTAAGCACACGCCCCTGTGGGGTCATAAGGATCACGCGCGTGCCCGCCCGACGCAACTCCTCCACCGCCTCGAAGAGGGGTTCGCATTTCATGAGCATCCCCTGCCCTCCACCACACAAATAATCATCCGTGCGATGGTGCTTATCGTGCGTCCAATCGCGTATATTGTGGGAACGTACGCAAAGCAAACCGCTCCCGGCAGCACGCCCAATGATGCTCTGCGCAAGCGGCGTGCTCACGATTTGCGGAAAGAGAGAGAGTACGTCAAACTCCAGCATCTTTCAGCGGGGTTGGGTTATCAGGCGTTCGCATTGTGTCGCAACATGCCCTCTATATACGCATCCAGATTGCCATCCATCACATCTTGGATATTGCCGCTCTCCACACCCGTCCGCAGGTCCTTCACCATCTGGTAGGGTTGAAAAACATACGAGCGTATCTGATTTCCCCACGCTATATCTCCCTTCTCCGAATACTGTCGATCCGCCTCTGCCCGTTTGCGGTCTTCCTCCAACTGGATGAGACGCGCCTTGAGCATGCGCATGGCTTCCTCGCGGTTTCGCAGCTGCGATCGCTGGGTCTGGCACGCCACGATGATACCCGTAGGCAAGTGAGTAAGCCGCACAGCCGTCTCTACTTTGTTCACATTTTGTCCGCCCTTGCCGCCGGAACGATAAGTGTCCATCTTCACATCGGCGTCTTTCACCTCAATTTCGATGTCGTCAGAGATGTCCGGCGTGGCATCCAGCGAACAGAAGGAGGTATGGCGCTTGCCCGCGGCATCAAACGGACTCATGCGCACCAAGCGATGAATGCCTCGTTCGTTTTTGAGGTATCCATATGCGTACTCCCCCGTAATTTTCACCGTGACCGAGCGCAGACCCGCCTCATCGCCATCTGTGCTCTCCATAATTTCCGTGGTAAAGTTGTGTCGTTCGCAATAACGCAAATACATGCGCAGCAGCATGCTCGCCCAGTCACACGCCTCAGTTCCACCCGCGCCGGAGTGAATGGTGATGTAGCACCCGGCTGCATCGTGTGGGCCGTTGAGCAAGGTGATAAGCTCAAACTCCTCGAGCTTTTTCTCCCACGCCTCATACTCAGCTGCCGCCTCTGCCGCCAGCTCCGGCTCCTCCTTGGCCAACTCCAGTCCCGCCTCCACATCCGCCAACTCGTTTTCCAGCGCGCGGTACTTCTCCAACCGCCTCTTGAGCGGATTCACCTCCGCCATCAGAGTTCGAGCCGCCTCCTGGTCATCCCAAAAGTTCGGAGCGCTCATGCGCTGCTCCAAATGGCTCACCTGCTGCTCAATGTGAGCGAGGTCAAAGATAGCTCCCGAGCTCGGAAAGACGGCTACGCATAGCTGCCGTGTCGAGCGCCGAGAGATCAACAGTAGAAGTCTCTTTCTGAGTCATAACCCGCGCAGTGTAGCAACTCGACCCTGCCCTGTCAAGGCAAATCAACTCGCAGCCCAGGGCTAACCACATCCGTCCCAAGAAAAAGCAGACCCAATGGTAGTGAACGGCATATTGTTCAACGCAAAGCGTTGATTATTTACGATTGACGATTTGGAAAGCGAGCGCGCTGCGCGCGAGATTGTCGAGCCAGTGCGTAGCGGAATTGTCGAATCGTCCATGGGCTTGACATCTTTGTCGGGCTTACTTCTTCATCCATGGAAAAACGCATGGGGAATGGGTTGAATGAGCCCAGAGAAGATTTTATTGGGACACGTGTGAGGGCTAACTCATTTAAAAAGAAGTGAAGCAACAGAGAAACTGATCTTATTGACTCATATAACCGTTGATACGCATCAGAAACCATCACGACAAACTGTCATCATGATGGCGGCTCCAAAGAACCCCTGCATTCGTTCATGATTCGAAAAACCTGCTCAACACGTACATATCGTAATTGGCGATGCGTTTGCCCGCACCTCCTCCCTGAAAGAGCCCAAAAAAGTGCTCACCTCTTTTCAAAAGAGATATACAGCTTGCTTTCCATGCAACAAACTTACCACAAATAATTTTTGCATGATCATTTTCTTCGTTTTTTGGGATGTGCATCAGGGAGAATTTTTTGTGTCATACTTGATTTTCGGGCATTTGCGGGCGGTCGTTGATGATCTCTTTTGAAAAGAGATTCCCGGCTTTTATCGCATCTAATGATTTTACAGTAAGTTCAATAAAAACAAATCTACTTTTTCGCGCCCTGTCAAGGAAAAAAGATTCCGTTGAAAAAGATGCTGGACATCTCCTTTGAAAAGAGGTACGCTGAATATCCCGTGGGAGACCCTATGCGTGTGTAGCGCGCGCTTCCGCGGTCCCGACTCGTCAATCATCCCGCATCATGAAACTCCATTTACCTGCTGGTTTACGCAAGGCTCTGTTGGCTTGCCTTGCAGCCCTTGCCGGACGCCGCCGTGTGCCTCAAACAGTAAGCACGAGCACGGCGGTCCTCGGCGTCTTTTTGCTGATGTGGTCGACCGCCGACAGACTCCAGGCTCGGTCGACCGCTGAGCAGCCGGACGCCCGGCAGGTTGATCTCATCGAACCGCAGGATGAAGCGGAAAGCCACCTCGCCGCCAACAGCGAGGAAGAAGAGCTTCGTCTCCTGAACAAACAGGGCTCCCTTCCTGCCGATGTCCCTCTCCTCGATGATGAGGGTGACTACGGAATTATGCTTGTCGACAATGAGGAGATCACTCTGGATGGGGCAAGCTACACCATCAACAGCAACCAAGTCACTCCGGGGACTGGAGGCGGAGATCCAACGACCTTTGATGCCACGGATACACTGTCTTTCACACATACTGGAGATGTAACGGCGACTTTTTCAGCGAGCCCGGACCTTGCCATGATCAAGGTGGGAAGCGGCACCACCCTTACCGCAACCGGCTCCGGCCTCACATCGTATGCTCATTCGCTCAATGTCGCGGAGGGAGGAACACTCCGCTTTGGTGAGAAAAGCGAAGGGGGGACTGCTGCAAACACATCGTACAACCTCACTCTCGCTAGTGGCTATGACATGACCGGCGCCGGTACGGTCGAGTTCTGGGGTGGACAGCTGACTTTTAACGGCGCAACCTACGGAACAGTCGAGGGGACACAGTTTACCGGAACGCTGGACATGCATGGCAAGCTGCTCTTTGAAAGCGTCTCGAATTACAACTTCGGCGGGACGATCAACATGAACGGTAACCGGTTGACCTGTAAATGGGTCGGAAATATCTACGCTAACCTGGTCGATTTAAGAGAGGTTCATACTCAAGGGCAAGGTGGTGATATCTGTGTACACGGTACGCTAACAGGAGTCACCGAACATGAACTAACAGTAAGCAGAGAAGCCAATGTACTCAGCAAGCTGCATTTCATGGGTAAAGTCGAGGGGTACAATAAATTCACCGTATCGGGTGACTTGGGTGGCAACAAGGATGCCCTTCAATTCGACGGTGAGGTGAAGTTGTCCCAAAATGCAGAATTCAGCGTTTCAGCACAAGGAACAATCCTCATTACTTCCAGCGGGAGCATCGTCGGTCAGGGAGTCGGTAGCGTCCCGGTGACAATCACAAAAAAAGAAGCCGGTACCTTGCGGATTGACGGTACGATCAGCGGCGTTTCAATGTTTGATGTGCAGGCCGGCACGCTTATCCTAGGCTACTCGAGCACGGCGCAAACGAGTTATCTGTCCAACACGACGCTGAATGTGGACGGGAACCTGTACTTCACCGGAGCATCAGATGTTGACAACGCTACCTACGTGGTGAAGGGACTGAATGGAACGAATGGGAGCTCAGTCGTCAAGTTGAACACAGGAGGAATGAGGGCTAAACTTGTCATCAATTGCAGCAAAGGCGAAGATTTCTCCTTCGCGGGGCAGTTCTCAGATCAAGCCGCCGGTACAAAGGTCGATCTCGTGAAACGGGGGAATGGCACACAAAAGCTCACGACTAACCATCTTGATACGAAATCCACCAAAGTGGAGGGAGGCACGTTGGAGTTCACAAATGCTGGGACTACGTGGTCTACTTTCACAGTTGAATCTGGAGCAAAGACCATCTTTAAGCAGGGGTGGACATTTAATGGCAGCTCGCTTGCCGTGAACGGCGGCACAGTGGAGGTAGGCACGGTGGATGGTGAGTCCCCGTCCAATCTGAGCGTTGGTTCTGCGCTTACAGTGAACGGCGGCACGGTGAATGTGACCGGTAAGCTAGGTATAGTCGATAACGATACGGAAGCCGTACTCACTATCGCTGGAGGTGGTACTGTGACGGCCGGTTCTTTGGGCGGGACGGGCAATGGACATGCCGGCCGCCTGAAAGTGGGCGGAGCTGGCACATCCGGCAAGCTGACCGTGGGAACGCAAGCAGACAGCTACAATGGCGATGCCTTTATGGCGAGGTCATTATATGTGCAGAACAGCGCCGATGACTCTGGGGAGGGTTCCGTTGTGACCATTTACGGGAATGTGAACTTTTACGATTGCGTGAATAATCAGGCAGATTACGCTCTGATTATTGATGGCAAGAGTAAGGTGACCATCGATGGCACACTGCACGGACTGGATGACGGCAATAACGCCCATGCGCTGCGGAAAGTGAAACTGGACAACGGTGGTGAATTGAGCGTGAAGGGGGCCGTGACGTTCGGGAACAACTACGGTCTTGAGGTGCTCAATGGCTCGGCCACGCTGAAAGGAGGGGTAACGGCATCGTTCATCACGATGTCTCAGGGAAACCTGACGCTGGGTGGGGCATTGAACGTAGCGAATGGGGTAACCGCAAGCGGAGGTACGCTGAAGCTGGCATCGGCGGATCTGACTTCCCATTCCTTGGCGATTAATCTGACTGGAACCTTGGAGATTGCTGCGGCTGACGCGGGTGACGTGTTGACGATCGGAGACGGCGGTCAGAAACTGACACTCACCATCCACACGACAAGTCAAACGGAGGGCGGCAAGCTGCGGCTTACGAACGAGGTCATGACTGCTCTGAAGGATCTGGCAAACAAGATTGAAATCCAGTTGACGGGTACGCAATCTGGTGCCAACTGGCAGTACCAGCTCTTTGACGTGACTGGACTGGACACTACATGGACGAACACGACGGCTCAGGAATTCCTGCAAGCGCTGTGGGGCGAAGGGTCGGTGTCGGTAACTAATGAGGGAATGGTACAGTTCATCCAGGGCAAGCAGTTGACATGGACCGGCGGCGACAGTGATCTTTGGAACGATTCCAGTCAGAATTGGGGGGATGCATCAACTTACGCTGCCGGGGATTCAGTTACATTCGGCAGTGAGGGCAGCGGACACAGCGCTGTCACCGTGGTTGGCGCCTTAACGCCAGGGGATATCCACGTGACAGGCAACAGCACGTATACCTTCACCGGGCAGGATAACGCCGCGTCCATTGAAGCATCCGGGAATTTGTATGTGAATGCTAATTCGTCGGCAAGCTTCAGCGGTTTGAGTTCGTTCAGCGTAGTCGGCGGCGAGATAACCGGCTCTCTCAAGCTTGAGAGTACTGTGACCGGCACAAAGAGTCTGGGCAGCATGACCGTGGAAAGTGGCGGCAAAGTTACCATCACGGACAGCACGGCGGACAACTGGGCCGGCACCACACTCTCCGGTGATGGCACCGTGGTGGTGTCTATGGGGAACACAGTGACTGTCAATGGAGAGAACAACCTCTTCTCTGCCCTCTTCGCTGCGGGTGATGCCACTATCCAGCGTGATGGCTCCCACGCGGGTATCGGGCGGTTCGAGATTGCGAGTGGCACGACGCTGGTGCTGGGTGACAATAACATTGGTAAAGGACTGAGTCTTCTTCAGAGGCTCGCCGTGCAGAAGGGAGCGATCTTGCAGTTCAGCACGAATGTATTTGATAACTCTCCAAGCCAAGGCGGCTATACGAACGCCGGGACCTTGGTGCTCTCCAGCGGAGAGGGAGAAGAGGCTGCCGTTCTTGAAAACACCAGGACCGATAACAATGTATGGGTAAAATGGAACATAGAACTGGAAGGCAATGCGATTGCACGCAACAGCGGTAGCAGTACTTTTTACTTCACCGGTTCTGCAAAACTCAATGCAAACGATCACACGCTGACTCTGGATGGAAGTGGGAAGACTTTCCAGTTTGGTGAGGGGACTGCAACCTCCCCCTTTGGGGCGGCAGAAGGGTCCACCGGCGCCATTTTACTGAACTCCGGGGTAACGCTAAACTTTAACACGGTGAGCGGCGATACTTTCTCGGGATACGACATGAGTCTTTCCGCGAACTCAACGCTCCAGATGAATAAAGATGCCACGTTTAAAGCCCTGTCGGGTGCGGGTGGCGTGAGCTTTGGGGGTGGCATCACAATGACTTTGGCCGGCGAGAGTACGGTGGCGTACACAGGCACGATTGCACAGGCACACAACGGAACGATCATCGTAAGTACTGGAGCGACGTTCCTGCTGGGGAATGGTGCAAATGTTGGCAACACGTTGGAGGTCTCCGGCACGCTTTCCACGACAGGACAGGTTGAGGCGTACATTCTCAATGTCGGCGGGAATGGTGGGGTTACCTTGGGGGAGGCCTCTGTCCTGACGGTTACCAACACGCTCGGAGGCATGCAAAATCAATTTGGCTCCATCACCGGCGGCGGCACGTTGAAGCTGACAGTTGCAAGCGGGAGTTTTGGTGGGAGTATTGGGACGAATTTTGAGTATGCGGGGGGTGATGCATTCTCCCTCACAGGGGTATTCTCCGGCAGTAGCTTGAAGGTTTCGCAGGGAAAATTGAAACTGGAAAGCACTGCATCTTGCACCGGAAGCGCTGCCACGGCAACAGTGACTGGCGGTCGTTTGGACTTTAATGGCTGCACCTATGATGTGGCGGTTCATCTGGATGCTGCGAGCAGTGACACCGAGTTAATGCACTGGAGTGGCGATGCAACAATCAAGGCCCTGTATGGGAAGGGGAAGGTAACCGTGGAACAAAATTCCAGTACTCTGACCATATCGGGCACGGCCACGGAAGACCAAGTGTTTGAGGGGAATGTGTGTCCGCAAGGCAATGGGACGGTTAATTTGACGGGCGCCATGTACCTGGGGAACGGAGCCAATTTTGGCAATACGGTGGAAGTGACCGGGACGCTGGCGATGCAGAATTCGGGGGAAAGCCCCATATCGGCAACAGTGAAAACGCTACACGTTGGGACAGGAGGCCAGGTTCAGCTCGGAACAAACACCACCTTGACCGTGACTTCGCTTGATGGCGTGGAACAAAAAGGGGGAAAGACCTACGGCAGCATTAGCGGCGATGGGACGCTGGAGATAGCGTATGCAGGGCCGGATCATGCTAGCACGGGGATCACGATTCAGGATGAGACGCTGACGCTGGTGAAGAGCGGAGCAGGAAAACAGACCTTTACTAGTGGTCTGAAGCTGCAAACCGTGGAGGTGAGCGAAGGCGAGCTGGAGGTGGCGGGGGATTTGAACCTGCAGGAGAAGACAGGAGTTGATTTGAACACCATCAGCGTGGTGGGAGGGACACTGACCGTGACGGGCTCGCTCTACGGGGTGGACGGCGCTGAGCATAGCGACCAGTATTACAACCATGCCCACGCCGGCAAGCTTGTGGTAGGGGACAATGGCACGGTGACAATCGGGACGCAGCAGGCTCTTTCATCTGCAACGGGGGCTGACAAAAGACCCCTTCTGCAGGTGTACAGTCTCGACATGAGCAACACCAGCGCGGTCACGGTGTACGGCAATCTCTCGCTGGGTTATGATGGAGAGGCGCCAGATGAGGCCGTTACTTCCACCATTGCGGGGGGTACGCTGGATGTGAAAGGCGACATGGTGAACCAGGAGACGCTGAAAGTGACGGGCGGAACCGTGACCATCGGCGGGAATTACAGCGGCGATGCAACGAGTCTGAATGGCGGAGGAAGCATTGAGCTGAACGGGACAAGCGTCACCATGACGGTGAACGGCACGCTCAACATCCATGACGATCCGAATAATGACGTGAATGGTGCGATCACGGTGAAGGGCGGCGCCCAACTGACCGCCGTGGGCGGACTCCATGGCAATGAGGCCACTTCCAATCATGAAAATTACTTTGGCTTCGCGCACGCCGGAGCGTTGACCGTGGGAGATTCTACGACAACCGGCACACTGATCGTAGGTGACACGAGTGAGCACAACAACGTGCTCTTGCAGGTGCGGAGCATTGCGCTGACAGGGAGCGGGAGTAGCATCACCGTGAATGGTGATGTGTCCTTCGGGTGGCAGGAAAGCACGAGTTCTTCGGTGAATGGCGGCACACTCACCGCGACTGGGAAGATGGTGAATGAACAGGCCTTCACCGTGAGCGAGGGCGGCACGGTGGAGGTGGGCGGCAGCTACAGCGGCAGCGGGGCTGCGGATTCGGATGTGACGGGCGGGGCGATTACTCTTTCCTCAGGCGGACAGATGGCCATCAAGGGGAAGATGAACGCTGGGAAGCTTACCATCGGTACACAGGGAACGCGGGACAGCAAGTTGACGCTGGGGAATGGCAGCGCAACGCTGGTACACAAGGCCACGGGTCTGGAGATGAGCGCGGGTGGCACAGTGGAGGTGACAGCTAGCTCCACGCTGGAGTTGGCAGCGCTGAGCGGAAATGGCGGCAGTATCACGGGCGCTGGAGCGTTGAAGCTGACCGATGCGAACGGCAGATTTGGCGGGAGCATCAGCTCGAACCTGACGTATGCGGGCGGCGACAGTGGAACGTACACCTTGAGTCAGACCTTTAGCGGTAGCAAGCTGAAGGTGGAGAGCGGCGCGCTCACACTGGTCGGAGGACTAACAGCCGCTTCTGTGACTCTGACCCAGGGAAGCCTGACGCTGGGCGGAGAGGTGAATGTGAGCGGAGAGTTCACAGTGAGCGGAGGCACGCTGAAACTCGGTGGCGTAACGGATCATGCCTTCTCGTTCACGAATGCGGGGCTTAAGATTCAGCTCACGGGAGGCACCTTGGATTTGAGTGCGGCAAGCTCGAGTGACCTGGCAAATATCGATCTGGGGAGACTCTTCTCTGTGACGGCCTCCGGCTACTACACCAGTGCGGGACATACCCTGCTGAACTTCGATGTGGATCAGTTGGCAGACCTTACAGGCAGGCTGGACCTGACCAGTTGGGATGGTGCAACGGGCTTGCAGCTGGTGAGCAGCGATCTTGCCGAGCTGTTGCTGGCGGAGGCGCAGGACGGCCAGTCTCTCTGGGAGCAGTTTGCCGAGGAGCATCTCGACTCGAGCTTCCTGAGTGGCAACCAGCATTATGAACTGGATGAGTCCGGTGTGCTGTCGATTGCGGGGGAGGCCGCACAGCTCACGTGGGGCCAGAGGAGAAATGACAGCGTTTGGTCGAATGGGGGAGCGTTCGGCGCAGGCGAGGGCGATGTGTTCACCAACCACAGCGATGTGCTGTTTGACGGAAGCGTGTCGGGCGTGGACAAGAGCGTGACGATTGGCGAAGAGGGCGTAACGGCTGGCAAGATGGTGGTAAAAGGCGGGACAGGGTGGACCTTCTCCGGAGGGGACTTGACCGTCACAGGTTCTCTGACGATCGGAGCCAGCAATGCCGGCACGGATGTCACCTTCTCCGGCACGGGGGCTCTTGCGGTTGACAGTGGTGTGACGGTGAAGGGACAGTCGAGCATGACGCTTGATAAGACCGGAAATGTGAATTTAGGGAACGTGACCGTGGAAGCCGGAGGCGAGTTTGTCACGGCGAATCATGATACTTTCTGCCATTATACGACCGGCTGGGGCGTTGTGTCCGGGGCGGGAAGCATCGTGTTGAAGGATTTGGGAGGCTCCTTCACAACAACCGGAGCCTATACAGCCGGGAGCGGAGAGGGAGATGCCACGAAAGGACTCTACGGCATGCTCAGTGGCAGCACGGGGATCGGCAGCATTGTTCTGCGCGGCAACAGCGTCATGGCTACGGGCAGTAATGATGCGGATTCCGTGTTTGGCAAGGTGACGGATTCCGTGGTGGTGGAAGATGGTGCGAGCTTGTGGTTATACTCGGCAGATAACCCACTCGGCGATCGCGAAAAGGACGAGCATACTCGCACACTCTACCTGTGTGGGGATGGCGATGTTGACCACGAAGCCGCTTTGCGTTCCCAGAATATGGATCATAGCATTGCCTGGGACGTGTCGTTGGCAAAGAGCACAGATGGCGCCACAATCCAAACGGACAGCGATCTCACTCTTTCGGGAAAATTGATTTTGGATGGTAAGACGTTGACCAAGACCGGCGCTGCCGGCCTGACCTTGACCGGAGAGGCGATAGGTGGGGGAACCATCGACGTGACAGCCGGGGCGGTGACCTTGGACGGCGGGTTCAGCATGACGGACGGCGGCAAGATCGCCGTGGCAGATGGAGCCACCCTCACGCTGAACAGCGATGGCGATGCCCTCGCCCAAGGGGAGGTCGACTTGACCGGCACAAGCAGCGGCGGCACGTTGAGCGTGGGCAGCGAACGGAGTGACGGCTACACGATTGGAACGCTGACCACCGGGGATCACGGCACGTTGAACCTGCAGAAAGGAGCGAAACTGACCGTGCAGGCGACAACAGGAACGCTTGCGACCCTGACGATGAATGCCAGCTCCGCCTTGACGGCGCAACGTGGACTCAGTGTCGGCGCTCTGACGCTGGGCAATGAGGCGATGCTCACGGTGGAGAGTGGCGTTCTGAAAGCGAATACTGTTGATGCCAACGGCGGAGGACTGGCCATCAGCATGACCGGCGGGGCTAGCCTGGATTTTGGTCAGCTTACA
>CANQBZ010000013.1 GCA_947589295.1 uncultured Akkermansia sp.
GGCTCAAAAGGAGCTTTCGCTGGAAGCCGAGCAGGAGCGCATGAAGGATATCGTTCACGACATGCGCAGCCAAAAGAGACTTGACGAAGCGCCCTCCGCCTACAAGGATATTGAGGACGTTCTGCAGCGGGAGGCTGACCTCGTGCAGCCCGTGGTGCGCCTCAGGCCGCTAGCCGTGCTGAAGGGATAGTCAGAACCTACCATCAACCGCATTTTCACCATACACAACTATGACGACAGCTACAATACTCGATCAGCTCGCTGAGGGGCATGACCTCTCTGCCGAGGAAGCAAATTATGCGTTTGCCCAACTTATGGACGGGCAGCTTACGCCCTCACAATCCGGTGCGTTTTTGCTCACGCTACGCGCCAAGGGGGAGACTGCCGGGGAAATGCACGCTGCGGTGCAAAACGCTTTACAGCGCGCTTGCCTTGTGGATGGGGTGGAGGGTGATTATGCGGATGTGGTGGGTACCGGTGGCGATGGCAAGCACAGCTTCAACTGCTCCACCGCTACAGCGCTTACGCTTGCCGGCATGGGCTATCGCATCGTGAAGCACGGGAACCGCGCTGCTTCATCCTCCAGTGGCGCCGGCGACGTGCTGGAGCAACTCGGTTACCCTCTCGACCTCGACCCGGCGGGCATTCGCGAGTCGCTTGCCTCGTGCAACTTTGCCTTTGCCTTTGCGCCGCATTTCCATCCATGCTTCAAACATGTGGGCCCCATCCGGCGTGAGCTGGGCGTGCGCACGCTTTTCAATTTGCTCGGCCCGCTGATCAATCCGAGTCGTCCGTCGCTGATGATGTTGGGCGTAGCGGCTCCCAAATTTGTGCCGCTGGTGGCACACACGTTGGCGGTCAGCGGTAGTTATAAACGGGCGTACGTTTTCTGCGGCGCGCAGGGGTATGATGAACTGACTCTTTTCGGTCCCGCCACGGCTTGTATGGTGCAGGGCGATCGTGTGGAGGAAGTGACGCTTGACCCACGAGAATGGGGATTCACGACACCGCCGTCTTCTCCGGATGAGCTGCGAGTGGAAACGAAAGAGGAGGCAGCTGCGGCGCTTCGTGCCATTCTCACCGGGCAGGGATCGCAGGCGATGATGGATATGGTCGCTTTCAATGTGGCGCTCGGGATACGCATGTTCGAGCCGGGGCTAGCTGAGCGAGAATGCTCGCAGCGTGCACGCGAAGCTTTGGCTTCCGGTGTGGGCATGAAAGTGGTAAAATCATGGGAAAAAGTATCATGAATCTGCAACGTTTCATTGATGCCAAGCAGACGGAGCTGCAAGCTCTGCGCGCCCACATGCCGCAGCCGCTTGCCGCCCCGCGTCCGGATTTTTGCGCTGCCCTACGTTCACCGCTTCCCGCCGGACATGTTCTGCGGGTGATTGCGGAGTACAAGCGCAGCTCGCCCTCTGCGGGGGTGATCAATGACCGAGTGACGCCGCAGCAGATGGCGTCTGCCTATGCTGCAGGTGGAGCTACGTGCATGAGCGTACTCACCGAGCGAACCTATTTTCACGGAGGAGTGGAGGACTTGGAGGCGGCGTATGCAGCCGGGCTTCCTCTGCTGCGAAAGGATTTTATTTTTGACGAATTGCAAGTGCGAGCGACTTTGGCCACTCCTGCAAGCGCGTTGCTTCTGATCGTTGCGTTGACGCCGGATGCTGGCAAACTGCGCGGTTTGAGGGAATTGGCAGAGCAGCATGGCATCCACGCCGTGGTTGAAATTTTTTCTGAGCGGGAGCTTGCTATGGCGCGCCAGAGTGGCGCTCGCATCATTCAGGTCAACGCGCGTAACCTTGAAACGTTCTCCACAGACCGTACGACGGGTCTGCACTTGGCTTCACTGCGCGCACCGGGAGAAATATGGATAGCCGCCAGCGCCATGAGCGAGCGCAGTCACCTGCAAGATGCCGCCGCCGCCGGGTACGATGCTGCGCTGGTCGGCACGGCTCTCATGACTTCCCCTGATCCGCAACAAACATTACACCAACTCGTCCATGAATAAGAAACTCCCTTTCATCAAAGTGTGCGGGCAGACGCATGCCGGCACTGTGGATGCTTCGCTCGCCTTGGGAGCGCGCTATGTCGGTTTTATTTTTCATCGCAGCAGCCCGCGTAGCATCACGGCAGAGCGTGCGGCTGCCATCCACACCCGCTTTGCCTCGCGTGTGGGCGTTTTTGTACGTCAACGGGCGGAAGAGATTGTGCGTATCATGCAAATTGCCCATCTCGACTACGCTCAACTGCACGGTGCGCAGACTACAGAAGATGCCGAAAAAATCGGAGCAGATCGAATCATCCGCACGATTTGGCCAGAACATTGTGGAAGTGTGGCGGCCTTACAAGAAGAACTAGACAAGTGGGAGCCCTTTTGCGCGATGTATTTGCTGGATGCCGGAGCGAATATCGGTTCAGGCGGTACCGGAAAATCGCTCGATGTGGAGCAGTTTTCACACGTGAACTTCCCGCACCCGTGGATTCTCGCCGGCGGAGTCAACCCTCGAAACATTCCAAAGCTTCTCGCTCATTGTTCACCAGATGGCATCGATTTAAATTCCGGCGTAGAGCTTGCTCCGGGACTGAAGGACCCGGTAAAGCTTCTTGCTTCCGTGCATGCATGCAGAACTGCTGCGAATCGGGATGATTAGGGAAGTTTTCTTATCGGAGTTTGCATAAGCACGAGGTTATGGGCTGCGGACGGTTCAAAACAATTTGCGAGTATTGGGAGAGTTTTGCAGGGAGACACCCGCACCTCGCCGCATACGGTGAGAAATTGGCGGATTACGCGCATCATGGAATCATGCGCGATTCGGAGTCGGTGGAGTTCAACGTGCATTTCACGGGACGCATGCCGAGGCTGACATTCTGGCTCACCACGACCGGACTTGCACTGATGGCATTGACTGCTCTGGTAGCGGTGCGCATAACGCTGTGGGCAGTCGCGCAGGTCTTGAACCTCATGAGCCTGCTGGCGGGCGGATTACTCGAAGATTGGCTGAAAATGTTACTGCGAGGTCTTCGTGTAGCATGCACTGGCATTGGTTTGACCCTGCTTTATCTTTTTGTCGCGTGGTTGCTGGCAGTGGCGGTAAGTGCGGCTGTTCGCAGGATGCACGATATTGGCAAATCGGGATGGTATGCGCTCATTGCGCTTATTCCGGGAATCGGATTGCCCATCTTCGCAGTGATGTGCTGTGTGGAAAGTGTGGACAACGAGGAAGGAAGTACCTCTCCTGATGATGAAGCGCCGCTGAACGACGAAAAAGCAGTCGAGGCGCCTCCTCATTCCGAGAACCCCACAGCGCAGCAGTCTGTTTCTTGTTCGCTCTGCCACGGGGAAGGAAAGCTGCCCAACGGATTTCTATGCCCCCAGTGCGGTGGCAGTGGAAAAGCATGACACGTGGAGATTTCCCGAAGGGTATCGCCTCTACTTTTCCCGGGGCAGAAGGAGACCAGAAGTCCACTTTTTTGCAGCAGAGGTAATGCTGTCTGCCACATCGGCGTGCTGCACCGCGAAGCGTGGAGTGAACCAGGGAAAATAGTGCACCAAGTCATGGAACACCTGCACTTCGCCGTCGCAGGTGCCGTGTCCGGCTCCAATGCCGATGGTGACGATAGAAGCGGTTGCTGTAAGCTGTGCCGCGACATCTGCCCGCGTACATTCGATGACGACGGAAAAGGCGCCGGCGCGGGTGACAGCCTGTAAGTCAGCCATGAGGGCTGCGACCTCGGCATCTGACTTGCCGCGCATGCGGTAACCGCCGTCCTCCTTGATGTGTTGAGGCAGCAGACCGATATGTGCCTGCACGGGAATGCCGGCCTGCACCAAGGCATGAATCATGGGTTCCACCGTGCAGCCACCTTCCAGCTTGACGGCCTCAGCTCCTGCGTCAATGAGTGCGCGTGCGCTCTCCAAAGCTTGCTTCGGCGTGTCGTAGGTGTGGATAGGCATGTCGCTCACAAGCAACGCTTTCGTCTGAGCCCGCGCTACGGCCGCAGTGTGGTGCAGCATGTGCTGCAGGGTCACACTTGTCGTATCGGGAAAGCCCAGCACCATCATCCCCAGCGAATCCCCCACCAGCAGCATATCCACGCCTGCTTCATCCAGAAGACGTGCCGTTGGATAATCGTAGGCCGTGAGCTGTGCGACAGGGCGCACCCCCTTGCAAGCTTGAATGCGTTGAATTTTTTCTTCGGTAGTCATGGCGGTTTACAGATCGAAAAGAGTGACGGAAGGCAATTCCGGAAGGCGTGCGAGAAGCTCCTGCACGGTAGAAGGTTGCCCGGGGAGCACGAGCTCCGGGTCGATGTCGCACAAGGGTTGCAGCACGAAGCGGCGTTGTGTGGCGCGCGGGTGAGGCAATGTAAGCCGGGGGGAGTTCACTTGCAGGTCGCCGGAGTAGATGAGGTCGATATCACAGGTGCGAGCTTCGCCGTAGATGCCGGAGCGAACGCGTCCGAGCGCCTCCTCGATTTCTCGACAGCAACGAAGAATCTCCTCCGGCGGCATCGTTGTGGCCGCCTCCACACAGGCGTTCAGAAAAGACGGACTGTCGGGCGGACAATCTACCGGCTCCGTCTCATACACCTGCGAAAGGCGCAAATTGCCGAAGCGCTCAGCAAGGCGATCGCAGGCGCCCTCAAGGAACGCCAGACGATCACCGCTGTTCGAACCGAGGGAAAACCCTGTGCGGCGTGCGCAGCAGGAGGAATCAGTCTGTGAAACCGAGCACATCTTGCATGCTGTAGAGACCGGCCGGTTGATTCGCCAGCCACAGAGCCGCACGAACGGCTCCGGAGGCAAAAGTCATGCGGCTGGAGGCCTTGTGCGCAAGCTCCACGCGCTCGCCATCAGTGGCGAAAATGACAGTGTGATCGCCCACCACATCGCCACCGCGCAATGAATGCATGCCAATCTGCCGTTGGGGGCGTGCGCCAACCATGCCCTCGCGCCCATGCATCACATCTTTCTTGTATTCCATGCCTGTTTCTTCGCATACGACTTCTGCTAGGGAACGAGCGGTGCCGCTGGGTGCATCCAGCTTGTGGTGGTGGTGCATTTCCACGATTTCTATATCGTAATTTTGCAGGATGCGCGTGGCCTTGCGCGTGAGCCAGAAGAGCGTATTCACGCCCACAGAGTAGTTAGAAGCAAAGACAATAGGAATGCTCTTGGAGGCATCGGTGATGGCGGCGCGTTCTTCATCCGTGTGACCCGTTGTGCCGATGACGAGCGGCTTTTTTTGCGCTACGGCAGCAGCAAGCAACTCGGGCGTGAAGCCGTGAAAGGAGAAGTCAATGGCCAGATCAGCCTTGGCAAGCGCGGCAGTAGCATCCTGCCCCACGTCATGGGTGGAGGTCAATGTCGTATCGGGACAAAGCTCCACAGCCTGTTTCACGGCCTGCCCCATGCGGCCCGAGATACCGGTGACAAGAATGTTCATAGTAAGTTCGAAGTAAGGGATCAGGCAAGTAAATCAAAGCGGCGAAGCAAGTCAGCCAGCGTGGCTTTTTTCTCCTCTGCCAGCGGAGCAAGCGGCAAACGCAGTTCCCAAGAGATATCTCCACGCAGCGCCAGAGCCGCTTTGATGGGTACGGGATTGACGTCCAAGCTCATCAGTCCCTTCATGAGCGGGTAATACTTCTTTTGCAGGGCAAGCGCCTTCTTGCCGTCGCCGCTCAGAGCCGCATCCACCAGTTCTTTCATCTGCACCGGCGCTACGTTGGATGTCACCGAAACCAGCCCCACTGCTCCGCAAGCGATGAAGGGCACCGTGAGCCCGTCATCTCCGCAGAGAACGGAAAACTCCTCCGGCACTGCCTGCACGAGGCGATTGACGCGATCCACGCTGCCGCCCGCTTCTTTGATGGCAACAATGGTGGGGCAATCTAACGCCAGCCGCGCCGCGGTCTCCACGGCAATCTCAATGCCACTACGCCCGGGGATACTGTAGAGCAGCACGGGCAGGTCGGAGCATTCGGCAATGGCTCTGAAGTGGCGATAGAGCCCCTCTTGGCTTGGTTTGTTGTAATAAGGGCAAACTTGCAGCGTGCCATCCGCACCCATGGCTGCCGCTTCTTTAGTCATGGCAATAGCTTCAGCGGTGGAATTCGATCCGGTACCTGCAATGACCTGGCAGCGTCCAGCAGCATATTCAACCGCGAGACGTATTACCTCCATGTGTTCGGCGTGAGAGAGGGTGGGAGATTCTCCCGTGGTGCCAACGGGGACAATTCCCGTGACTCCCGCGGTGATCTGTGCTTCGATCAGTGCACGAAAAGCTTGCACATCCACTTGCCCATCGCGAAACGGAGTGATAAGAGCTGTGTAAAGACCTGAGTATCTCATAGGTTCCCCGCCACTATACCGCAGAAATCCCTGGGTTGTCAAGGCTGCATCAAGTGGACAGTGAAAACGCTTTTTCTTATGTATTTATCAGTTGGAGCTTTTGACTTTTAGTTTGCTATGCTTTGACATGAGGAACATTATGCGCTTCCTGGAATAGCAGACGCATGCGAAAAGGCGAAGGGGGGGACAAGTTTGTTGGCATCGTGGAGCGTGTCGTTGTTGGAAGAAAAAGCCTGGATATAGGTGGAATCAAGCGATTGGATTGCCTTTTTCATTTTTTGACTCTTTCCTCATGCAATCTCCCTGAAAAAAGGGGATGCCGTGCTTGCCAGTGGGTGTGATTCATGCTAGAATGCGCGGCGCATGATGACATTTTACGAGGAACTGCAATGGCGCGGACTGGTTAATCAGATTTCTGATGAGAAGCTGATTGATAAGCTCAATGCGGGGGGGATGACTTGCTACATCGGCACCGATCCGACAGCCGGCAGCTTGCACTTGGGCCATTATTCGAGTTTTCTCATTACAAAACGTTTGCAACGTGCCGGGCACCATCCCTTGCTCTTGGTGGGACTGGCTACAGGGCTCATTGGCGACCCACGCGGCACTGTCGAGCGTGAGTTGCAACAGGAGGAGCTTGTGATGCGCAATTACGAGAGTTTACGTGCACAAGTCGAAAAGATTTTTGACTTCGAGGTCGTTAACAATTACGACTGGATTAAAAATTTAAATGTGATCGACTATTTTCGTAACTACGGCAAGTACATCAACGTCGGTTACATGCTCGGTAAAGATCACGTGCGCCGTCAGATGGAAACTGGCATCTCCTATGCTGAGTTCTCCTACATGCTTATTCAGGCTATTGATTTCAAACACCTGCACGAGACGCGTGGGGTGGACCTGCAGGTGGCCGGTAGTGACCAGTGGGGCAATATCACTACCGGTATTGAGCTCATCCGTAAAACGACCGGAGATGAGGTCTATGGCCTGACTATGCCTTTGGTGACCGACAGCCAGGGCAATAAGTTCGGCAAGAGCGAAGGGAACGCCCTCTGGCTCGATAAGGAAAAAACGAGTCCGTATGAGCTTTACCAATTTCTCGTGAATACAGAGGATTCGCAGGTGATCAGCCTCCTGAAACGACTGACATTTCTCACTCCTGAGCAGATCATGGACATTGAGGCAGAGCATAATGCTCACCCGGAACGCCGGACGGCCCAAAAAGCCTTGGCACGTGAAATCATCACCGATTTGCACGGAAGCACGGAACTTGAGCATGCTGTGCAGCTGAGTAACAAATTGTTCACTGGAGATTATTCGGGTATGAGCATGAGCGACATTCGCACAGGGCTGCGAGGAGCTCCTCAGGTAGAGATTGTGGAGGGTGCTGGGATCATTGAAGCGCTGGCAGTGACCGGCATCTGTGCTTCCAAGCGCGAGGCGCGTGAGTTGATTGCTCAGGGAGCCCTGTCGGTCAATGGAGCAACAGTGACGGATGCAGCTTACGCTTTTGTCTCGCAAAACGCCCTGCAAGGAGGGCTCTTCATCATACGCCGCGGTAAGAAAAAGTTTTACCTTGGGACTTTGGCATGAGACGTTTCCTGTCGTCACTCGTTGCACTGGGCTGCCTTGCTGCTGCGGAGCCGCCGCCGGTTGCTTCGTCGTCCGCTGCTGCGTCGGAGAAACTCGCCGGTGAGGCAGAACTGACAGAGCAGGAGCAACGTGCTCGCTGTGCTATCAAGCGTGTGCACTTGTTGCGTATGTTTTTTCTGGTGCAGACTCGCCATCGAAACACCCCGCAGCATGATGCGGAATGCCTCGCTTTGGCGCGCCGTTTGCAAGCTCCGGCAGACTACGTTGAACTCCTGGAGGCCGAAGCTTCCGGTACCCTCTCCGGCCTCAGCTACTACGAGCATAACAAGGCCGTCGATACGTTGATGGACAGGTACGGGGTGGATGCTCTCGCCGCTCGCCTGCTCGCAGAACGTCTGCAATGCAATGAGCAGGAAGCCCACGAGTTTGTGGAATGGTTGCCCGTGCAGTTCGTTTTTAACACGGTGCCAAATCGCCGGTTAAGCCCTCAGGAGTTCATGAACCAGTTGCACGCCTTGCGTCGGCTCTTCGAGCGTATGGAGCAGGAGTATGCCAAAGCAACTGATCGAACGAGCGCGGATGCTGCGGCAAATGCCTTGTTGCAGGCTTTGCCCTGGTTGCCTCAGAGCGCCCATTTGCGCCTCATTATCGGTCAGCGCCGTTCTGTTGATTTACCCGGATACAGGCAGTTTGTTCTCCCTGCGGAGCAAAAGTTAAATGAGCAGCGCAGCCGCCTTATCGAGACCGGCTTTTACGGCTCGAAAAAGTTGAACGCTATCGATCAACTGCTGTGCCTTTAGATGCTCGAACGTCCGGCGAGACTTGTCGTTTTCTCCCCCTCACCTCGAAAAAAAATAAAAAAAGAATCAGACACATCTTGAAATAGACCGAGAAGCGTGTTATACTTGTATCAAGCCGCAGTACAAAAGCGGCGTTTTGGAGCAGATGGGCTCTGAATCATCATTAGTAAGGCAGGTGTAACATGTTAAACTCGTCACTTAATCCGGATCGAGCTACGCTCAATTTCCTCAACGCTTACCAAGAAAAAGAGCGCGATGAGGGCGAAAAATTGCAAAAAGAGGGGGCTGTGACTCAGATTTTTGGCAACCACCTCTTCATCCAGGGGCGTGTGGAAACGAAAAAAGGCGTATTCCGCACAAGCCTGCGCTTGCAGGGAAATCGCTGGTACGGGTCTTGCACCGCCGAGGATGGGGAAATAGCAGGCGCTTGTCTGGTAGCCACCATGATCGAGCGTTTGTACCGCGGCACCAGCATGCCGGAAAGTCCGAATGAACTCAATGAAATCCCGCTCACCGATGTGCTGGAGGAAAAACTGGGCCGCGACTTGGATGTTCGGGAAGAGGACTACGTGAACCGTCTCGAAAAGCGCTATCGCCGCTTTTCCATTGAGCAGGAAATCCACGATCACGACCTCGTGCGCCTCAACCCACGCTGGGAGATATCCGGCTATGAGGCATTGGAGCTCTGGCCCACCCCGCCCCGCAACATTTTGGAGTTTTGGAACTATATTGCCTACGCCTTCGCAAAAAAGCGTATCAGCTTCCCCACGTTCATGAGCGTCGTCACCGACCTTGGCAAGGTCCAGGCGCGTATGCGCGAGTGGGAGCACGAGAAAGAAATCAATACGTGGTACGAGCGTATCCGTAATATTAATGAACGCCCCCCGCAACCGCCTCGAATTCACTTGCACATGCGCCTTATCTCGACCATCAACGAGGCACATTTTGAGTTCCGCCACACGGACGCCGATGAGTGGCAGACCATTCGTGAAAAGTCCCAGCTCGATGATCTCATGAGCGGCTTCATTCGCGGTTCATACAAGATGGACCCACAGTCCGACATTCTGCTGAATGTGCTCAATGATTACAGTGAGCGTGAGGGCGCCGTGATGCTTGATTTGGATAAGGATGAGGCCTGCCGAGTGATGAACCGCCTCTTCCACCAGCCGGCGCTCAAAGGCTACTTGCTCAACTTGGACGATTGCTACTTCAAGGTGGTGAAAGAACCTCTCAAGTGGATATGCATCGATGATCCCATTGTTCCGGATTGTTACGGCTTGCAACTGGTCACTGCCGCAGGGGTGCATGTGACCCACTCCGTGCGCCAGTTGCCGGGTCAGGAAGAACTTTATCAGTCCGATGAAACCGTTTTTCCCGGACCTCCTCGTTGGATGGAAGGTACCGAGGTCGAGCCGCGCTACTCCATACCAAAAGCGGTCATTGATAGTCTGGATGGTGTGGAATTTTTGCGCAAGATTGGCGCCACACTGCCGCCCAGCATGGAGCAACGCGTCGTAGATATCGAGATGATACCAACCTTCCACATGAAGATTGCCCGTGGGCTCACCAGTGTGGATACTGAGCATGTGTTGCTTGAAGTGACGGCACAGGACAAGCCTGGTCGCCGCAAAGAGCGTCTTGGCAAGGACGATTGGGAGGTTCTCGAACAGGTACGCGTGAAGGACGGGACTCTGCTGCGCTTCATCCGCGATTACCTCTATCCCATTCCCTCTACCATCGAGCAGATGGCTTTCACTTACGGCTTGCCTCGCACCAAGGAGGATGACCTGCCGGATGAATCCAGTAGCAAACACTACACCCAGGAAATCGAGAAGTGGCTCAAAGGCGTGTACGGCCCCAAGGCAGACTTGCCCACCGGTGTTTTCAAGACGCGCATTACCAAACAATTTCCGGAAAAGTTCGCCGAGTGGGTGAAGACGATCCCGGAAACGGTGCATGTGGAAATGGACAAGAGTTTGCAATCCCTGCTGGCAGACCCCGTGGCCGCTTCCATCCGCTTTGAGGTCGTAAAGCAGGAGATTGATTGGTTCGACTTACGCGTTGTTTTCGATGTGGAGGGGCTTACGCTCTCCAAAGAGCAAATTCGGTCTCTGGTGGCTGCCCGCGGCGGGTATGTGCGCATGGAGGACGGCACATGGATGCGTTTGGAAATTAAGCTCAACGAAGACGAGCGCGATGCTGTCACCAAGCTCGGTTTGGACCCCTATGACTTGTCGGGAGAGACCCATCGCATGCACGCTCTGCAGCTGGCCGATCCCCGTGCCGCCGAGGTCTTCGACCCTCAGGCGTGGGCGAAAATTAAGGAACGCACGGCGGAGATCCAAATCGATGTGCAGCCGGATGTGCCCAGCTCGCTGCAAGCCACGCTACGCCCCTACCAGGTGGAGGGCTTCCACTTCCTCGCTTACCTTGCGGTGAATGGCTTTGGCGGCATTCTGGCAGACGATATGGGTTTGGGTAAGACCATTCAGTCCATCACATACGTCCTTTGGCTGCGCGAGGAATGGGCTCGGAATCACTCCGGCAAGGGCAAAAAGAAGGAGCCCACGCCGCCCGTGCTCATCGTATGCCCCAAATCGGTTCTTGATGTGTGGGCCGGCGAGACAGAAAAGTTTGCGCCCGGTGTGCGTGTGATGGTCATCCGCAACAAGGAGCAGGCCGACGTGAAGCATATTCTCTCTGCAGTGGACATGGTAGTCATCAACTATGCACAGTTGCGTGTATGCGGCGATCAAATCAACTCCATCAAATGGCTTACCGTTATTTTGGATGAAGGCCAGCAAATCAAGAATCCTGACTCCAAGGCGGCCAAAGCTGCGCGCGAGATCATTGCATACAATCGTCTGGTGCTCTCCGGTACGCCCATTGAGAACCGTCTGCTGGATATGTGGTCGCTCATGGCATTTGCCATGCCCGGCGTTCTCGGCAGCCGTGCTTATTTCAAAAAACGCTTTGATAAACGCAAAGATGCGCAGAGTCAAAATCGATTGGCCGCACGCCTCAAGCCCTTCTTGCTGCGCCGCACCAAACAGCAGGTAGCCAAGGACCTCCCACCGCGCACGGAGGAGGTAGTGCTGGCGCGTATGGAGGGTATTCAACTCCAGCTCTACCGTCATGAGTTGCGTCAGATTCAGAAAGCGCTGCTGAGGCTCGACTCCAACGAAGAGGTGAAGAAAAACTCCTTTGCCATTCTGCAGGGGCTCATGAAGCTACGTCAAATATGCTGCCATCCCGCCTTGTTGCCCGACTTCAAGGAAATTGTTGAGAAACGCGGCTTGAAGGCAGACTTGAGCGGTGCAGAGCTCAACTACCGTGATGTGAGCAGCGCTAAACTCAATGCTCTCTTTTACCTGCTCGACCAGCTGCGCGAAGAGGGTCACAAGGTACTCGTTTTCTCCCAATTCGTGAAGATGCTTGACATCATCAAGGAGCGCCTGGTAGAGGAGAATCGCACCTTCCATTACCTGACTGGCCAAGTGAAGGACCGTAAGGGCGTCATTGAGAGTTTCCAGACGACCAAGGAGCCGAGCGTGTTCCTGCTATCGCTGAAAGCAGGCGGTGCGGGGCTCAACCTCACTTCCGCATCTTACGTGGTGCTCTATGATCCCTGGTGGAATCCTGCTGTGGAGAGCCAGGCTATCGACCGCACGCACCGCATCGGTCAGAAAAACAAGGTCATTGCTTATCGCCTCATTACCCGCGACTCCGTAGAAGAGAAAATCCGCAAACTGCAAATCCTCAAGAGTCAGCTTGTTACCAATGTGCTCGGGGATGACGGCTTTGCCTCCAGTCTGGACTTGAAGGACCTGCAATTCATCTTGGCTCACGGCGGTGAGGATGACTCGGATATCACTGAGGAGCCGGATGCATCGGAAGATGAGTAATCTGCAGCCCAGTCGGCACACCATGCTGCGTGGGTGCTTTGTGCGCATCGTGTCCTGTGTCCTGCTGGGGTTCTTTACGGCTTGTGGAGATCGCGAGAGCAGTGCAACTGCTGCGGCGCGGCAGGGCATTCTCCTCCTCGGCAATAACACGGAGATTCAGAGTCTTGACCCTCACAAGGCTACCGCTGTTGCGGATGGCAAGGTTATCTCGGCCCTGTTGGAGGGGCTAGTGCGTCCGGATGCTCGCGATTCTGGTGCGGTGTTGCCGGGCATGGCAGAGACGTGGGAGGTGAGCGCGGACGCGCGCGTGTGGGTTTTCCATCTGCGTGCGGCGCGTTGGAGCGATGGACAACCTGTCACATCTCACGACTTTGCGTATGCGTACCACCGCTTGCTGCACCCCAAGTTCGGCGGACGTTATGCTGAGATGCTTTACCCCCTGCGCGGCGCTCGCTCCTTTAATTGCGGCGGAGCTGATTGGGATCATGTAGGTGTGCGCACTCCGGATGCCCGTACGCTTGTACTGGAGCTTGAAGCGCCAGAACCCCAACTGCTGCGCCGTTTGTTGCATTTTACCTGGTACCCGTTGCCGGCCCATCATTTGGAAAAGATGGGTGGCATGTTGGAGCGCAGCAGTCTGTGGGCGCGCGTCCCTGATTGGGTAGGCAATGGCGCCTACATCCCCTGCGAGCACCGTCTCAATGATCACTTGAGTGTCCTTCCCAATCCGCTCTACTGGCGAGCGCATGAAGTGCGCAACCGAGGCATCCGCTTCCTGCCCATTGTGAACGGTTATACGGAGACTCGCATGTATTTTGGCGGTAAACTTCATATCTCCAACAACGTGCCGCCGGAAATGCTTGACTATGCCCGCACTCGCGCGCCTCGGGAGTTCTGCAGGGATGCTTATTATTGCACGATTTTTTACCGTCTCAATACAACGCGCACGCCCCTGAATGATGTGCGTGTGCGCCGCGCTCTCTCCCTTGCAATCGATCGCGAGGCGCTGGTGCAACGCGTTGTGCGCGGTGCGGGGAAAGAGGCATACGGCTTCACCCCCCCCACGCCGGATTACGCCGGGACCGTAGATGCTGACATCCAGCATCTGTCCCAATCGCAACGCGAACTACTGGCGCGCGATTTACTGGCGCAAGCCGGCTTTCCAGGGGGACGAGGGTTTCCCACGCTGCAAATTATGACAACCTCGCGCGATATCCAGCGCGTGATGGCCGAGAGCATTCAGGCGATGTGGGCCCGCGTGCTCGGAGTGCGGGTGGAGATACGCGCGTGTGAGTGGGCCGCTTACAAGGCCGCACAGCAGAATGGAGAGTATGATATTTCTTCCTGTTCGTGGAGTGGAGACTTTTTGGACCCCGCCACCTTTGTGGAGCTTTGGCAGAGCGGCGGAGGCAATAATTGCACTGGCTGGGCCAGCCCTGTTTGCGATGCCCAGCTCGCTGCCGCCAGGCAGGCTGTTGACCCGCAGGAGCGCCTGGCCCACCTCGCAGCTGCCGAACTCGAGGTGCTGCGCGCCTGTCCCGTGATCCCGCTTTATTGGAGCCAACGTACCTACATGAAATCGCCTTATGTGAGTGGCTGGCACGCGCTCATGCTGGATAATCACCCCCTGGATGCCGTGGAGTTGAAAATTACGCCGTGATACGCTATATCTTCAGACGCGTGGGACAGGGTCTCCTGGTGCTTTTTGTGCTTGAGTCCCTCACTTTCTTTTTGGTGCGCGCTTTGCCCGGCAACCCATTCTTGGGCGAGCGCAAATTGCCGGAGCATGTGCTCGCTCAACTCAATTCTTTATATGGGTTGGACGCTGGCATCTGGGAGCAGTACCTGCGCTACTGGAAGGCCATTCTGCTACATGGAGACTTCGGCCCATCATTGGTGCGCGAGGGGACTCAGGTGTCCGAGATCATCGGGCAGGCTTTTCCCGTGTCGCTCGCATTGGGATGCCTCGCTATGCTGTTGGCCATTGTGGTGGGCATCCCGGTCGGCATGGCGGCGGCCTATTGCCGCAACTCTCGCGCAGATGCATGGTTAATGTTTGCCGCGGTGGTGGGCATTTGTATTCCACCTTTTGTGCTTGCGCCCGTGTTCGGCATCAGTCTGGGCGCCCATGTGCCGGGCCTGAGCGTGGCCGGCTGGGACAATCCGCTATGTATGCTGCTGCCTGCCATGGTGCTGGGTGCGGTGAATGCAGCGTACCTGGCGCGTCTCACGCGTGCAGGTATGGTGGAGGCCCTCGCCTCCGATTTTGTGCGCACGGCACGGGCAAAAGGGGCCGGAACAGGCCGTATTTTGTGGGTCCACGCGTTGCGCAGCGGGTTGCTGCCGGCGGTGTCCTATCTAGGGCCTGCTTTTGCAGCGCTTATCACGGGTTCATTTGTGGTAGAATCCTGCTTTCAGGTGCCGGGGCTGGGGCTGCACTTTGTGAATGCCACTACGGACCGCGATTATTTCCTCATTCAAGGACTTGTTTTCTGTTATGGCGTCCTCATTGTGGCGGCGAATCTTGCTGTTGACAGTTGCCAGGCTTGGCTCAACCCACGTCTCCGCTCATGAAGCCCTCTCCTCCCAAGCCTCGTGGTCATTCGTTCCTGCAGGACGCTTGCCAACGGCTTTGCTGCAACCGCGCGGCGGTGTGCTCTATTGTCTTTTTGTTGCTCATGCTGCTGGCTTGTTTTGTATTGCCGATCTTTCCCTGCGTGGCCAATCCGAATCTCACCGATTTGGATCATATTGCCATCGGGAGCAGTTGGCAGCACTGGTTGGGCACGGACCACTTGGGGCGCGATATGCTGGCGCGTGTACTCTACGGCGGGCGAATCTCGCTGCTTGTTGGTATACTAGCTACGGCGGTGGCAGTGGCGCTGGGGGTGGTGTATGGTATGGTGTCCGGCTATGTGGGAGGACGTGTTGACGCGGTGATGATGCGCGCTGTGGATGTGCTTTTTGCTCTCCCCTTCATTGTAGTGGTGGTGGTATTCTCGCTGAGCATTGAGGAACCGTGCCGTCAGTTGACTGACCGCGCGGTGCAGCTCACGGGGTGGAGTCGCGACACCCTGGCGCCTATCTTCGGTCTTGTTCCCATCTTTTTAGCGATTGGCGCCCTGGGCTGGCTCACGTTGGCGCGGATTGTGCGCACTCAAACTCTCGTGCTGCGCGAGCAGGAGTTTGTGTTGGCTGCCCGTTCGCTAGGCCTGAGCCATTTCACGATCCTTTTCCGCCATATCGCGCCAAACCTGCTCGGCCCCGTCATCGTGTACACCACACTTGCCGTGCCAGGGATCATCCTCACAGAGTCCACGCTTTCATTTATCGGCTTGGGGGTGAAGGCGCCCAACTCCTCGTGGGGCACGCTCATCAAAGAGGGCGCAGACCGCATGGAGGTAGCGCCGCAGTTGCTCATTTACCCGGCTGTTTTCTTTTGCCTCACCCTGCTTGCCCTCAATTTTTTGGGCGATGGCTTGCGCGATGCTTTCGACCCCAAATCTGCCAAAGATTGAACCGCTTCAGGATTCGCCCAGCGCGCGCACGGCTGTACACACGCAGCGGGGGCAGGGGATGCGCCCGTCCCGCTTCAGCAGCGCACATTTTTCAGCGCCGAGCGTACGCTTGAACAGCGCGCGCAGCTCGGCTTCGCGCCCCGGAGCCATGGTAATGGCGGCGTGGAGCGCACCGCACGTGCCACCGGGAGCCTTGCCCACGTTGCAATGCTGCATAGCAGGCACAAGTTCTTCGTGTCCCATGGCGGCGCAAACGGTTTGGGCGCAGTTGAGATGGCGCGGCGGTTGGCGAAAGAGGGAGAGCGCCTTTTGTTCCAGGGGAGTCAACTGTGAATCCATAGCGTCTTCAAATAAGTTTCGGGCGAAAAATCGAAAGGCATGGGAACTTCCTCAATACGGGCTGTGGTGGGTGTCGCTGCGCTCACCATGTGCATAAAATCCGATCCATTCAGACCACGGCAGTTGGTCGTGCAGAGTAGATGGCCGCCCGGCGTTAGACACGGTACAGCTCGGCGTACGAGTTCTGAGTAATCTCGCTCGGCGCGCCAGACGTGTCCTTTCCCGTCGCGTGAAAAGGTCGGCGGGTCGAGCACGATGATATCGAATTGTCGACCCTGCCGTGCGAAACTGTTGAGCCAGCGCAGCGCATCGCCCTTGCAGAAGAAATGCTGCCCAGGGTCAATGCCATTGGCGCGCATATTCTCCCGGCAATGCTCAAGACATGACGGGGCCAGGTCCAACGTGGTAGCCGTAGCTCCGGCCAACGCCGCACACACGGAAAAGGCGCCCGTGTAGGCAAAGAGGTTCAGCACAGTCATACCCGGACTACAGAGTCGGCGCAGTTGTGCGCGGTTGTCGCGCTGGTCGATAAAGAGCCCTTGCGAGTACCCGCTTTGCATATTCAGCAGGTAGTGCACCCCATTCTCTCGCGCAAGGAAGCGCAGTGGCTCTTGCGGGGGAGCCATTGGCTCCGGCGCGCTCTTCTCCCCTTGCGACAGTCGTTTGACGAACACATCGGCTCCGTTTGCAAGCAGCCACTCGCGCACTTCCTCGGGCATGTTGACACCTCGCAGCGACACCAGAAAACGCCCACTGAGAGCATCCACGCTCACCCCGGGGAAAAGCAGACCCTCCGGCAGCACCCGGTAGGTATCCGTATCCGGCTCAAATGCGGCGCGGCGTTCTGCCAGCAGTTGGTCTAAACGCGCATGCATGGGGAGAGGGGAGGCGGTCAGGTAAGTTTAGCCGCGGCACTACGGATGGTATTGGCCATAGTAGTGAGCGCATTGGCACGTGTAGAGGCTAAGTGCTCTTTCAATCCGGCAGCATCCAGCTTGCTCAGGTCAGCCGCTACCACTTCCTGAGGCGTGAGCCCCGAAAGCAGGCGCACGAAAATTGCAATCAAGCCTTTCGTGATCAGCGAATCACTGTCAGCGTGAATGATGAAAGCCCCGTTCATCAATTCTGTGCCCACCCACACCTGGCTCTGGCAACCTCGGATGAGATTCTCCGGCCGACGGTACTGCTCCGGCATGGGCGCCAAATGACGTCCCAGCGAAATGATGTACTCGTAGCGCTCTTGCCAGTCCTCAAAAACGGACAGGTCCTCCAGCAGCTCTTCGATGCGTTCCGCGTAGCTCATGACTGTGCAAGCGTGTAAAGTACGGCTTTCTGAGCATGCAGGCGGTTTTCCGCTTCGGTGAAGATGGCGTTGGCGTGTTTTTCCAGCACTTCATCGGTGATTTCGTAGCCGCGGTAGGCAGGAAGGCAGTGGAATACACTGTGTCCGGCTGCTGCATGCTCCAGCAATTCGCGGTTCACTTGGTAGGGGAAAAAGGCTTTTTCCTTGGTGCCTTTTTCTGCCTCTTGGCCCATGGAAATCCAGGTATCGGTGTTGACGACTGTGGCGCCGCTTACAGCCTCTACCGGGTCTGTGGTACAGATGATGTCCGGATAGTCAAGTCGCGCAAGCAGCTCTGCGCTTGGCAGGGCCTGCTGCGGTCCGCCCAGGGCCAGAGTGAAGCCCAGTCTCTTTGCCGCCCACATCCACGAACGCCCCATGTTGTTGTCCGTGTCGCCGAGAAAGGCAATCTTCATATTCTTCCAAGCGCCCACCCCGTACAGCTCTTCGAGCGTGAGCAAGTCGGCCAGTATCTGGCAGGGGTGCTCCTGGTCGGTGAGGGCGTTGATAGTCGGTATGCCGGAAAACTTCGCGAATTCCTGCACATTGCTCTGCTCATAGGTGCGAATGATCGCCCCATGCACCATGCGCCCCAGCACGCGCGCCGTGTCTCTCACCGGCTCGCCGCGTCCCAGCTGCGTATCGCGCGTGGAGAGAAACATCGGTCTGCCCCCCAACTCGCTCACCCCGACTTCAAACGACACGCGCGTCCGCGTGGATGACTTGGAGAAGATAAGCGCCCACGTTTGTCCGGCCAGTGGTTGCACTGTGTGGCGCCCGCGCTCGGCCTTCAATCGGTGCCCCAAAGCGAGCAGCTGCTTCATGTGGTCGCCAGTGAGTTCTTCAATGGATAGCAGGTTTTTCATGAGCTTACTTGGAAAGCGCCAGATTATACCACACCTGCCTTTTTTGTAAAGCGTGAGAGATGTCGCTGCGTCATCTCTCCAGGTCGCCCAGGAGACTCTGGAGTTGTTTGTGGGCGTAGAAGATGCGGGAGCGCAGAGTGCCTTCGGAGACGTGGAGCATTTTGGAAATTTCTTGGTAGGAGAGGCCCATGATGTCGCAGAGGGTGACGACCTCGCGGTGGGAGGGAGAGAGCTGATTGAGGGCCTTGCGGAGACGTTTTTTGATATCGGTGATGTGGGCGCCTCGAACGGGGTCGGCATCCAGGGCTTGGTCGGCGAGCTCGCTGTCTTTTTCGAGCGGGGCGCCGTTTTCATCGTCGTCGATGCTGAAAGCGTTTTCGCGTTTGCGTTTGCGCAGGAAGTTGCGGGCCTGGTTGGCGGCGATGGTGTAGAGCCAGGTGTAAAAGGCGCTCTTCTGATTGAAATAGCGCAGCGAACGGAAAGCGCGCAGAAACGCTTCCTGCGCCACGTCGTACGCATCGGCCTCGGAACCGAGCATTTGCAGCAGCATAGCGTGCAGCTTGCGGCTGTGCCGGTGAATGAGCTCGTCAAACGCACGCGTCTCCCCGGACAAAGTGATGCGGATGAGCTCCTCATCCGGGAGCTCGGTCCAATCTTGGGGTATGGCATTGTCGGGCATCGTGGCGTAAGGATTTGCAGGGTTGTGGGGGGGTGGCGAGAGCATGAACCGCGCCCGGAGCCAAAGCGCCGGGGGTGGGTCACACGGGCAGGGAGTATGAGCGCCCATCGCGGCCTTCATACCAGTTGATGAAAGCAACGTTGGCCGTCGTATACCCGCCGGGGGTGGGGTAGTTGCCACTGAAGTACCAGTCGCCGCACGGTCCTTCTATGGCGGAGTGCAATCCCTCAAGCGTCTGGTAGATGATCTGCACCTCACAGGGCGAATTATCCGGCGTGACCAACCGCGATATTTCATCAGTGATCTCCTCGGCGCTGAAGGGTGAGTAGATGGATTTGACCGGGTTGCTGCGTTGCTTCGGCGGCAGTGTGAGTTGGTGGCGGCATTCATCGTATACATGGCTGATGTACGCGTAGTCTCCGCGTTTCTTGAGCAGAGAAACGGCCGCCTGGAAAGCGATGAACTTGCCCAGCTCGCTCATGTCAATGCCGTAGCAGTCCGGGTAGCGAATTTGGGGGGCTGAGGAAAGAATAACGATCTTTCGCGCCTTGGAACGCGCCAACAGACGCAGCAGGGATACGCGCAGCGTGGTGCCACGCACAATCGAGTCGTCAATGGCGATGAGGACCTCCTGCTCTCCGACGGCGCCGTAGGTAAGGTCATACACCTGGGCTGCCATCTGCTTGCGACTGCTCTCCTCGGAGATGAAAGTGCGCAATTTGATGTCCTTGTGAGCGATTTTTTCAGCGCGCGGCCAGCGGCGTTGTATCAGCTCGCGGATGAGATCATCAGTGAGCGTTCCCTTGTGGAAATTTTCGATGACGGCGGCGGTGACGCGATCTCTGCGGTAGGAACGCAGCCCTTCCAACAGGCCGTAGTAAGAAACCTCCGCCGTGTTAGGGATGTAGGTGATAGCTGCCTTCGAGAAGTTTTCATCACCGAGGCACTCCACAACTTTCTCCGCCAGGTTGGCGCCGAGCTGCTTGCGCTCCTGGTAAATAATGGGGTCGTTGCCGCGTGAGAAATAGATCGCCTCAAAGGAGCAGGGGGTCGGCTCCAACGGCGTTGTGTACGGGGCGATGGTGATTTTCCCATCGCTCTTCACTACAATCATGTTGGCTCGTTCCAGCTCATGCACGTCTTCGCATTCCACTCCCATGACGCTCATCAGCGGCACGCGCTCGCTCGCTATGGCCAGGTACTCTTCGGTGAGCACATAGTGGCAGGGGCGTATGCCGTGCGGGTCGCGCAGGCAGAAGAAGTCTCCGTTACCCACCGCTCCCATTACGCAGTACCCCCCATCCCAATTCTGGGAGGCCTTGCCGATGATATCGTAAAGGTCGAGGCGTTGGGAGATGACGCTGGGGATTTCCCGACCCGGGGTATTGTCGCGCAGCTCGCGATAAATGTCCGTGTGGGCTTCGTCCAAGTAGTATCCGATTTCCTCCAACACGGCCTGGGTATCGGTGTCAAAGATAGGATGCTGCCCGCGTTCAATGAGCGTGCGGTTGAGCTCATCCGCATTGGTCATGTTGAAATTCCCCAGCAGCATGAGCGTGCGGGTGGTCCAGTTGGTGCGGCGCAGGAAGGGGTGGCAGCTCCCTTCGTCAAACTGTCCGCTGGTGCCGTAGCGCAGGTGGCCCATCAGGATTTCTCCGCCAAAGTTGAAATGCCTTTTGTAGGCTTGAGCATCTTGGGGATCCCACCCTCCGGTCTCCAGCAAGGTGCGCAGGTTGCGTTGCTGGGCGGAGAAAATATCCGACAGAGCGGAGGATGTGGCGTTGCGCGCGCGGAACACGTATGGCTCCCCAAGTGGCATATTCAGCTTGACGCAGCCGATGCCTGCGCCGTCCTGCCCGCGGTTGTGCTGCTTTTCCATGAGCAGGAAAAGCTTGTTGAATGCCCACTCCGGCGACCCATACTTATTGGCAAAGTACGAGAGTGGCTTGAGCAAGCGAATTGCGGCTACGCCGCATTCATGGTGCAGGGGGTCGGACATGGCAGGTTGGAGGGGTGAGAGAGGGAGAGTTGAAAGGGGAAGTTGCCAGGGTGAGGGAGGTCGGGACCGGTCAGGGAGCAACGCGCACTTGAATGCCCGCACCTTGCCGCAGTGTGCCCAGAATATGGGAACGTGGACCCACCGTCATCGCTTTGTCCACTTGGTCGGGAGCAACGATAGCGACCCAGCCGATCCCCATGTTGAAGGTATGGAAGCGATCCTGCTCATCCACGTATTGCAACACTTTTTGCACAGGATCGTTTTGCCAGAAGGGGACGGTCAGGTCGGCACCCTTGTCGCCCAGGAAACGCTCCAGGTTCTCCGGCAACCCGCCGCCGGTGATGTGGGCAAATGCTTTCGGGGTGAGTCGGGCGGCGCGCATCTGCTCCACCACATCGTTGTAGAGACGGGTGGGAGCCAGCGCCGCACGCAATTCCTCGCGAGTCAGCAGGTCGGGATGCTGCGCGAGGATGCGCCGCACAAGGCTCCACCCATTGGCGTGAAATCCATCGCTCTCATACCCGATCAGCACATCTCCCGCCTGCGCGCGCGAGGGGTCAATCATGCCGTCCTTTTCCACACAGCCGATGCAGAAACCGGCCAGCTCCACCAAGTCCTCAGGCACCACACCGGGCATCTCCGCGGTTTCCCCGCCGGCCAAAATGCAGTTGCAGCTTTCCAGATAATCACACATGCCCGCTACCAGGCGTGTGATCCTCGGCGTCTCGCGCTTCAGGTTGGAGATTCCCAAATAATCGAGAAAAAGCAGGGGATCGCCTCCCGTTGTCAAAATGTCGTTCACATTCATTGCCACCAGGTCCTTGCCCGCCGTTTCAAACATATCTTGCTCGTAGAGCAGCTCAGTCTTGGTGCCCACGCCGTCCGTTCCTGTCACGATGACCGGTTGCTTGTAGCCGCTCAAATCGTAGGCTGCGGCAAAAAGTCCGAAGGCGTTGAAGAGGCTGCGGTTTTTCTGCGTGCGCTTGACATGGGAGCTGATGTTGTGGACAAATGATTGAGCTTCAATCGTATCAACGCCCGATTGCTTGTAGGTGAATTTCGAGGACATGGAGAGGAAAGAATACGCGGTGAATTCACCCCCATTATACCCTTCCAACATACGAAAAGCAAGACGGAATTTCATGCGTTCCTCTATTTGATGGAACTCGCGCAAGTCAGGGGATAGGAAATAAGCTAAATGATTTAATGTCAATCTGTCATTTCCATATCGCAGCACGCGGGGCAGAGCTCGACAAAGTGCTCCGGCGCGACCTCCTCACAGGGGGGGCGCTGCGGGCCGAGTGGGGCGGGGCGTCCCATGCGCTGGCAAAAGCGGCACCCGGTGGCGTATTCGTGGGGAGCAGGCACATTGCCGGGGATGCCGGGCAGGAGGGAATGATGCGGCATATCCGGCCGGATGGTAGCGGCCAGCAGCGCGCGTGTGTAGGCGTGCCGCGGGTGGGCGAAAAGTTCCCCCGCCGGGGCGCATTCCACCACGCGCCCTGCATACATCACGTAGACGACATCGCAGTTTTGCGCGATGACCCCCAGATGGTGGGAGATGAGCAAGGTGGCCGCGCCGGACTCGCGCCGCTGTTCGCGTAGCAAGGCGAGCACCTGCTGCTGCACCGTGGTGTCCAGGGCCGTAGTAGGTTCATCGGCTATGATGAGATCGGGTCTGCAGGCCAGGGCAATGGCAATCATGACCCGCTGGCGCATGCCGCCGGAGAGCGAGTGCGGGTACTCCCGCGCGCGCAGCGCCGGGGCGGGTATTCGTACAGCCTCCAGCAACTCTCGGGCGCGTTGCAAGGCTTCTTCTTCGCTCATGCCCAGGTGGAGCATGAGCGGCTCGGCGATCTGTTGCCCGATGCGTTGCACGGGGTTGAGCGCCTGAAGAGCTTCCTGAAAGATCACGCCGATGTGGGCCCCGCGGATGCTGTTGAGCTGCCGCGAGGGCAGGGCAAGCAAATCCTGCCCGCGGAAGAGCGCCTGGCCGGCGAGAATGCGCCCGCTCGGGCGGGGCAACAGCCGCACGGCGCTCATGGCAACGGCGCTTTTCCCGCACCCGCTCTCGCCCACAATGCCTACGCACTCCCCGGGCGCAAGACGCAGGTTCACACCGTCCACGACCGGCAGAGTCCCATGCTCACCGGCAAAGGCCGTAGTCAGCTCGCGTATTTCCAACAAGGGGGAGGTCAGTGCGTTCATGGCTCGTCGTTGGGCAGGGGTATCCGCAGCTCGGCCTCCGGGAATCGGTGACCCTCCACGCGAGCGCGCCGCGTTTCCCGTATCAGGTTCGGGTCAATCCAGTACAGGTGGCTGTCCAAGGGGTCGTAGTAGAGCGGTGGGCAGAAGCGTGTCTCTTTCGTATTCGGCCAGCACAGCCATCTCCATTGCGCAAAGCGCCAGAAACGGGAGGACCAGCCCGGCACCCAGGCGCAGGAATCGGCGATGAGTTTTTGCACGCGGTGCTGCGCTCGGACAGCGGCAGCCAAGGTGGGCGCGGAGCGGGCCTCGTAGATGGCGCGGTCGAGTTCGGGGGATGCCGTAGCGGTGATGTTGTTCGTTCCGGGCAGTGGTTTGCCCTCCGCATCGTAGGCGTATTGGGAGAGGAAATAGGGTGCGGCATCGGGCACGGGCGGGCTGAATCCCCATGAGAAAATGCACGCGCTGTAGTTTTTGTTTTTCACCTTCAGGTAAAAGAGAGTGTCATCCATCTGCTCAAATTGCAGGTCCAGTCCGCAGCGCGCCGCATCCGCCCTCAGGAGGCTCATGGCAGCGGCATAGGTCGGGTCCACGCGCGAGCTCACCAGCACCTGCAGCCGTTCTCCGTCCGCCTTGCGCAGAATACCGTCTTCTCCCTCCTCCGTGTAGCCGGCAGCGGCAAAGCAGGCGCGGGCCTGGTCGGGGTCGTAGGGCAGGGCCTGCAGATTCGGGTTGGTGAACGCCCCGAACCCGGAGAAGTAGGAGCTCCCTCGCCGGTAGTCCCCACGAAAAAGGGTGTCAATCACCGCTTGCACATTCAGCGCGTAGTGAAAGCCGCGCCGCACGTCCGGATTATCAAACGGCGCGGCGGAGCAATTCAAGTGAAATCCGAAGCTGTTGCGCGGCCACTCATTTTGAAAGACAACGCGGCGGATGTAACCGGCATGCACCTGCGGAATCTCCAACCCTTCGTACCAGAAGTCGGCATCGCGACCGGAGATAGCATCCAGCTCACCGATGCGGAACATCTCGCGGATTTTGGCAGCCTCGTTGATAAAAGTGTAGGAGATGTGATCCACGTTGCAGGTGTGGCGGGTGTAGCGGCGATTTGCCGCCCACCACTCTTTCACGCGCGCGAGCACCAGTTGGCTGCCCATCACCGTTTGCCTGGCATCGACTGCGTATCCGCCGGTTGTCGGCGCCGCGCGCCACAGGTATCGCTCCGGGAAATCCGGTCCGAACTCCGCGTAGAAACGCGTGCAGGCGCTCGGCAGTCTCCCGGCATCGTAGGCAGCGTAGGGCCGGGTCGTTGGCAAGGTGATGCCCATGATATGGTCGCTGTAGATCGCAATGCGAGCGAAGTTGGCGAGGTAGAAGTCCGGGTAAAAAGGGTCCGCGCTGTGCGGCGAGGTGCGCAAGAAAAGCGAGGCCACAAAGTCGCGCGTGGTGAGCGTATCGCCATTGGAGAATCGCGCCGCCGGGTCAATGTGAAAGTAGATTGTGCGCCCGCCCGGCGAGATGGCCCAGCGATCCGCCGTGCCGGGGATGAGTTTGCGTGTGCCGGGGTGCAGGCGCACCAAGGGCAGGTCGATGTCATCGTACAGGTAGCGGCGGGTAGAGTTGTTGCTGTTCGGTCCGAAAACGCGCAGGGTGTTGGGGAAGGAGCGCTGCAGCGCCAGGCGCAGCGTGCCCCCCTTGATAGCGGCGGGGTCGCCGAGGTCCGGTTCGTCCTCACCGCGCTCCCACCGCAAATGGGCAGGCAGGTCCCTCTCCGTCAAAAAAATGAGGCAGTCCCCGATTTGGCGTCGCTCGCGCAGCCGTTGCGCCTCGAGAATGAGCAACTCGAGCCGCGCGCTTGCAGCCTCCCGGGCGGTGGGTGGGACTTCTTCCAGGCGCTGCTGCAAGCGTTGGATTTGGGCGTCCGCGCGCGCAATTTGCACATCCAGATAATTTTGCACTCGCTCGTTCCATCGTTGGGGAAAACCGCGAAAACCCGGCGGCATCCGCCAGCGCCGGGCATAGTCCGGCACGTTCGCATCTTTGTCAAAACCCGGCGGAAGCTTGTCTCGCGCGGGGGGAACCCACCCCAGCCCCGTGCGCCCGCTCTCGTCATCGCAGCTCGTGAGCCAGCTCCCCGCCGCCGCCATGAGCGCCAGCCCCAGGAAGCGAAGCAGGTGACACAGTCTGTGGGTCGTCTTATTCATAATGCTCAAGGTTTTGTGGCGCAGTGGCCTCGCGTGCGGATTCGCCGATAAAGGTGATGAGCAGCAGCATGGTGACAAGAGCGCCCACTGCCGAGCAGGCCACCCAGGGGGAGGAGAGACGCCCCAACCCGTCATTGAGCAGTCTCCCCCAGCTCGCGTACGTGTCCGGCAGACCGAATCCCAAGTAATCCAGCGATGTGAGCGAGAGCACAACAAAGGCAAAGCTGAAAGGGAGAAGAGTCATGATGATGCCCGTGAGGTTGGGAAGGATGTGGCGCAGGATGATGCGCGGCATGCTCGCTCCCATGGCTCGCGCGGCGGACACGTAGTCATGCGTTTTCTCACGCATGGTCGCCGTGCGGATGAGGTAGGTTACCGGCATCCACCCCAGCAGCGCCATCAGCAGCAGGGTGGTCGGCAGCCCGCGCAGACTCTGCGGCGCCATGTCGGTGATCGCCATGATGACGAACAGAAACGGCAGCTGCGATAGAATTTCAATCAGGCGCTGCGCCACAATGTCAAAAATCCCGCCCCAGTAACCCATGAGCATGCCGATGCACAGCCCAATGCCGTACACGAGCGGCAAATAAAAGAGCGCCGCTTTGATATTCACTTGCAGTCCTCCGAAAAGCGCCGCGGCAATGTCCTGCCCTCGGCTGTCGGTGCCCAGCAGGTGATTGCCCGTGAGAGGCGGCGCCGGGTGGTAGTGGATGAGGTAGTGCTTGGTGCTGCTCTGCTGCAGGAAATGGGGGATGTTGTCCTCGCCGCGGTAGGATTCGCGCACAAGCTTGCCGTGGTTCCAAGTTGCGCCGTAGACTTCCTGGCGGTCGTGGCTCCAGCCCTGCGCCATCCCATCCGGGACGCCGGCCCGGTAACGGATGCGCAGGTGGACATCCCCATTGGGATAAAGTCGGCAGGCCAAGCCATCGTAGGGAGTCGCAGCATCTGTGTCGAGCAGAAGCCCATCCCGGGCGGGCAACTCCTGCATCGGGAAAGCAGCCGTATCCCCGGCAGGGTCGTAGGGAATAAGCGGCATGAGCACGAGTTGGGACCCCCCCGGCTTGCCCAGGTCCTCGTGCAACTGGCGGTAGTCGGCCTCCGCCAGGCCGGCATTGCCCGTCATCCCAAAGAGACTGCCGGGCAGCATGTGCCGCCGAAAAGCCGGGAAATGCCACTCTCCCTGCTGCGTGACGACGGCCAGAGCTCGCTTGCCGACCAGGGCTTGGTCCGCCCCGGCCAGCGCCAAAAGAATCGCCAACAGCACCAGCGAGACAACGCCCGTTTTATGGCTGCAAAAGCGTACCAAAGCCCGCTGCGTCTGCGGCGGTAAGCTCTTCCCCCCACGCCGGAAAAGAAGCCCTGCCCCGGTCAGCGCCAGCAGCAGCATCGCCGCCCAGCCAAACCACTGCACCCGTCCATCCGCCGCCAGCGCCGGGCACAGCTCCGCCCGGCACGAGAGCAGGGGAGTCTGCCGCGCCACGGTAAAGGGCCACGATAGGGTGGGAACGAGCCAGCCGTGCAGCTCTGCCAGACAGCCGAGTACCGCAGCCAGGATCAGTAAAACGGCTGGTAATTTTTTCTTCATTTCAGCGGAATTTGATGCGTGGGTCGAGCCGCGCCACAAGCAGATCAGCTGCCAGGTTTCCCAGCACAATCACGACCGAACTAAGCAGGAGAGTGCCCATGATGAGTGCGTAGTCTTTGTCCATGAGCGCCTGGTAGCAGAGCATGCCGAAGCCGCGGATGTCAAACACGCGTTCAATGAGAATGGAACCGCCCACCACGGCGCAGATGACGCTGCCAAGCCCGGAGACAATCGGGATGATGGCGTTGCGCAGCGCGTGGCGCCACACGGCCCGGCGGTATCCCGTCCCTTTGGCCACGGCCGTGCGCATATAGCCCGCGGAGAGTTGGTCGAGCAGGCTTGATTTCATCATCATGGTGGTTAAAGCGAGGGAGCCGACTACATAGCAGATGAGCGGCAGCACGGTGTGGTGCGCCACATCCGCCAATTTGCCCATCGGGCTCAGGGCCTCAAAATCCGGCCCGGTGAGCCCGTACAGCGGAAAATACTCCAACCGCGCGCCCAGGTAGATGAGAAGCACGGCTCCCAAGGCAAATCCCGGCACTGCGTAGCCCACGTACAGCAACAGACTGCTGGTCGCATCCCCCACGCCGCGGTGGTGCAAGGCCTTCCAAATGCCCAGCGGAATGCTGATGAGGTACATCAGCAGAGCGCCCAGTATCCCAAAGTAGAGAGATACGGGAAGGCGACTGAGCATCATGCCCAGCACCGGTTCATTGTACTTGTAGGATTTGCCCATGTTTCCCTGCAGCAGGCCGTCCCACGCGTAGCGGTACAGGATAGCGCGCGCGCGCAGGACTCGCTGCTCGGTTGGCGGCACCGGCGCCGAGCGCGGGTTGAGTTCATTGCGGCGTGCGGCGCGTTCCGCAGGAGTTTCAATGCGGATGCGCCAGCCCTCCTCCGTGTACCAACTCGGGCGGTCGAACGTTGGGCTGGCGCCCACGCGGCGCACAGCCAGCACGCGCGGGCTTCCTCCCGGCGCCGAGGTCGTCAGGTAGGCGCATCCGTCGTCGTGAAATTCAGCCTTGGTGATGTCGACTCGTCGGCGCGCGAGGCCCAACCATTGCAGGTAAGCTTTCCACGCGGGTTCATCCAGGTTGAAGAGTTCTGCCAGGCGTTCGCGCTCATCTTCGCTGATGCTCCCGGCTCCCTCCGCGGTTGTCTTCTCCCCGGCAAGCGCGCCCATGGCCTGCTCCTGCAGCATGCGCTCCGCCGGGCCGCCGGGCACAAGTCGGGTCAGGCAGAACACCAGCAGGGTCACCCCAATGATCGTAACCGGCGCCAGCAGCAAACGCTTGATGATGTATTCCCGCATGTTGCGCCCGTCTCAAGTCATGGAAGTGTAAGTTCAGTACCGCTGCGCCGCGTGCACAAGCTGTTCGTACACCCCGCAGAAGAATTGCCAAGTGTCGCGCGCAGCCGTCACGAAATCTTGCCCGTAGCCTGTCGGGGAGAGCACGCCAAAGGCGTACAGCACCGCCAGAAGAATGGCGATGTTCAGCACCAGGACCAGAAGCAGGGAGAACAGCAACCCGTTTTCCAGCATATCCGGCTGCTCGCGCGGGATAACCCACACGGTCCAGTACAAATGGAAACTCCACCAAAAGCCAAATCCCGCGTAAAACCACGCGCCCCACTCGGGAAAGGGATAAACCAGGTTGACGCCCCACAACACGAGCAGCCACACGCACATCCACAGCGGGACAAAGTACGGCGAGAGCGCGATGAACAGGTTGTCGGTGTCTGTTTCAACGTACCCGCCGTTGAGGTCCACCCTCAGCGTCTGCACCTTCCCCAAACAGAGCTTGGCGGCTATGGCATGGGTGAGTTCATGCCCCACCACATAGACGTACACCATCACCGGCAGCGCTACCCGCGAAATCACCAGCGAAACGAAAGCCCCCACCCCGAGCAAACTATACCACACCGGCACACTCAGCCAGAAGCCTCGCTGCCCCACTGTTTCGCCGGCGTGGTGGTACAAATGCAGCAGCAACGCATACACCGTCAGGATGGAGAGCGGCAGCAGCACCACCCATGCCAAAACAAGACGCAGGGCGCGGGACCACCCGTGAATGGGCACCACCGGCGGATCTCCGGCCGTTGCTTCCTGGTGGCACGGCGCCGTGGGCGTCGTCTGCCAATACGCGACGCGCAGTTTGAGCCGTCGCCACACGCCCAAGGGCTGCGGCGGCAGATGCTCGGCCTCCTCCGGCTTTTCCAGCGGGAGTCGCCAGTCGCCGTGCTCCACGGGGGGCAGCGGGTTCTTGGGGCGGTGCAGCATCATTGTTGGCTCGATCGCATATCCCTCAAAACGATGGAGAGAGAACTGCGACCTCTCCAAAAGCTGCGTTCGAGGTTGAAAACGATATCCCACGGCGGGTCCGGCAGGGTGAGATCGCCCGCGTTGAAGAACACGGCCTCCCGCTCATCGTTGCCTTGGTGCAGGGAGAAACGCAGGTGGTTCCCCGTCACTCGCCGTGGCGCGCACGAGGGCATCACCCGGCGACTCAGGAAGAGGGGCTGCGGGTTGGAGTTGCCGAAAGGCTCCAGCAGCGCGTAGCTTTCCATCAGTTCCACGGAAATCTCGTTGAGGGAAACCTCGGCGTCAATGTCCAACGAAGGCTCCAGCGCCCGGGGCTCAACGTTTTTGAGCACATAGTCGGCCAGCGCATTGCGGAATGCGTCAAGCTGGTCTTCGCGCAGCTCCAGTCCGGCCGCCATGTCGTGTCCGCCGCCCGCCACGATGCAGTCAGCGCAGGCATGCAGGGCATCCACGAGGGAAATGCCGGGGATGGATCGTCCGGAACCCTTGCCGTTTCCCTGTTCGTCAAAGGAGATGATGAAGGTGGGCTTGTAGTAGCGCCGCATAAAGACTGAGGCCACAATCCCCACCACCCCGGGGTGCCAGTTGCGCGAGCCCAGCACGATCACCGGACTCTCCCGCAGGGCGGGGTTCTCCTCAAGCATCTGCATTGCTTCGTTGCGTATGCGCTCTTCCTCCGCTTGGCGCAGTCGGTTGCGCTCCTCCAGGCACGAGGCGAGCGTGCGCGCGCGCTGCTCGTCTTTGGTGGTAAGGAGCTCCAGCGCCTCCTGCGGGGAGCCCATGCGCCCCGCAGCATTCAGTCGTGGCCCGATGCGGAAGGAGATATGGCTCGCGTTGGCGGGGAGCTTGAGTTCCGAAATCTCCACCAAGGTGCGCAAGCCCACATTGCCGTCGGCATCCCCCACACGCCTCAGCCCTATGCGCGTGAGCAACCGGTTTTCCTGAACCAGAGGCACAATATCCGCCACGGTCGCCACAGCGACCATATCCAAGTACTTGCGTAGATCAAAATCCGTCAGGCGGCGCCTCTTCATGAGCGCGTGCGCCAGCTTGAACACAACCCCTGCGCTGCACAGGTAGGTCAGTTCGCTATGCTCCTCCAGTTTTGCATTCACGATGGCCCTCGCGCGCGGGCGCCCGTGCACGCCTCCCTCGTGGTGGTCGAGGATGATGACGTCCACCCCCATGCGCCCCAGCTCGTCCACCTCCTCCACGGAGGAGGTGCCGCAGTCGACAGTGATGAGCAGGGTAGGCCGCCTCTCACATCGATTGAGCGCATTGTCAATCCCCCGGTGGCTCAGTCCGTACCCCTCCCGCGTGCGCGTAGGCACGAAGCACGAATGCGCAATGCCGTAGGCGCAGAGCACCTCATGCAGCAAGGTGACCGCGCTCACCCCATCCACATCGTAATCCCCGTAGATGCAAACATATTCTCCGTGGTCGGCCGCCTCAAAAAGCCGCTCCACCGCCGCCTCCATTCCCTGCATCACGTAGGGGTCCCCCAAATCCGCCAGGCGCGGGCGCAAATAACGCTCCGCCATCTCCTGGCCGCAGATGCCACGCTGCGCCATCAGTTTGCGTATCAACAGCGGAAGTTCCTCATTCAGCTTCGCGCCGAAGTCCACACTCCCGTTCATCGGGCGGACGACCCAATGGAACTTTGCTCTCATGCCCCTCACTCTACCATAATCTGCCAAAATTGGCAAGTCCGCAGACGCGCATTCAGGGTAAACGCATTTAAGGGAAGCTCATCAACGGAAAAATGTCCTTGTTGACTGATATCGCCATTGATACGCATCAACAATCATGACAACAAGCAGTCATCATGGTGATGGCTCTCAAGAACTATCTTGCATATACGTTTATGATTAAAAACTTCGCAACACGCATATTATCAACAAATTGTCATTCGTTATTCATCCGTCGCAAATGGCGGCCGCATTTTCTAATGCGGTTGCTCCGACGCGTATTTGACTTCACATCATCGCAGAAGGGTGGTATACTGCGCCCATGTCACATCAACCTGTAGTTCTCATCATTCGCGACGGCTGGGGGCGTAACCCTCAGGGTCCCGCTGTCGCGCAAAAAAACGGGGATGCTACCGTACTCGCAGCCACTCCCTTCACGGACCGCTTGCTCGCCACGTGCCCGCATTCGTTGCTCGGTGCAAGCGGGCAGGAGGTCGGCCTGCCCGACGGGCAGATGGGCAATTCCGAGGTCGGCCACCTCAACTTGGGCGCCGGTCGCGTTGTCTACCAGGACCTCTGCCGCATCTCCAATGCCATTCAGGATGGCTCTTTCGCCGCCAATCCGGTTGTCACCGAGGCCTTTGCCAAGGCCAAAGACCACCGCTTGCACCTCCTCGGGCTGGTCTCCGATGGCGGCGTCCATTCGCATATCGACCACCTTATCGGCATCATCCAATTGGCTGCTCAGTCCGGGGTGAAAGACATCATGATCCACGCCATCACCGATGGTCGTGATACGGACCCCAAGAGCGGCGAAAACTTCCTCGCCCGGCTGCAGGAGGCCGCCGACAGCGTTGGCGCGCGCGTCGCCACCGTGGTGGGTCGTTTCTACGCCATGGACCGCGATAAACGTTGGGAGCGCGTGAAGAAAGGCTGGGACGCCATTGTGCTGGGTCGCGGCGAGTCCTGCTCCTGCACCCCCGCCCAGTATGCAAAGAAGAGCTACGAGTCCGGCACCACGGATGAATTCCTCGAACCCGCCGTCTTCTGCGAGCCCAATCAGCCGCGGGTGCACGATGGGGATGTCGTCTTCTTCATCAACTTCCGTGCCGATCGCGCCCGCGAGCTCTCTCGCGCTTTCATCTACGATGACTTTGACGGCTTCGACCGCGAAGTCCACCCCGCGGTCCACTACATCACCATGACTGAGTACGAGGCCTGCTACCCGTCTCCAGTCGTCTTTGAGCAGGAAAAGCTTGCCAACATCTTCGGCGAAGTCGTTTCGCGCGCCGGCCTGCGCCAGCTTCGCATTGCCGAAACAGAGAAGTACGCCCACGTCACCTTCTTCTTCAATGGCGGTGTTGAGACCCAGTTTGAGGGTGAGGATCGCATCCTTGTGCCCTCCCCTCGCGAAGTCGCCACCTACGACGAGAAGCCCCAGATGAGCGTGGCCGAGGTGGCGGACAAGTTTGTGGAGGCAATCGGCAACTACGATGTGGCCATCATGAACTTTGCCAACCCGGACATGGTGGGGCACACGGGGGTGCTGCAAGCGGGCGTTGCCGCGTGCGAGGCGGTGGACAAAGCGCTTGAAAAGTGCGTGAATCGCATTCTTGAGCTGGGCGGTCGCTGCCTCATTTGCGCCGATCACGGCAACTGCGAGCAAATGATCAACCCCGATGGCACTCCCAATACCGCCCATACCACCAACCTCGTGGACCTCATCTACTGCGGCCCTGATCAGGAGAGCGTGAAGCTGGAAAACGGCAGATTAGCCGACCTCTCGCCCACGCTTCTTTCCCTGCTCGGCATCCCGCAACCTGCCGAGATGACCGGCCACAGCCTGGTGGCGCGCTGATGCGCCGCGCCCTATCCCGGAAGCCTCATCCGCCCGTCCGCCCTTTGGTGGCCGGGCGTTTTTTCTGCTTCACCCCCGGGTGTCCGGCACCCCATCTCCGGCGGCAAGCCGTCCGTAGGTCGTTTTGGGGTAACGCCGGGTGAGTTCGCGGCGAATTTCCTCGGCGCGTGGTCGGGAGTCTTCGTCCCTGCGCAGCAGGGTGACGGCGCGCCACATCAGCATGGCTGCGTCCTCTTTGCGCCTCACCTTGCATGCCCCGGTCAGCATGTATTCGGCTGCCCGTTGGGGGGCCTTGAGTTCAATCTCCGCGACGCGCGCGAGTTCCATCCAGCCGCGCGTGCGCGAGGGGTCGGAGAGTACGAGTTTCTCCAGTTCCGGCGCGCGTTCGCCGCAGTGCTGGTCAATGATCAACTGCGCGAGAGTGGCCACGGGGTCATCCGCCGGAAAGTAGGCGCCCCCGTAAAATCGTTCGCTGAGCGCCTGCGCCCACTTGGGCAGCAGCCACAGCCGGAAGATAAAACCCTCCACCACAGCCAGCGCAAGCACCCCCAGAAGCATGGATGTGATCCATTCGCCGTAGCTCCACCTGCCCGACTCATCGCTGATCGCCATGGTGGAAATGCCGATCCCTATCGCAAACACATAGACCGGAATGAGCGCGATGATCAGATGGACAAAAAAACGCATCATTTCTTGGGAATATCGTCCATCTCCAGGTAATCCAGAGCAATCGTGCGCTTGTCATTCTGCGGGTTGCGCACCTCCATCTTCATCTGCTTGAAAAACCAGGTGCCGTCCGAAAGTCGCTGGATGGAGGTGATGGAAAAGCGTTTCTTGAGCTTCCCGTCCGCTCCATAACCATCCACCTGCCACACAGTCCCGTTCTCCTTGTCAATCCACATGCGCACCGTGGCAAACTGTCCGACTCCCGGCGAAGGATTAGCTGCTTGGACGATGTAGCAATCGCGCCCTTTGATGCGCGAATCCGCCGAGTCCGGCAGAATGCTCCCCCCCTTCCAGTACAGAAAGCGCAGCGAGAGGTCCTCGTAGGTGACATCCGTCCCGGCTATCGGCTGGGCATACGCCCCCGGCGCCATCACGACTGCCTTGCCCTCGTTCACCAGCATCAGCGCCGCTTTCTTTTCCCCAATCTTCACGTCAAACCTCTTCCACTCACCCCCCTGCTTGTACTGAAAGGCGATCGTGTCACCCCGCGCGCTCAAACTGAACGGCACTTTCAGACTCCCCTTGCGGATGCTTCCCAGCACATCTCGGCTCCCCTGGCTCACCATCATCTTGCGCATGCCCGCCAGCAGCACGTCCGCCTCATGCTCAGCTTGCGCACTAGCCACAATGCCACCCGCCGCAACCATAATTCCCAACAGGACTTTTCCCCATGTCTTCATGCGCCTCATCTTACCATACGTCCTGCTCTTGGCAAGCAAATTGAACGCCACCCCAGGGCAACCGCATTTGAGAAAAGTTCGTCAACACAGAACATGCTCATGTTGACTGCTATCATACTGCTATCATCGCTGATCCGCATCAAAAACCACAACGACAAGCGGTCATCATGCTGGCGGCTCCAAAGAATCCTCTAGCATACGTTCATGATTCAAAAAAACTGCTCAACACGCGTATATCGTAATTGGCAATGCGTTTGCCCGAACCTCCTCCCTGAAAGCGCCCCTAAAAACAGTGGTTATCTCTTTTCAAAAGAGATATACAGCTTACCTTTCATGCAACAAACTTATCACAAACAATTTTTGCATGGTCATCCTCCTCATTTTTTTTGGATGTGCATTGGGGGAAATTTTTCGTGTCATACTTGATTTCCGGGCATTTGCGAGCGGTCGTTGACAATCTCTTTTGAAAAGAGATTTCCGTATTTTATCCCATTTAATATGTTTATAGTAAGCAAGGTAAATAATGAATCTGTTTTCTTGGATACTGTCAAGAAAAAAGATTCCGTTGAAAAAGATGCTGGACATCTCCTTTGAAAAGAGGTAGGCTGAATACCCTGTGGGAGACTCCACGCGTGTGCAGCGCGCGCCCCCGCGACTCCAATTTTCATCATCATCATCATGAAACTCCATTTACCTACTGGTCTCCGCAAGGCTCTGTTGGCCTGCCTTGCAGCCTTAGCCGGACGCCGCACGCTGCGGCGCACCGTGGCATCCGGGACGGCTCTCTTGGGCGCCTTCTCCCTGCTGTGGAACACGGCGACCCCTGCCCAGGCGGACGAAGAGCCCCCGCTGGCGGCCCCCGCAGGTGATGAGCTCGCGCTGGGGACAGAGAGTGAAGATGAGGAAGACGGGATTATGGTTATTGCAGAACGCCCAGGTAGCATAGCGTTTACGGTCAACCTGCCTGGCGATGCAAGCCAAGGTGACTCTAGTCAGAAGAGCGGAAGTTTGCTTTATGGGCTTAATCATAGTTATAATCAGGCTTCGAATGTATGGGACGTGGCTTTACAGGAAGTTGCTGATACACGTTTCGAGGGAAGCGTCACCGTTAATGCACAGTTGTATCTTTCTGAGACGCTGGTAATCAACAATGGGAATAGCGGACAAACGATTACATTCGCAGGAGCAATTACGGGGGCAACTGGAAAAAACTTAGTGTTTGGTTGGGCTACAGGGAGTCAGACTTGGCTTTTCCAAAATTGCTTATCAGGCTTTGAAGGCGATATTCTTACAAAGGACCGAGGTGAATCTACAGCGGAGCAATATTTTATTTGCAAGATTGATGGCCAATCAAATACAGGGGCTATTACACTGAAAGGGCAGTCTGATACTTTGGAGTTGCTCAATGCCACGATGCAGAACAAATCCATCGATGTTACTAATTTGACGGTGAGTAAAAAGGCCGGATCCGAAGACGGAACTACTACGTTTAACATCGGTGCAGGTGAGGAGGCCGGTACGGTCAACGTGAGCGGAACAATGACGTTGAATGAGGGGGGTTCCGTTGATTTTCAGAAAGGCAATATCACGGCCGCCAACGTGGCGGGCAGTGCGGAGAGCGTGACCGTGGGCGCATCCGCCACCTTCAATGTAGGCGCCGGCACGCTGAGTGTGGAGAGAATGAATGTGGAAGGGAGTTTGATTCTGAACGGCACAACGCTGCACATCGGGGATGCTAGGAGTTCCGATCTCGGGACGCTCACGGTAGGAGCTGCCTCGACCCTGGAGCTGGGGGGACTCACTTCTCTTAATGACACCGTGCGGATCACAAGCCTTAGGGGAGTCAGCTCGGAAAACACGCTCACGATCACCATATTGAACCTGTATGACATCCTGAAGGATCAAGACTTCTCACGTGGACCAATCACGTGGAACATTTTTGGTGAGGCCCTGAGCAATTCAGCACTGCCCGGACTTTCTTTCACCTCGGACTGGGGCTACAGTTTTAACTGGGTAAACGGGGCGCTCCAAATAAGCGACACCTCCGCTGAAAGAACTTGGACGGAGAGTTCGCATCTGGGGGAGACCCTCACATGGGCACAGGGGCAGGACGGTTGGGACGAGGTGGACGGACAGAGTGGGAGTTTCACCAGTAACGACAGAGTTTCCTTCATCGGCAATACGGATGCAGTGAAAAATATCAGCATGCAGGGGGAATTGGTGGCGCGGAGCGTGAATATATGCGGTGAGGGCAGCTTTACTTTCTCCACGGCGGCAAATCAAACGGCGAGTCTTGCCGTCGCCGTCATGACCGTGGGAGCGGATACTACCGTCAACACGGCGCTTACTGTAGCCATCAGCTTGACATTGAATGCCGGAAAGACCTTGACTGTGGGAGGTGCTTTCCGGGCAGAAGGAGCAACGATTACCCTGAATAAGGACTCCAAACTCGTCCTTGTGGCGCAATCTACGGCTCCGCAGTATGGCGCGTTTTCCTTGGTGTACGGTGATGACGACGAAGGCGTCGGCAGTGTGGAGGTACAGGCGCAATCGAATCAAACCATTAACCTTGCCGGGATGCAAATTGGAGAAAATGTCACCCTTCTTCTGAAGCACGTGGGGGGGAGTGGCTGGGCTTTTTACCAGAACATCGACAGCTCGGCGGAGACCGGGGAAACGGATGTCACCGTAGAGGGGAATCAGATACTCCTGCAAGGGACCAATGTTGTCGCCAATATCAGCGAGACAGAGGTTGGTCTTTCGGACCGGCTAGTCATCGACAGTAATGGAACGACGACATTGTCGAGGGATTTGACGCTTCATACGGGGCAGTTGGACGTGCGAAACGCAACATTGAACGTCTTGAGTGGTACGATCTATGCCGGGAACGGAATCATTTCCAACAATGCTAATGCTAATGAAGGTCACATCAACGCTCAGGATGTCGAGACAACTGTGGGGAGTGGTTCCCGGACGTACTACGGCGCCATGGCGCTGAGCGGTAACTTGACCAAAAAGGGGCAAGGGACGCAAGACTTGAAGGGTGGGTCTGCCAACCAACTTTCCGTTGGAGGAAATGTGACCATTGAGGAGGGTACGCTCGCGTGGGGCCAGGCGGGGCTGAACTCTTCCATCACCGGGAAACTCGATATCCGGGAACAAAGCACCTTCAAGCTTTCCGGCGGCGTTCTGACGGTAAGCGGCGCTCTCGAGGCGTCGGCGGGCACCCTTGACATAGGTTCAGCTGCAGGTACGCTCAAGCTGCAGGGGATTGGGGAGCATACGCTGGGCACGCTGAATCTGTCCGGCGTCAATGGAACGCTGGATTTGGCAGGTAAACTCACGGTGCAGCGCCTCACGGGAAGCAACCTCACCTTTGCCGGTCTCACTTTTGCAGAAAACGGACACCTCGTCCTCGGTGCGCCGATCGATGCGGCCATCAATTTCGGTACCATCACCTTGAACGGGAATGCGGAGATGACGCTGAGCGGGAGCTCGTATTCGGACCTCCGTTTCGCGGGCGTCTGGGCGGAGGGCTCCAGCGGCACGCTCACCATTCACCTTTCCGAAGCCTTCCTGCGCAGCATTGCGGGAGATGAGACCGGTTACCAGCTCTTCTCCTCTTCATGGGCAGACCATGTGACATTCGCCACGGATGAAGATAGTCTGTACAAAGACAAGGTGAGCCTGAGCGAGGATGGCACGCACGTCATCGTCGGCTCTGCAACAGCCACGGATCTCTACTGGGCCGGGGAAGGTGACTTGGTGTGGGGAGAGGACTCGAATGTCTGGGCGCGTGATGAAGCTGGTACGGGAGGCAACGAGGCCTGGGGCGGCGTGCGCGCCAATGCTCATCTGGTCGCAACCTCGGGTGAGCACGCAGTCAAACTTGCGGGGGATGTGCGTACGGCCAATCTGGAGATAAAGGGGGTGGAGGGTGTCGGTTCATCCGTAACGTACAACTTTACATCGAACGATGAGGCTCTTCATTCGCTCGAGGTGACCGGTAATCTGACTGTCGGCGCTAACGCTCGTGTGTCGTGGGATAACAAGACAAGTTTGTCCGTGGAGGATGATATCACTTTGGCAGACGGCAGCACACTGACCTTTCAGTCCAACTCTCACTCAGTGACGGGCAACTTGGTCATCGGCGGCAGCGCTCAAGTGTCGTTAAGTGGCGGGGCAAGTTTGTCCGTGGATGGCGATGTCACCTTGGAAAGCAGTGGTACGTTGGAGCTCCAGTCCAGCTCCCATGCCATTGTCCACGGCTCTATCTCTGGTGGTTCTATTACGATGGCCGAGGGAACTACCTTGGAGATGGACGGTGCAACAGCTTCTCTCTCCAGCCAACTTTCCGGTTCGGGTACCCTGAAATGGACCGGCGGTACGCTGACGCTGAGCGAAGGCTTCAGCGCCAGTGGAGGAAGTCCCAAGATCAACGTGGCCGGCGGCACGCTCGTCCTCGGCTATACGAGCACAGAGGACACGGATTATTTGTCTGGTACGGTGCTGGAGGTGAGTGCGGGGAAGATACACCTTCGAGGAGCAGAAGATGTTGCCAACGCCACCTACGTAGTTAAAGGGTTGGATGGCAGTGGGTCCGAGGTGAGGCTTGCCGAGCAAAGTGGTAATGCCAAGTTGATTATCGACACCGCAGGGGGAGAGTATTCCTTTTCAGGAGCGCTCAACGATAATGCATTCAACGGGGTTAACCACAAATTTGACCTCGTCAAGTGTGGCGAGGGCACCCAGACGTTCACAACAAATCACTTCGATACAAAATCCACCACAGTGAAGGGTGGCACGCTGAAGTTCACAGCCGCCGGTACGACATGGGCTGCCTTCACGGTTGAATCCGGCGGAACAGCCATCTTTGAGAAGGGGTGGACATTTAATGGAAGCTCGCTTACCGTGAACAGCGGTATAGTGGATGTGACCGCTGGCAATCTGACTATAGGTTCAGCGCTGACCATGACTGGCGGTCAAATGACGGTAAATGAGAATACGTCTATTGTCGGTACAATTACGGTGAATTCCGGTGAGGCTTCTTTCAAGAAACGCCTGTCAAATGGTACTGGGGCCTTTACCGGGAAATTGACGGTGAGCGGCGGCGGCCAAGTTACGGTGGGCGAGGCATTCAGGGATCAACTTGGGACGAGTGGTACCAATGGGGACATTTGGTGCACCGGCCTGTCAGTTGATGGAGCGGGAAGTTCGGTGATGGTCTACGGTGGGCTGGCAAATACGACCAATGCGAGCATAGATGTGACGAATGGCGGCAGTCTGGATGTCAAAAAATCTATTGCCGGAACCAATGCATATAATTCTGTAACAGGAAGTCTCAACATTGGCGTGTCGACTGCAGACGATGGGACGGAGACGGTGAGTTCAGGGAGTGTAACTGTGGGTGGTAACGCGTACTTTGGAAGCGTTACCATTAAGGGAAGTGGCAGCAGTCTGAATGTCACGGGCAAATTGGGGCTTGATGATACCGGAACCGATGAAAAATTGGTCATCTCCGACAGCGGGTCTGTGACAGCGCAGCAAGTTGGAGGAACGGGAGCCGGTCATGCCGGTCGTATTACGGTGGGTACCAAGGGCGATGACGGAATTTACTCAGCGGGTTCTCTGACAGTGACAGGAACCGAGGGCGAAGTTCTGAAGAGCAAGGGGCTTTTGGTGCAGGGAAGCGGATCATCAGTGACAGTGTCGGGTGGAGTAAACTTCTATCACCAGTGCAGTGATAACACGAACTCCTTGCATGTGGACGCCGGAACAGTAAACATTACGGGGAACGTGACGATATCTGGCAATAATTCGCGCCATGTGTTGGTGGAAAACGGTGGTCAGTTGACAGTGGGAGGACTGATGAGTATGAGCGGGAAGAATCTGAGCGTCAACAATGGCACGGTCGCCTTGAGCGGAGGACTAACAGCCGCTTCTGTGACTCTGTCGCGGGGAAGTTTGACGCTGGGTGGTGTGGTGAACGTGAGTGGGGACTTCTCTGCGAGCAACGGCACGGTGAAGGTGTTGGACGGCATGCATGTTACGCGCGGGCAAACCTGGAGTCTTGGAGCGAGCAGTGTGTTTGAGGTAGGAGACAGCACCACAATTGCTCTGGACGGAGAGACGGGGGATTGGGTACTGGAGATTGACGCTTCCAGTGAAACCGGCGGCAAGCTCAAGCTGACGACTAGCGCTCTGACCATGCTGACTGATCTTAGCGGCAGCGGCCTCAAGCTCACTCTCACGGGCTTGAACTCAGCTCAAAATTGGGATTATCAACTTTTCCAAGTAGATGGGACTGCAGACGAGGGGTGGAAGACCGCGGCCGAGGCAATGTTGCAAGCCCTTCTCGGTGATGATTACAATGATGGGAGTTTCAGCGTTGATGGGGGGAACGGCACGGTACACTACACAACAGCATCTAAGGACCTTACGTGGGGTGGTTCAAGTGGCGGAACTTGGCAAGCAGGCGGCGATCAGAACCAGCCATGGAAAGAGAATGGAGAATGGACAACCTTTACCAACAATGACAATGTTACATTTCAAGCTAATCAAGGGGAAGGGCAGATCTATGTGCAGGGCGGGCTTCTTGTCGGGTCGATGAATGTTGCCGGTGGCACGGGCTGGCAGTTCACCGGAGATAATGCAGATTCCTTGACACTGAACGGCGGGTTGCATCTCACGCAGCTCGGCACGCAGGTTCGTTTTGGTGGCGATCTGACAGTGACGCTCGGGGAGATAACCTTTGCGAATGGGGAAAGTAGCAGCGGCGAGTCGAAAGTGACCTTTGAGGGTACGCCGGTGCATCTTGAAGGCGGGATGCTCGGAATGAGCGGCGCTGGCACGGTGATCTTCAGTAATTCCTCCACTCTCACGTGGGATGCCGCATCGGATCTTGTGATCGGTGATGGCAGTACCGCTACCGCGCTCACCATCGGTGGCAGCACGACAGTCGGTGAAAGCACGACCGCGCGCGCGGGGAGTTTGCACATTGAGGAGGGCAGCGCCGTTACCTTGGAGAGCACTGGCGCTGTGTATACGGGAGCTGTGCAAGTGGACGGAAATTTGGTGTTGGATGGCACCGGCGCTGTGAATGTGAACGGCGGCGTTACCGTTGGTGAAAACGGGGTGGTTGAATTCAAGAGGACGAGCGGCTTGACCGGGTATGCGGTAAGCGGCTCGGGCACGCTGAAACTGAATACAAATTCAGCGCTGGATGATGCCAGTTTTCAGGCTTTGGTCGGTACTAGTCTGGGAACTTTCAGAATTGCAGAGGGATCTGGTGTTGTCCTTGGTGGAGGTGCGAGTGCCAGTAAGTTCCAGAGCGTATCTAAATATTATGTGGAGGCTGGCGGTGCCTTGGCTTTTGGAGCCAGCCTGATGAATTACTCCGGCATCACGGTGCATATAGCGGGTGATGGCAGGCAAAAACGCGAGGGAGAGACAGATGCTCCATCCACGACGGCTTCCTATGCCGCTTTGGGCTTGTATAATCACAGCTCCTGGACTTCCGATACTAATAACAGAGGTGCCCATCTCGATGCCACTTGCAGCTTCAACGTTGTCTTAGATGCCGATGCGAGTCTGGGCGTGGGGAACAACGCTTCCGGTACGGCTGGGATTTACGTCGAGATGCAGGGCAGCATCGACTTTGCAGGGCACACGCTCAAGAAGGTGGGATATGGGGAGTTGAGATTGACTGGTGCGTTCTCTGCCAGCGGAGAGAGCGGCGTCATCAACGTTGAAAATGGGAAGATCACCTTGGCCTATACGGAAAATGCTGATATTCTGCAGAACATCGACATCAATCTCTGCGGCTCCACCGTGGGCGAAACTGCTGTTACCGGCGCGCTGGCGGTAAATGAAAGCGCCGCCATCGGCGCGCTGTACGGCAGCGGCACGGTAACGATTGCGGCGGACAAGACGCTCACGCTTTCCAAGACGGCGATGGTGGCGGAAGGGATGCAGAGCTTCACGGGGACGATCAGCGGCGATGGTACGCTGCAAGTGAAAGAGGGCGTGACATTCGAGCTCGGGCAATCATCCACCGTCAACACTTCGTTGGACATTTCGGGCACGCTAAAGATTACGGGTGCCACGACGATTCACTCCGGGAAAACTTGGGTGATCGGCGCGACCGGCAAGCTTGAAATCGTCGGGGACACCGATTTGATTAGTATGGCTGCAGGCGGCGGTGCACTTCAGTTGCAGGTGGTGGCGAGCTCTCAGAGCGATGGAGGCAAGCTCAGACTGGACACCGCTGCTTTGAACAGCCTGGCAGCTCTCAAGTATACTGCGGGGTCAACTAAGGGCATCCAACTCAGCTTGACCGGAACTGGCAGCGCAAAAATTAGCAGTGAGTCTGCATGGGAGTACCAGCTCTTTGACGTCGGTGACAACTTGTTGTCGGCCGAGGATCAAACTGCGTGGGAAAAAGCTGCAAGAAATTTCCTCAATGCTTTGACGGGGTGGGAGGGAACGTTCCGTGTGAATGGCAGTGACGGTACGGTCACCTACTCATTGGAGGCGTACAACCTCACTTGGAATGGTACCGGCTTCACCTGGCAGTCTGATGGTGGAACTGATCAATGGTCATTAGATGACGGAAATACAACGGATTACATCGAAAAATCCAATGTAACCTTTGACAATGAGACCGGCGGAGTGGTCGCCGTTGAGGGCGCTGTCATCGCAAGAGCATGGACGATTGAGAATGGCACATGGACGGTGAGTGCGAATGCCAATTCCTCCCTGCAGGTGCTCGGAGACTTGACCGTCGAGGAAGGTGCTACGTTGGAATTCTCCACGGGATTTTCTAGTAGAGGGCTCACGTTGGGAGATTCGATCATTGTGGAGGGAACTCTAGATTTGGGAACCGGTTCATACTCTCGCCAGCAGGGCGGCAGTCTGAAAGTGGGTAGCGCGGGACATTTTAGCGCATCCAATCTCATCTTGTCTTCAGGAGGGCTCATCTTGGATGACGGTGCACAGTTGACGATTGCCGCTCAAGCCCATTTGCCGGTAACGACCACGGAGGATGGGGGAAGGGAAATCGTTATCGGTGATGGGACAGTCGTGTCGGTGGGGTCTTTCTTCCCCAGTGGATACCAGAGCAACGAAGCTTTCACATTGAAGGTGAACGGAGGTACGTTCAGATCGAATGGGCAATATACGAGAGAAGGACAGTACGGCTACGCTTTCTCCTGGGTTGGTCAAAATGCCTCCATAGAACTGACAAATGGGGGAAGTTTCACCGTGGATGGCTCGGTGGCAAGTGGTACAGGAGGCGCTCAGACGGGGCGTATTGGGGACGTCACCATCACGGGCGGCAGTACCTTCACCGTGGGTCATGATGATGCCTCGAACGTAAAGGCAGGCGCAAGCACCATCAAGGATGCGTGGGTGAACAGCTTCAGCATCGGGGGGAGTACGGAGTCTAAGCAGAGTACGGCAACGGTACGCGGATCGTTGCTGACGGCGACAACAGCGACAGTTGATGGCGGGGCAACGCTGAGCGTGGGCGGGAACTTGGCAGGTTTTTCCTCTGTGGGCAGTTACACGACCGCCATGACCAGCCTCACCATTGGCAGCACTGGGGAGAGCGCGAGCTGGGGAGAGGTGAAGGTGGCCGGGGACGTGTACGCCAATGCATTGACAATGTACAGCGCTCAGCGCGAGAGCGCAGGAGAGGGCGGAGCAATGGGAAGTTTGCTGACGGTGGGGGGCTCGCTCAATGCCACCACGGTGGATATGAACGGTGGGGGCATGTCGGTCGCTGGCACTTTGAATATCAGCGGTACTAGCGCTTCATTCAGCATGGACGGTGGTTCAGCTGAGCTCGGTTCGATGGCGTTGACGGGCGCTACCTTGACCATGACGAATGGTGGTCAACTCACTGTGACAGGGCAGTATGGGAATAATGCTTACGGTCTCGTGACAAATGCCAATATCGAGGTGTCCGGGGAGGGGACTTTGCTCGAGACGACCTATGGCATGAGGGTTAACAATGATTCTGCTTTGAGTATTATGGATCATGCCCAGGTTGTCGTTGGCGGAGCGTTGATAGGGAATCAAAGTGGTACCTTGCTTGGGGGGGATGTCACGATTGGAAGCGGCGCGTCTTTGACCGTGAAGGGTGGAATGAGTAGCCAGGAAGCGGTTATCATCACCGGGGATGGGAGCGAATTGGTATTGGGTGATGATGAGGCTGAAGCAGAGGTGAGAAGCAGCGTTGCGGATCTCACCGTGGGTGGAAACGGTACGTTGGAGATCAAGGAAAGAAACACGCTGACGGTGAGCGGTAGCATAGTCGGCGATGGGGACAACGGATCAACCTACGGTAGCATCACCGGGCAAGGCACCTTGAAACTCACGGCGGCAAGCGGCAGTTATGGGGGGAGTGTAGGCAGCAATTTCACGTACGATGCGGCGGGGGAGTACACTTTGGGGGGCTTCAGTGGCAGCGTATTGACGGTGGCGCAGGGGCATTTGATCTTGGAGAGCGTGCTGAGCGGTGGGAGCAACGTGACGCTGGAAGATGGAGCTGAATTGAGCTTGGCGAATGGTGACAATGCCGTAGGGGAACTGACAGTGACGGATTCCGGAACACTGCGTATGGCGGGCGGGACTTTGACTGCGGCGTTGAGCGGTAGCGGCACCCTGAGTGTCACCGGTTCGGGTGGCAGCACGGTTCGTGTATCCGGAGAGACTGGGAGCAACGTGGTAGTGGATTTGGGGAGTGGCGTCACGGTATCCGGTGCGGCGACGCTGAAGAGCGTGACCGGCAGTGGCAGCATTTCGGGCAACCTCACCCTGAGCGGTACGGAGGCGGACGCTGCCAAGGCTTTCGCGGGCACGGTGGATAGCGCTTCCCAGGTGACAGTGAGCGGCGGGAGCTGGACGCTGGGCGGCGGTGCGCAGTTGGCCGGAGCGGTGACGGTAAACAGCGGAGCCAGCCTGGCTCTGGTGAAGGGCGACACGGTGGAGCTGCAGCACACGCTGACGCTGAATGGAGGGCTTACGGCTGTGGGAGGTGACGCGAACGCCAAAGCTACGTTGAGCATCTCCATGGCTTCGTCGGATGAGGTCGCTGCAATCCAGCTGGGCGGCACAGTGAATGGCAACTTGTTTGAGGGCATCACCCTGACCCTCACCGAGGAAGCAAGTGGACTGAGTGGTTTTACCGATGATAATTTCAACGCATGGAGCTACCATCTCTTCGATTTGCCGACCAGTTGGGTCGATGACTACAGCTTGACTGATTTCAAGGCAGATGTGGTGGGGGCGCTGGATGCGTCTCTTCTCAGCGGTCATTCTGGTTGGAAGTTTGTTCTGGACGACCAGGGATACTTGAGGATTGAGTTAGCCGGTACGCTCGTGTGGAATGTAGGAGGCGCCAATGATACGTGGTCGACGACAGATGCGAACTGGGGAACCGGGGACCACGTGCCGTGGGAGGATGACGAGGCGGCATTATTTGATGATGCCGAAGGCGAGGCTATCACGCTCAGCGGGGAGTTGAGGGCAAGCGGGGTGACAGTCAAGCATGGAACGCAGTGGAGTTTCACGGCGCAGGATGGAGGCTCGCTGGAGGTGGCCGACGATCTGACGGTGGCGGGTGGAGCCGCCCTGACCGTGGGAGCCGGCACGTCCATCACGGTGGGTGGTAACATCGCCTTGGACGGTTCACTGACACTGGCGTCTGACATCACCTTCGGCGGCAGCATCACCGGTTCGTCGCAAATTACGAGGGCTGAGGGTACGGAGGGCACGGTCTATGTCCTCTGGTCGCCGGGCGCCGACTCGACATGGACGGACTTCACCGGTAAGTACGGTGCGGATGCCTTGGGAACTGGCGTTGGCTACGGTGTCCAACTCAGCGGCGGTAATCTCACCATCTCCGGCGCCGCCACTTTCAACCACGATTGGAAAGTGTCGGGCTCCGGGACCTTGACTTTTGGACAGGGCGTCTCTGTTGCTTCGGGCGCTAGTCATTCGATCATCGTGGAGGACGCTTCCATGGTCGTGACCGGAAATTTGGAGGCGGGAGGCGTCAGCAGCAGTATTACTGTTGACGGCGGCTCATTAACGGTGACGGGGAATTTACAGCAGGCCAACGGCGCTTCTACAGGGTCATTGACTGTACTCAATGGGGGTCGAGTGACTCTCGGGACTGAGACTGGGAGCAGTCACTATGCATACGTGACAGGGATCACCGTAGGAGCTGAAGGAGACAGTGCGGCAAGTACGGTTACGATTCACGGCGATGTGGCGAATGGTACAGGAACCGTGGTTGTGAGCGATGGAGGCGTGTTGGAGATTGACGGACGATTGGCGAATAGTAGTCAATACAATGCCGCCACGGGAGCAATCACCATCGGTAACACGACGAGCTCCGGCACGATGTCAGTGGGAGGGGCGGTTCTTACCAGCGGCGTGACCATCCAGGGCGAAGGGAGCAGCCTGACGCTGAAGAATGCAGAAACCGCGCAGGCGAGCAGTCTGGGGGCTCTGACGGTAGGAGCGGGAGCGACATTCAGGATAGGCAGCAACCACACCGCGACCGTGACTTCGTTGGCGGGAGTGAGTGAGGGCTACGGCAGCATCACGGGGGATGGAACCCTGATTCTGACGGCAGCGAGCGGTCGGTTTGACGGCGCAGTGAGCAGCGTGCTGACGTATCAAGCAGAGGGGGGAACCTACACCCTCGGGACTTACAACGGGAGCGCCCTGACGGTGGGGAGCGGGACGCTGCAGATCAGCACGCAGCTTGCGACGACCGGAACGGTCATGCTGAACGGGGGCGAGTTGGAGTTGACGGATCGGGAAACAGCGGGTGCAGCCGACAGCATAGGAGCCCTGACCTCCGGATCTGACGCTTCTTCTGTGACAATTGGCAACAACCGTGCACTGACCGTGAACACGCTGAGCGGGAGCCTCGAGAGCCTGACGATGGGCAATCAGGCGAGACTCACGGTGCAGAGCGGCAATCTGAGTATCAGCGGTGCGTGGAACTGGGGCGAGGGAAGCACGTTGGCGTTGAGAGGGGAAAACGCTCAGATCACGCTGGGAGGGGGCATCCAACTACCCGGAGGAGGGAACAAGCTGACCATCGATCTCTCGGAGGCGCTGCTGGGAGGAAATGGTGGAAGGAGCGCTGGGGAATACCAGCTCTTCACGGGCGATGGACTGAGTCGTTTGCCGGAGGACTGGGCGGACAACTTTGCTTTCACGGTGGGTGAAAGAGAAGTTGGAGAAAGCTACTACAACGGACTCGCGTTGGATGGTACGGGGTTGCTGACATGGGACGATGCGGTTGGGAGCAACAACATGTATTGGGGAGCGAACGCGAGCGATGCGGAAGTCGTGCTGGGCGCTTCGGAAGAGGGCGAATGGAGCGCCGAGCAGGGCGTGGCGGGGACAGAGGCGTGGGCAAACAATAAAAACATTTTCCTGCAACGCAACGAAGCCGGCAATGTGAGCGTGACCGTGGTGAATGGCGCAAGGATGAGAACCCTGAATATCTCCGGCAGCGCCACGTACGTGATGGAGGCGGGAGGGGAGGGTTCTGTCACGGTGACAGTGAACTCCACCTTCACAAACCATGCCACGGTGAGCGTGGAAGAGAATGTCACAGTGAATGCGGAGGGAGGGTACACGGGAACCGGCACGCTGAAACTGGCGGGCGGCAACGTGAGCGTGCGGACGGTCTCCACCGTGAACCGAGCCGACGTGACGGCTGGTACGCTGACCTTGGCCGCGGGCAGCACGATTACAGAATTGACCGGTACGCCCGGGGAGGGACAAGGAGCTTTGGTAACGAGTGAGGGAGCCCTCACCGTAGGACAAGGCAGCTACGGCGGCGCGCTGAGCGTGGCGGGAGACTTGACCGTGACGGGCAACTTCACCTACGGTGGGCAGAATGGGAAGGCGGGGGCATTGAATGTGGGCGGCGCGTTGAATCTGGCCGGCAGCTTGGCCGTGACGGATTTGAAGGGCAGCGGGGCCATCGCCGGCAGCGGGACGCTGAGCATCACGGGAGGAAATGAGAACGACTTTGGCGCGCTGAGCGTGGGTCGCCTCGATCTCACCGGCGGCGGGACCCTGAAGTTGGGGCAGGGAGCGACATTGGGCAGCCTGCACATGGAGAAGGGGAGCAAGCTGGCGTTGGGATCGAGTCCGCTGAAAGCGAACTTCGTTGAAGTGGGAGTCACCGGAGGCGGGTTGTCCATCAGCATGACCGGAGAGGCCGGCAATCTGGACTTCGGCAGCATCAGCTTCCTCCCGGGAGAAGAGGGCGGCCACGGCCAGTTGGCCATCACGTTGAACGGGTATGATGCCTGGGCGAAGGAGCATGAGGGTGAGACATACCAGCTCTTCAAGGCCGAGAGCTTTGCGAGTCTGTGGGAGGCCCTGAAGGGGGATCAGACAGAGGGGAATTGGTGGGAAGACTACTTCAAGTTCGACCTGAGGAGTTCGAATGGTCGCAACCAAGTGACGGGACTGTCCAGAGACGGTCGACTGACCTTTATGGCCGAAGAGGGCACCGTGTGGACGGGGAGCAAGGAAGGGGGAGAGGATGCCAATGTGTGGTCCACTCCGGAAGAGGGAGGAGGAGGGGAGACAACTGATGGCAACTGGGGAGATAAAAAAGCGCCCGGTTCGGACGCCAAAGTGACCTTCAGCAATGAGCACACGGAATCAGGGGCAGGGAAGCAGGATGAAGTGAAGTTGTCCGGTGAGGTGAAAGCGGATGAAGTCTATGTGGACTCCGGCGACTTCAAGTTCACCGGGAAAGGCGGAAGCGGCGAGACGGACAGTCTGAGCGCGAACAAACTGACCATCGGCGGGCAGCAGAATGAGGAAGGGAATTACAAGGACGCCCATCTGGACTTGGATGCGGACCTGAAAGATAAGATTGATGAAAGCGGGACCACAACAGGAACGATCGTTGACCTGCAGCAAGGCGGCTCGCTGGACGTGCAGAAGGGAGCCAGCTTCGATGAGAATACCTCCGTGCAATTCAATGGAGGCGAGGTGAAATTCACTGGGGAGAGCCACGAAAGAGACATCGTGAGTAGCAAGGTGGACGTCGAAAACAGCTCCGATAAGGTGAAAGTGAATGTGGCGGAAGACTTGGAGAAGAGCTGGGAGGATCACGATGGTGAGTTGAGCGGCGGCGTAGCGCTCGCTCTCGACAAGGGCATTGAGAAGTCCGGCGAGGGCGACTTCACGCTGAGCTGGCAGGACGAAAGAAGCAGTACGCCACACAGCGGAGACATCACTGTGACGGAAGGCACCCTGACCCTGAAAGCCCAGGATGAAAGCGGGGCGAAGACGGCGGCAGCCATGGGAGGCAAAGTGACGGGTAAGGGCACGCTGAAAGCGGGCGAGGGGAGCGTGGAACTCTCCGGCAACGTGTCAGAATTCGAGGGCACCTTGCACACCGGAGGAAGCAACACCGGTGAGAGCGCAGGCGATGAGGCAGGAGGCGGCATCACCCTGACGGGTGAAGCTGCGAGCGGCACCGTGCAGGCGGATGTGTCCGGCAACAGCACACTGGATGTGAAGTCCACCTCTGGCGTCACGCTGACCGGCGATTTGGGAACAGCTGAGGGAGACAACCTTACCGTGAAGAACAGCGGCGCTGGCGACCTCGTCATCGCCGGATCGGTGGGGAACGGCACGACACTGGACACGGTGGATGAAGGCAAGGGAGCCATCGTGTTGGGCGATGGGAGTCAGGATGGGAATGTGAACATGAGCTCGTACAGCGGTACGGTCGCCGGCTCAGGCGACTTGGTGCTCGCGAACGTGGAGCTGTCAGATGGATTCAACAAAGGCTCTGCGAACCTGTACGTGGACACCGCCCTGGCGGCAGCGGGGGAGAGCGATCAGCCAGCGAGTTATGCCCGGCGGCGGGCACGGCGGGCAGCGCGCGGGGCGGAAAACGACTACGCAGGCGGGATTGTGGACATGGGCGGGATGGATGTAACGAACAAGCTCTCCGGCATCAGCGTGAATGCGGATGGGCTGCTCAAAGGCGTGACAGGCAGCTACACAACTGATAGCGATCACAATCTGACGCTGCACTTTACGAGCAGCAACTGGGGAGAAGACGCAGGGAGAGCCAAAAATGCCCTGATTCAAGGCTCCGGTGCCGGGTTCACCTTGGACACAAGCAGCAATGAGAACGTCAACTTCGAGTTTGATGTTGATATCTTCAAGGCTTTTGCGACGGGCGATCCGAATAAGACGAAAGAAATTTGGCTGCATCTGGCGGACAACACAAGTTGGACGTGGTCGGAGGAGCAACAAGCCAAAGATTGGTGGAATCATTTCTTGTTCGGCACCGTGAAGGGAGTGACGTACGAGAGAGGAGGCGATGGCGGTGTGTACGTCCGATTGAGCGGCACTGCGGAAGACCTCTACATTGTGATGGGAGGGGACGGCGGTGACGGAGCAACCTCGGATCGAGCCGATCAGTTAAGCGGGAAGAAAGCGACCGTGCTTCTGGATGGGCAGACGCTGACCCTGAATTGGGCCGGCAACGGAGGGGTAGCCGACCCCAAGAATACAGTCGTGCATAATCTCTTGGGCGCGGAGGGTACG
>CANQBZ010000014.1 GCA_947589295.1 uncultured Akkermansia sp.
GTCGCTTCGTGGTAATCGGTCGGGTAACTCTTCACCGTCCGAATCTCAAAGAGATCACCGCCGGTGATGGCGTGGATATTCTTTGCGAGGGCGGCCGTGTTCCCGACGGACAGGTTCACGATGTCTCCGGACACGTAATTTTGTCCGGCACGCGAGTAATACGCGATCAACACCTTCTTTCCGGCAAGCGGGTTATTCGGTGTGGTCTCTGCCTGGGTCATTGTCAATGCGCTCATAAGTCCGATAATCAGGGTGAGTAGTTTCTTCATGATCATTTTCGTTGTTTTATAATTTTTTGCCGAGTTCATACGCCATTTGTGGATATTGGGAATGCTGCGTCATAGATGGCGTACCACATCCCTTGCCCAGCACCATACCCTGATCTTTCAGGTTCAGATACCGCACGAGGGTGTGATAGTGCGCTTCCAGAGCCTCAAAGGTCCACGTGTCATCGTTCCAAGCCACAGACAAAAGCGCAGACTTCATATGTTTGCTTTGAATACTGCTGTTAAATGCACAGAAACGATCAATCAGCATTTTAAGCTGCGAACTCATACCGTAATAGTAGAGAGGCGTCACAAACACCATCATATCCGCATCCAGTATTTCCTGTCGGATTTCGGCTACGTCATCTTTCTGAACGCAAGGTCCCTCATACCCGCAATGGATGCAGCCGGTGCAAGGGTGGATATTGGCGTGAGCAGCGTTAATTACCTGGACGCTATGTCCCGCCTCCGTTGCTCCCCGGACGAACTGCTCCGCCAGCATATTGGATGACCCCTCTTTATTGGGACTCCCTTCTAGTACGATAATCTTCATAGCGTCTTTTTTGTCATAGCTTCCCCCTTTCTATACCCTCAACTCACTTGAGGGCAAGTTTTTTTCACGACAAGGAAGTGAATTCGACCCTCCTACCTTCGCTGCAAATCCGGCTATACTTTCTGTTCGCCTTTTCAATCGGGTTCAATGAGAATTAGATCGTGAATGTAGAAATAATTGTCCTTGCCCTCATATATCACCATATTATGTTGAGTACGGCCGTGGCGCCAAACGAAATCCGTTCTTCGCCACAGTGTAAAATGGGTCTCAAAATCCTCGCTGTAGGAATGATCCAAAGGGCCGTGAGCCCACTCACTCCAGCTCATGACTTCGCTCACTTGGCGGCGGAATTGCTCCGCCTTCTGCGTGTCCGTGAAGTGAATCACGTAGGCGCAGACATGCTCGTTGAATTGGTGGTGTGCCGGATCCCCGCCTGCCAACACCTCCACTCCGTCAGAAATCGAAAAACACTCATCAAAATGATCCTCTGTCCACGACGGAGGATCATGCGGAACGTAACGCGCCAAAAAACTCATGCCAATGCTTCCGAACATAGCAAAGAAGACAGTCCAACAAAGCAGCAGAATTCCCAAAACTGCAACGATGAGAGGAGAAAGGGCGACGCTTATCCATCGATGTCCCTTGACAAAGTTCCAGAGCATCTTTCTTTTCGTCAACACCACCCACACGAGAACAATCAGCGGAGAAAGGAAAACAAGCAGCTGAAGGAAGTTCCAAACAAAACGCATGGTAGCACAATATCTTCTCACTGTACCCCTGTCAAGCAGTATCGTTCATCATAAAATGCTTCTTTTTGAAAATAGTCTTTCCGATTTTCCTTGTCAATTCCTATTTTCAAAATCTCTTAAAATTAGATCAAATTGAAAGTAGCTATCTCGTGGTCTCCCCTTTCGAACAGCCCGTGCCGAGGATAAAAAACTGGTCATCTTATTTTTTGCAGCCCCATTTCCTCATTCAGTGACACTGCCATTCTCCAATTTCTTGACTCAGGGGAAAACGCTTGTATAATGCGGGGCGATCATGCTGCGGGCGCTCAAAAAGTGGGGATTACTGATTTCCTTTGTTGTGGGAGGAGTGCTGCCGGAGCTGCATGAATACTCATGGCTGATGCCGTATTTCGTAGGGATCATGCTCATGATCACCCTCACGGGGATGGAGGTAGCAGAGCTTCGTCCGCGACGCGAGCATTTCCTGCTTCTCGTGGCCAATCTCTTCATGGGCCTCGTACCATGGGGAATCCTCCATCTGCTCGAGTATGAGGAACTCGCAGAATCAGCTTTCCTCTCATGCATTGTGGGAGCCGCAGCAAGTAGTCCGGTCGTGGTGCATCTGCTGGGTGGAAAATCGGAATTCGCCGCCGTGGCTCTCCTGCTCAACAGCGTGATGGCATCCATCGTCATTCCTGTCTTTACCCCTTTCACCATCACGCCGCACACCGGGCTCAGCCTCTCTCGCATGCAGCTCTTCTTCGTGGTGCTGGATCAAGTACTCATCATGCTGATACTGCCGTGCATTGCCGCCGCGCTCCTGCGCTGGCTGCTGCCGGGCAGCAAGGTGGTGAGTCGCAAGTTGGGCGGTTTTTCACTCTTCCTCTGGATGCTCAGCATGGCGCTCGTCTCTGCTACGGGCGTCACCCGCATCTCTGAGACAGATGCTTCATTCGACCAAATCCTGCCCTACTTCATCCTCGCGGCCGTCTTGTGCACCTGCGGGTTCTGCATTGGGCGCTTCATCGGCGGTAAAAAATACGGACGAGAGGTCGGGCAATGCCTCGGTCAGAAAAACACCGCAGTCGGGATCTACCTCGGGCTATGCTACTGCGCCCCGCTCGTTTTCCTCGGTCCCACCCTGCACCTTCTCTGCCAGCACATTTTCAACACCTGGCAATTTGTCCGCTCTTCAACCCGTAAGCCTTGTTAAACGCTGCACCCGGATGCGCACGAAAGGCTTCCCTTGTGCAACTTAACGGCCTCGTCCTATTCCACAGCGGCGACAAACCTCGGGGAAGGAGAAGTCATGGGTAAGCATAGCAGCCAGCCAGGGATCATGTACGGGGAGAGACGGCGCCAATGCGATACGCTCGGGATGGGTCACGCGCGTGAAGATCAAATGGCGGATCGATGAGAGAGGGAGAGTACGGACGCCGTAGCCACCGGGTTTGTTGGCCGACCAGAAGCGGATGTGGGGCAGCCCTCGCAGCTGCTCAAGGCCGAGAAAGACAACGAGGTGCCCACGCTCTTGCGCTCCAATTTGAGAAGAGAAGAATATTTTAAGAAAATCACCCGGGAGAGCGAGTTTCGGATCGGTAAAATTGAAGCCGGCACGGAGGTCGTGCACCCACTTGGCGCATCCCGGTCCGTTGGAATTGAAGCGTCCCCAGCTCAAATAGCCGTCTGGATGCGTCTCCTCCACCCGCAACGACTCCCAGACCTGAGCCGAAAAGACACGCCCCCCCCTGTTCCGCCTCCCAGGAGCCAAGGGCACGCAGCAGCGCCATGTAGCATGCGGCGGAACAGAAGGAGGGCGAAGCCTCGCGCGGAGCAACGACGAGCTGTCGGGAGCGTTGCTGCCACACAATTCCCGAACGAGCGAGACGCACTTCCGCCGCGCGGTCAGAGGCATAGCCGCCTCCGGTTGGCATGCTTTGCACAGCATGCAAAATATGCGGATTGAGAGGAGCAGCCCACACCTGCACCAAGGCAAGCAAAGCCAAACAAAGCCACGCTAACCCACGCTGTCGCAAGGTCATGACTGTTCTTCCTCCAGTTTGGAGTAGGCAAAGACCTCATCCGGATCATCCCCACGCTGCGGCTTCGACACCTTGCTGCGGAAAAGCTTCATGATGGCCACAAAGGAGCAAGGCACGAAAAACACGCCGATACCTGTGGCAATCGACATGCCAATGACAACCACCACGCCGATGGCATTGCGGGCGAGAGCGCCGGATCCCTCCGCCGTCACCAGCGGCACGCAGCCGAGAATGAAGGCAAAGGATGTCATGAGAATGGGACGCAGACGCAAGCGAGCCGCCGTGACAGCTGCATCCAGCAGGCTCAGTCCACGCTCCATCTGCAGCACCGCATACTCCACAATCAGAATCGCATTCTTGGCCGCCAGTCCCACGAGCATCACCAGCCCGATCTGCGCGTACAAATTGAGATCCACGCCGAAGATCCACAAGCCGATGAACGCCCCAAGGACCGCCACCGGCACGGAAAGGAAAATAGCCAGCGGCAGCGTCCATTTCTCGTACAACGCCGCCATAATCAGGAATGCGAACAAGCCGGAGAGAGCAAAAATGGAACCGAGTCCCAAGCCCTCCTGCACCTTCTTCTCCTGGAAGCTCATGTCGATGTAGTCGATGGCATACTTCGTGGTATCCATCGTCTCATTGAAGCAGGTCTCCACAGCTTCCATCGCCTGCGCAGTGGAGTAGCCCTCGGCCGGGGTCACGTTGATGCACGCGGCGTTGTAGTTGTTCATGTGGAAAACGAACTCCGTATCGGCAATATCCTTGATGGTGACAAGCGTGCTGAGCGGCACAGATTCACCAACATTGTTGCGCACGTAGAAGTTGGCGATTTGGTCAGTATTGACGCGGCTGGAGCCGGCCGCCTGCAGGTACACTTGCCACTGCTGACCAAACTTCGTGAAGTAATTGACAAATTGCGAGCCGTTGAAGCACTGCAGCAGCGCGTTGGCGGCAGAGTAATCCACCCCTTGCGCCAGGCACTTGTCCTTATCAATGGCAATGCTCTTCTGCGGCACCTGCGGAAGCATCATGTCCGAGGCCACCGCAATGGCCGGGTACTTACGCAGAGCCTCCTCATAACGTTGGGCTTGGGCGTAAAGCGCCTGCACCCCCTGCCCCTCCAAATCTTCCAGAATCACGGATACGCCATTGCCCGTGCCGACGCCCGGAATGGCCGGCGGACTGGTAACGAAAGTCACGCCATCCGCCCCGGAAAGCATGAGCGCCGTGGTGAGCCGCCTCTGCACATCCGCTGCGGTGGGGCGTTTGCCATTATCCATCACCGGACGATCCTTGTAATCCTTGAGCTTCACGAAATAGGTCATCGCGTTGGTGGTTTGCACGTCGATGATGAGATTCATACCAATGATGGAAATGATATTCTCCGTGGCAGAGTCTTGGGCAAGCGTTTTCTCGACCGTCACGGTCTGCTCGGTGAGGCGCTGCATCGACACGCCGGGCTTCATAATGACGCCGCAGAGCAGGAATCCCTGGTCCTCATCCGGCAAGAAGCCGCCGGGCACCTGCTTGGAAACCGGCCATATACAGAGGGCAAGGGCGGCGAGAAGAGGCATAGAAAGGATGAGATGCCGGCACATAAAGCCGCAGGCGGCCGCAAAGCCAGCTGCGAGTTTTTCATACCCGCGGTTGAACAAATTGTACAGCGGGGTGAGCACCGAATGCCCTTCCGACTTCGGTTTGAGCAAGAGCGCCGAAAGCGCCGGCGAAAGCGAAAGCGCATTGAAAGCGGAAATGAGCATCGACACCGCAATCGTCACCGCGAACTGCTGGAACAGCGTACCCGTGATTCCCGGCAGCAACACAGAAGGCAAAAACACCGCCGCCAGCACCAACGCGATAGCCACCACCGGACCGCTCACTTCCTTCATGGCGGCAAAGGTGGCCTGCCGTGCGCTCATGCCGCTCTCCATGTGCGCCTCCACCGCCTCCACCACCACAATAGCGTCATCCACCACCAGGCCGATGGCGAGTACCATGCCGAGTAGGCAGATCGTGTTCAGAGAAAAGCCCAGAATGGGGAAAAAGCAGAATGTCGTGACCAATGAAACCGGCACGGCGATGAGCGGGATGAGCGTGGCACGCCACCCCTGCAGGAACACGAACACCACAATCGCCACCAGCACGAGAGCCTCGAAGAGCGTAACCACAATTTCGTGGATGGAGTCCACCACCGGAGTCGTCGTGTCCAGAGCGATGAAACCGCGCATCCCCTCCGGCATCACTTTTTCTTTCTGCGCAAAAAGTTCGCGCAAGCTCTCGGCCGTTTCCAGCGCGTTGGCGTCCGCCGATTGATAGATGGCGAGCGCGGTGGCGGGCTGGCTGTTCACCCGCCCGGCCAGCGAGTAACTCTGCGATCCCAATTCAATGCGCGCAATATCACGCAAGTGCACGGCCTGCGCTCCCTGCTGCCGCACGATGATGTCTTCAAACTCCTCCACAGACTCCATGCGTCCCTTGTTACGGATGGTGTAGGTGAACTCCTGACCGTCCGGCATGGGCTCCGCGCCCACGGCGCCGCCCGGGTTGATGGCATTCTGCGTGTTCACCGCGTTGTACACCTCCTGCACGGAAATGCCCTTCTGCGCCATCTTCTCGCTGTCCAACCAAATACGCACCGCGTAAAGCCCGCCGAACACCATCACATCGCCCACGCCCTTCACGCGCTTCACCGGATCCACCAGGTTGATGTACGCATAGCCCGTCAGGTCGATGGGGTTAAAGAAGCCCTGCGGCGAATCCAGCGCGTACATCATGAGCGGCAACCCCGGGGACTGCATGATGGTCACCCCCATCTGCGCCACAGTCGAGGGAAGCTGGGAAGTAGCCTGACTGTAGCGCATATAGGTGAGCTGCTGGTCAATGTTGGCATCCGTTCCCGGCTCGAAAACAACGTTGATGCTGCAGGTTCCGTTGTTGGACGAGGTAGAGTTCATGTAATCCATGCCCTCAATGCCGGAGAGTTGCAGCTCGATGGGCGTAGCCACGGAATCCGCCACTTCCTGCGCATTCGCGCCGGGGTATGTCGCGCTCAAATTGATCGTGACAGGGGCAATATCCGGGTACTGCGAAATGGGCAGACTCGCCATACTGATGAGCCCGAGCAACGTCGTGACAATGGCGATAACCGCCGCAATAATGGGGTGTTTAATAAAGAATGGTGACATCGTATGAAAGGGGTGATTATTTCTCTTCGGGTTGAGCCGTTGCTCCGTGCTGATCTACCGGCAGGTTGGATGAAGAACTGTCGCCGCTTCCATCCGCCGTCACAGACTCCACGACCGTTCTCGGAGGGCTGTAATGGAATGGCGTCGGATTAAGCTTGTTGGCCTGAGACCCGCTCTGCATATTGGCGGCAAAGGCCTGGGCAGCCATCAGAGATCCCTCCACCACCACCGGTACATTGTTCATATCCTGGTAGCCAAGTTCCTTGAGCGCCATTTCCAGCACCGAAGCCGCCCCCTGCGAAGCGGCAATGAGGTCCAGCTCGTCCTTTGCGCCGAGCATCCGGAGCGCCGCGCCGCGCATATCCTTCGTTCCGGTTTCCTTGAGCAAGAGTTCATCCCAATCTGCCACGTCTGCCTTCTGCGGGGCATCGTCCGGCAACTGCTTCTTGGCGTATTTTTCGAGAAGCTCGCGGCTGTTCTGCAGATTCGCCTGCTTGAGCAAGAAGTCCTTCCAATTTTCCACTCCGGCGCCGCCCAGCACCACAGATTCCAGGCTGGGAGCCTTGCTCTTAGCCAAAATCATCGCCGCCACCAGATTGCGATCCACATCCACGATCTGCATGGGTTGCACCGGCCCCGGCTTGCCCTCCGCATCCGGCACGGCCACATTTACAATCGAACCTCGCGTGATGGGCAACATCTGCGGCGCGCCATCCGGCCGCACCAGCACGAGCATGTCTCGTCCCTGCGCACTCATCGGCGCCCGCGCCGGCACCAAGTAGGCGCCTCTCACACTGTTCATGCCGGCGCGCACGCGTACCGACATACCGCTGCGCAAGCCTCCGTCCTTGTTGTCCACGTGTCCCACCACCTTCAGCGTGCCCGTGGAACGATTCAGCGCATTGTCGGCAGACACCACCTCTCCCCGCTCGGGGTAAACCGTACCATCCCCCAGCACCAGCTCAAAACCGGGCTTTTCATCTCCACCGTGGCGATCCTGCAGCGTCTCGAAAGCGGCAATTCCACTCAATGCTCCCTTGCCGCTCACTTGGAAATCCACACGCATGGGGTTGATGGAGGAGAGAGTGACGAGAGGCTCCGGATCCGTCGGCGACACCAATGCGCCGATGGATGGCTTGTGGATGCCAACCCGCCCGTCAAAGGGCGCGCGCACCTCGGTGTACGCCAAGTTAATCTCCGCAAGCTTAAGAGCCGCCTCCATCTGGGAAATGGCCGCCTTTGCCTTGAGGACGCCCGCCTCATTCATCTGAATGGCGCTGCGCGCATCGGTGAGCGTCTTGTCGGAAATCGCGCCGGGCGAAGTCTTGTTCAGCTTGTCGTAGCGTTGAAAATCCTGTTGGGCGCGCTCCAACTGAGAGAGGGCCCGCTGGTAACTCGCCTTGGCTATGAGCAAATTGGCGCGAGCTTCCTCAACGGCGGCCTCGTAGGGAGCAGGATCAATTGTGAAGAGGCGATCTCCTTTTTTCACAAGCGAACCATCGCGAAAATGCTGTTCCTTGACGAAACCGCTCACCTGCGGGTGAATATCGGTCTCCTCCACCCCGCGCAGCGTACCGAACCACTCATCCGTTACTTGCACATCCTGCCGCAGCAGCGGCGTTACCTTCACGGGAATCGGCGGCATCGTCGGCTTCACATCCGGCTTATCCTCGGCTACCACGCTCTTGCCCTGCGAGGCTGCGGCAACCGCCGGCAACATCTGCGGTCGGTAGCTGAACTTCGCGGGGGTAATAGTGCCGCGCGGTTGTTTGCTCTCGGCGCTCAATCGGCTGTTGGCCGAGGAGATATTGGAGGCATGCACGGCGTTGACTTCATCGGCCACGACAAGGGCTTGGGCAGGCTCCTCATAACCCAGGCTGCGCAGAACCTCCGGGAGAGGCGTATGCAGACCTTCCACCGCCACCATCTGTTGTTCCGAGCGATATCCCCCTTCCTCCTGCACCGTCACAGGATATTTCCCTTGAATGACAACGGGCACCATGTGCGGCTCATTTTTTGCGTCCACCACAATGATAAAGTCATTGCGCAGCACGCTGCGAATCGATTGCTCGGGCACCAAAAAAACATGCTTGCGCTGCAGGGGGATGCGCACGCGCACCGGCATGCCTCCACGCAACAAATGATCCGGGTTGGTCACTTCGCCCTCCACCGTGATGAGCCCCGACGCACCCACCTTGCTCTCCATCGCCGTGAGTTTCCCCTTCTGAGGGAACACGCTCCCATCCTCCAGCAAAATATCCACCGGAGGTGGGGGCGGCAGCGTGCTCTTGCCGCCGTTGGCCAAGTCGCCGTACTTGCGGAGCGCATCGATCATGTGGTCGCTGTTGATGCCGAACTCGAGCCGCACCGTATCCACGGCTGTTATGTTGGCAAGCTTGGTGGCCGGGCTCACCAGATCGCCGGTGGAGACCTCCGCCGTGCTCATGATCCCGGCGTAGGGAGCGCGGACAACAGTGTACTCCAAGTTAATTTTCGCCTTGTCCACGGCTGCCTTGTTCTGCTCAACGGTAGCCAGAGCGGCGTCCAACGAGGCTTTCGCGGCGCGCAGGCGGTGGTTTGCATCGTTGAGCTCCTTCTCGGAAACAGCGCCATTGCTCACCAGCGGCGCGTAGCGGTCCACATCCATCTGCGCCTGTTCCACAGTCGCCCGGGCCGACACCACGCCGGCCTGCGCCGCTTCCAGATTCGCCTTGGCCAGGTCGAGTTCAGCCTGGAACGTCGCCGGGTCAATGCGGAAAAGCACATCTCCCTCGTTCACATAACTCCCGTTGACGTAGTCCTGGCTGAGCAGGAAACCGGTGACGCGCGGGTGCAGGTCCGTATCGCGGATGCCTCGCAGATACCCGAACCACTCCCCGGTATCGGTCACATCCTGTCCCATCAGGGGGAAAGTCATGACAGTCGGCGGGGCGCTCTGCCCCTTCTCTTCTTTTTTTCCGCACGCCATCAGCAGTACAGCCACTGCTGCACACCCCAGCCACCCAGCCTGAGCCCATATTCTAGTTTCTCGTTTCCTGCTCATCATGATGCGTGTAATTTAAAGGAATTGAAAGATGATATAAATGATGAAAATGACGATGGCGAAGAAGAGACACCCCTTATTGTCCGATTTTTCCGAGGGTATCTCCATACCGTTCTCCAGCCACGCTTTCGTGCTCCTGCTCAATGAGGTGGTCTTCTCACGCAACTTTGAGGCAACGGACTCGCGGCGCGGTGGCAGGGTCTGCGAAACTTCTCTTCCTTGAGTCGGCGCAGGGGGTATTTTCCCTTTTGGGGCCGAAGTTGGGGTCCGCCACTCTCCCTGTTCGGAGAGTTGGTAGCTCGAGTGCACCCGTTGCGCAAACTCCTGAGCCCGAGCTTCCTGCTCTTCCACCATCACGTTCAATTTGTCGAGCAACTGCTGGGACATCTCCTCCAACGCCTCCCGCTGGGCGGCCAAACGGTCCTCACACTCCGGGCGCTCGTCACTGCCGGATGTTTGAATAGGATGAGAGGTTCCAGGCATGAGCATTACTCCTCAGGATTGGCATTATTGCGCTCTGTACGGGTCGACATCATACGCAGGACGTAGGAGATCACTTTCTGACGATCGCCATGCGCCCCCCACACCACGTACAGAAAATCCGCCGGGTGAATGTCTCCGTGTTCCCGTAAAAAAGCGCGATCGTTGGCGCAGTAAAACATGGTTCCGGAGGGAAGCGTGCCGTAGAGCTTCGCCTCAGCCTTGCGGATGATGCGCGGCAGGTAGCTTATGTCCTGCAGGGTTTCCTCAGGGCGAGGCAAGTCTGTTTCGCGCAGCTGCGCCGCTCCCCCCATTCCCCGCTGCACTGTCAGGAAAAATGAGCGGCGGGCGGCGGCAATCAGCAGGATCGTGCCGGGGGAGGGGTCGCCAAGTTGGGCATAATCCTCCACGTAGTCGTACATCTCCTGCGGTGTGCAGCCAATGCTCGACAAAAGTTCCTGCTCATGGGGCAGGACAAACTGCTCCCCGACGGCAGGCTTCTGCGTATGGAAGCGCGCAACCATTTCAGTGAACATTGACATAAACTTGTCGTTCCACTCCATGCCGCTCAGTATAGCACTTCGCGCGCGCGGAAGCAAGCCGTAATTCAGTGAACATTGACATAAACTTGTCGTTCCACTCCATGCCGCTCAGTATAGCACTTCGCGCGCGCGGAAGCAAGCCGTAAATTCCAACGAATTACGGCGAGTCTCCCATTGGAAAACTCGCCGTGCGGCAACAAGTCCGAAACCCTTGGGCGGGCATCGAAGAGCGTTACTCCTCCGGAGCCCCGCAACCAAGCAGCTTGTGAATGAGCGCGGCCAACAAACCGCCAGCCAGCGGCGCTACGATGAACACCCACACATGGCACAGCGCGGCTCCGCCCACAAACAGGGCCGGTCCAAAGCTGCGCGCCGGGTTCACGGAAGTGCCGGTGAACGGAATGCCCAGCAGGTGCACCAGCGTCAGCGTGAGGCCAATAACCAGCCCAGCCACCGCACTGTTCTTCTGCTTGCTCGTCACTCCCAGTACCGCCAGCACAAACACGCAGGTCAAAATCACCTCCACAAGCAGCGAGCTGCACACGCAGTCTTTGTACAGTCCGTTGGCGCCAAGGCCTGTTTCCACGCCAACCAGTGACATGAGCACGGCCGCGCCGGCGATCGCTCCCAGGAACTGGAAGACCACGTAGCCGATAAAGTCCTTAAAGCTCATGCGCCCTGCGGCCAGCATGCCGATGGAGACGGCGGGGTTCACATGGCAGCCGGATACGTTCCCGATCGAGTAGGCCATCGCAACAATCGACAGGCCGAAAGCCAAGGCCGTGGCAATATAGGTGCCATCGTTGATCTTGCAACCGGTGATTGCTGCCGTTCCGCAGGCAAGAAGCACCAGGACAAAGGTGCCCACAAACTCGGCGAGATATTTTTTGAGTGCATTCATAGTTAGATTTTTTGAGTGAAATGAGGTTCATCCTCGCTTCTCACTCTAAACCGGCAAGGCCCGCTTGTCAAGACTCGGATTGCTGACATTTGAAGAGCTCTATGATGCCTCCCACTCTCGACCATGTTTTGCAAATTCTGGCGAAAATGCTGTACCGTGGGATGACCGTTTATTTTGAGACATTCCAGACTATACAATGGGGTGCAGGTGTGGTATATTGGCAGAGTATGGGAGAACGAAATGCTTTATCTGTTTGCTCGGTCATAACTGCGCTGGCTATGGCTTGCGGTGTGGCTTCGGCTGCGCAGAGCAGCGACTTTGCCGCGCTGAAGGCTCACTGGAGTTTTGATGAAGGTCGCGATTGGCACTACATGCCAATGCCGTACAAGTATCATGGAGTGAAGGCCTGTGAACTGACCGGCAAAGCTGATGCTCTGCTGCTGAATGAGAGGCAGCAGGCCGATAATGAGGCCTGGGTATCGGGTCGCCAGCGTTCCGGTATAGGCCCCGGGCGTGTGCTCACCACGATGAAGGAGCTGCCCTGCCTGAATGGGTCGGTGACATTCTCCTACTGGACCCGCCTGTACGGTGAACCGAACAAGCGAGGTGTTGTGGGCTCCACCCCCTCCACGCCCTCCACTCTATGGGGTGTCATGAATGCAAAGGGGCAGGTTGGCATGCGCGTTGAGGGTAAAGACGTTGTTTTTTCTCCCACTGCTATTACGGACACGGATTGGCACCACGTGGTCTTTACTCGCGATGAGGAAACAGGCAAGGTTGTTCTGTACTTGGATGGTAAAGAAGTAGCCACCGGCGCCACGCCCGCAGGAAAACTCCCCGGTCAATTTACCTCCATTACCACCAACAATGCAGCGTTGGACCAGATTCATATTTTCGACAAGCCTGTATCCGCTGAAACCGTTGCCGCACTGTACGACAACCACGCTCCTCAGGTGTTCAACCAAACTCATTTGGTGGAGAAATCCAAGCCTTCCGTAACGGGCAGCATTCTGCACCAATTTACGTACGATGTCGATCAAGACAAGTTGCGCGTGGCCAGCTATTCCCAGCCCAAGGGGGGCAAAGTAGAAAGCAACGGCGACGGCACCTTCACTTTCACTCCCGGCAAATCCTTCAAGAAAAAAGGCAAAACATCTTTTGAGGTCATTGTAACGGATGATCGCGGTGGCTACACCAAAGCTACCATGTACCTGCAGGACAGCCGCCACGTGGTTGCTCCACCCGTGCGCGAGTTTCGCTACTTCGGCGCCCTGCCGGAGATTCCCGCCGCCAACAGCAAGCAGATGAAGCACCGCAACCCCATGGTCATCAGGATTCGTGGAAAAAGGCCTGATTTGCTTATTCAGGCAGATTCCCGCCTTTGGTACAGTGTGAACGAATCCAAGCCCGGCAAAATTCTCTTCTCCAAACCGCAGATGCTGCGTACCACCACGCAGGCCGACTTTGAGACAGACGGAGCCGCAGTGCTAGAGGGCAACAAACTCATTATTCGCAAACCTGATGGTTCCTTGTCTATGGCCGCAGTAGTGGGTAAAGACAAGCCAGCCTTGGAGGTTGGAGATGCCGTCACCGATACCACCGGCGCAGCCATGAAGCTGCCGGTTCGCCACTTTGTGCTGATAGACTACGACCACGACGGAACCCCGGATATTGTAGCCGGGTTCAACGATGGCCTCTATTGTTTCAAGGGCAAAGCAAAGTACAGCAAAACTTCCGGCGGCGCCAAGAAAATAGTGAGCATCAGCTTCGCCCCGGAGAAACAGCTGGTGCATCTGGGGGTTTACAATATTTCACCCGGCGTGGGCGATATCAACAACGACGGCCGCACCGACCTCCTGTACGGCATTAACTGGGGCACGCTTCACGTGTGGATCAATGAACCCGCTAAAGCCACTATTTCCGACGGCGCTTTCATGGACCTCACTCTGGAGGACCCACCGAACGAGAAGTTTTTGCGCAACCTCAACGGCGCCCACCTGGCCATAGCAGATTTTGACAACGACGGAACGCCGGACATGATTCTTGGCGGCAGCGCCAACAGTGATCTGGCAAGCGCTTTGGGTGTGAATCTCGACACATTTGCAGGCAACTTGGCTCTCATTGAGAAGGAACTCTACAAGGGCCATGAGAAAGACCTCGGCAAGGAGCTCGAAGCTGACGGACAGAAAGGCCTCAAGCGCTATCGCCAGCTGATGAGCAACTGGATTCGCTGGGCCGTGGCGCAAAACACTCCCGCCAAGCGTCAAGCCGCCTGGGATATGCTCGCCGCTCACGTGAAGAAGTGGCCTTTCTTACAGCGCCGCGTGCTTGAAGACGCTTGGGTGAAGAAGGAAAAGGGGGAAGTCACCGGCTATGGCAATATGCACCATGTCCCCGGCATCTTCGCCATGAACTGGGTTGTGCTTCGCCGCTTGCTGCCGGATTCCGCCAATCACCGCAAGGCTGTTGCCGATGCCCTGGGCATGACCGGGCTGGGCCGCGAAGCTTATTTGGACAGAGGCATGCCCTTGGCAGACAACAACCGCTGCACCGAGGGGCAACTGCGCTCAGTATGCGATTTGCTGCGCTACCACGCCCCTATCCTCTTTCCGGATGACCACATCTCCATCGGACAGAACTACGGGGACGGCCGAGATGCCATGTGCTACGTCTTTGAGTCCAATAAAAACACCTTTTCCTCGGATGTAGGCAGCAACGTCGCAGAAATGCACCGCGACATGGTTCAATTGACGGAGGAATGCTTCGGAGCTAAGGGCGCTGCGAGTGGCGACTACTTCACCTTTGTGCTTTCCCACGAGGTGTGCCACTCGCTGGATGCCTATGTGAGGAAACGCACCGCTAATGACTTAGAACGCCGCTGGGGCGACCAGAATTTCTACGCTGCTACCAATGCCGGCGCCAACTCCGACATCGTGGCCAACGAAACGGGCTGGTGGGACCTCAACCTCACCAAGGCGCGCTTTAAGGAGCGCGGTCTGTGGGATGGTAAGAATGATACCTGGAATGACGCATGGAAAGAGTATTGGCAGAAATGCCCCTACCGCAACAAGGTGTTCATGCGCGGTGATATAGATTGGTTCCTCGGCTCTCAGCAAGAAACCTTTTCTACTCAGGCAAATCACCACTGGGCCCGCTCCGAGGCTCGACTCATCGGCGCCATTCTGCGCTACTTGCAGGGCTACAAATCCAATATCAACGAGGTTGTCTTCTTTCTGGACGTCCTCTCTGCCGGCCAGAACAAGCTTCCCATGTTCCACCCCTGGGCCTCCGGCAAACCCGCGATTGTGGACTTCAACGTGGAATATGCTTGGCTCACTCGTAACGACAAGGGCTATATCACTGACATCCGCATCGGCGACCGCCACTACGGCTTCGAGGTAGATGAGCAAGGACGCGTCATCGGTCTGCGCACCTATCCCTTCGCCGACAAGATTCAAGCCGCTGCAAAAAAACAATAGCGGCTCATCCTGAGCATCGCCAGCGGTTCTCCAATGCGTATGTCCCGGTGGAGTGCATGCATGGGTTGACATACGGCAAGGTTTGCGGTAGAGTTTGCAGCGTATGAAGACGCGTATTGCTGTGCTCGGTTCAGGTTCCGGATCGAATTGCCAATCAATTTTTGATGCGATCGACGGAGGGCGGCTGGATGCTGAAATCGTTATCGTGCTTTCTGACAACCCGGACGCCTTCATCCTGAAACGCGCGGCTCAGCATCGCGTCCCAACCGGCATCCTGAACTGCCGCGGCTTCAAAAACAAGTTCCCGGCGGAAGAGCAGGCGGCCCTCGCTCGCCAACTCCGGGACATGCAGGTGGATTTGGTCTGCCTGGCGGGCTTCATGCGCCTGGTGAAGCAGCCCCTGCTGGATGCCTTTCCGCGCCGCATCCTGAACATCCACCCTGCCCTGCTGCCCAAATTCCCGGGCGTGGAGGCGTGGAAACAGGCGCTGGAGGCAGGCGTCTCGCAAACCGGCTGCACGGTGCATTACGTGGACGCCGGCATGGACACGGGAGAAATCATCATGCAGGCCTACGTGCCCGTGTTGCCCGGGGACACGCCGGAGTCGCTTCATGCGCGCATCCAGGTGCAGGAGCACATCCTCTACCCCGCCGCCATTCAATCCGCCGTGTCGCGGTTCTGAGTTTCGCCCTTCTTCTCGCGCGTCATCCAGCGCATCAGGGCGTAGAGAGCGGCCAGCAGAAGCACGCCGCCCACGATGAGCCCCGTCTCATCTTTGACGGCGTGAATCAGGTTTTCGGGGGATTTCAGGATGTCCGGGTGCTCGCGGCCGATTTTATCGCCGAACCACGCGAGTACCGCGCACCACATGGCGGAGCCGGCGAGGGTGGCAAGGGAGAAGGTGAGGAAGTTGACCCGCGCCAGCCCGGCCGGGATGGAAATGAGATGGCGCACCACCGGCAGGAACCGCGAGAAAAAAATGCCCGGCGCCGAATAGCGCTGCATGAACAACTCCGCTTTCGCCACCTTATGCTCCGGCATGAAAAACCACTTGCCAAAGCGCAGGATAAAAGGGCGCCCCACCCACAAAGCCGCCGCATACATCACGCACGAGCCGATGTACGATCCTATCGTTCCCGCCGCCACTACCCCCCAAAAGCCCATCATCCCGCCCGGGTGCGCCGCCAGAATCGCCGCCGGCGGCACCACCACTTCACTGGGCACCGGCAGAATAGAACTCTCCATCGCCATGAGCAGCGCCACCCCCGTGTACCCGAGGTCTGCCACCCACTGCATCCAGATGACCAGCCATTCGTGCATGGGCGTATTATGCCTGTCGCACGCCGGTTTGGAAAGACTTTTCTTGCGCCTTCACATGGGGCATGCTAGAATGCGCGCATGAAGTTCTACGTGGTCGCCGGCGAGAAAAGCGGAGACAAACAAGCGGCCCTGCTCATGCAGGAGCTGCAAAACTTGAACCCGCATCTTTCTTTTGCCGGGCTGGGCGGCAGCCGCATGCACGCTCTGGAGCCGGATGCCATCGAGGATTGGGCGGAGCAAGCCGCCGTGATCGGTGTGGTGGAAGTGCTGCGCCACGCTCGCTTCTTTCTGCGTCGCCTCAAGGAGATGGAGGAACGGATCGCGAAGGACCAGCCGGATGCCTTGCTGCTCATCGACTACCCCGGCTTCAACCAGAGGCTCGCTCAGCGCGTGCGCAAGCGCTGCCCGAATCTCAAGATTGTCTGGTTTATCGCGCCGATGGTGTGGGCCTGGCACAAGAGCCGCATCCCGAAACTCGCCGCCACGCTGGACCTCATGCTTTGCACGTTTCCCTTCGAGCGCCCTCTCTTTGAGAAAGCGGGACTGCGCACGCGATTTGTGGGCCACCCTCTTGCCGATGAGATATCGGCCACGCGCCGGGACAATGTCCGCGAGGAAAAGCTTATCGGACTCTTTCCCGGTTCTCGCATGCGCGAGGTGGAACGCCATTTCCCCATCTTTCTCCAAGTGGTGGCGCGTCTCCGCACCCTGCATCCGGAGTGGAAAATCGAGACGTCCGCCTCTTCCCCGAAACTGCTGCAAAAAATGCAGAGCATGGCAGCCCGATCCGGTGTGCCGGAGGCCGATATCAACATCCGCACCGGCAACTATCACTCGCTCATGGATCGCGCGCAAGCCGCCCTCGTCACCTCCGGCACTGCCACGCTGGAGGCCGCCCTGCACAATCTTCCCTTTGCGCTGGTGTACAAAGTGGCGTGGGGCACCTACCTGTTGGGACGCCTGCTGCTCACGATCCGCTTCATCGGCATGGTCAACATCCTGGCGGATTCCGCCGTCACGCAGGAGCTGATTCAAAGCGATTTCAACGTCGCCAACTGCATCGCCGAGCTTGAACGGCTCATGCGGCCCGAGGAGCGCGAGAAAACGCTCCGTGCCATGCACAATGCCGTTTCTTGCCTGGCGCAGCGGGGCGGGGCCGCCGCCGTGGCCGCGCGTGAAATCATGCAACTCTTCCCCTGCCCGCATCCGCAGGACTGACAAGCTCTCGGGCGTGCTCACACTCATAGCGCCTCGGATCGGCGCTTCGGCATTTCAACGCCGCGAACTCCGATTTCCCTCCGAGACGCGCCTCAGTTGTTTTCGTATTCGTAGGCGTAATTCAGTTGGGACTCTTCGCCGGGCTGAGCGATGAACTTCCAGGTGATGACGGAGCGAGGATTCCCCGCGTAGCTGGGGCTCACGTCGATTCCTCCCTCTTTGTCCGCCTGCGTCACAAGGCCGTTGACTTCCTTGGTGAGTCGCAGTTCCATCGCGCGGTCGGAGTCGTTTTTCAGAGTGACAACGCCCTGATAAACGCCCACCTCCTTCTTCCTCGTTGTGCCCACAATGTCCCGCTCCTCGCGATTCACCATCACCTCACGGCACTGCACCGAGGCCTGCATGCTCTTGTTGAGGCGCAGAAGGGTCTCCGCCCCGGGAGCCGCGAAATACAAGGTGGATCGTCCCGCTATCCGGCCTCCGGCCGTGCAAGTCGCAATCCCCGTACTCCACGCCTGACGCCCCGCGTTGGTGAGCCGCACGCAGTGCCACACGTCCGCCACCGGTTCGCCCCTTCGGGAGCGTCTCTCCAACTCGGATTGATTCGGCACACGGCAGGTATAGACATGCTCGTACGGGACATCGTGGGAGAATATCTCGCGCAGCACACTCTCGCCTCGCTTGCAGCTAAAGTGCGGCAAGCTGTAGTAAAAGAGGTCCTCCACCTGCTGGCTGTCCGGTTCATCCGCTCCGCTTTCATCGGCTCCGACTTTGCGGTACAGGGCCATGGGCGCCGGAGCCGCCACGGCGCTATTTCTCGTGAGGTACGAGTTGCTCTCCCGGGTGAGCGCGCCGAGTTTCTCCAGAAAATCCGCCAGCTTCACCGCGCGATTGAGGGGTGAACCGACCAACGCGTCGCCCAGCGATGGAAAGCCGCTCACCAGCTGTAATTCCACATCTTCCAACTCGGTCATTTCGTTGATGATGTTGGCTCGGCATGTCAGCTTCGCCGTCCAGTTTTCGCCCAGCTCCAGGCTGTACTCCGGCAGCCAACTCATGCCGCCCGACACGTACCCGAAACGGAATGCCGCCCCCGGATTCGGACGGTCCAGCAGCGCGGTCACCACGTTGCTCTCCGCCTTCTTCACCGGCAGCTGCGGCTCTTCGGCGAAATCCACACCTGCCACACTCTCCGCCGAGATGCTCTGCACGCCGCTCGCCGTCTGCACGAGGATGATCTTGGGGGCTTGGGGGTCCGATGCCGTCAGCGGTTTCAGGAAGGAATCCTCTGCGGTTTTCCTAGCCAGTTGCGGCAGAATTTTTCCCTCCAGCAGGCGGTCGTTGCGGAGCGCTATTTTCACCTGCCTGCCCGCGTTTGCCGCCAGTAAATCCGCATAATCATAGTCCGTCACGCTTGCTTCGACTTGCTCGCTTTCGCCCTCCAGCTCCCGCACCCCGCTGGCGGCATCCCACCACACGGTCCCCAACAGCGCCTGCGGCATGTCGAGCAGCCGCACGCGCCGGGCGTCCGGCAACGTCGCGCTCATCTCCACCCAGTTGTATCCGTTCTTGAAGAGCGCAACCTTGCGCACTTGGGTCCGCGCCGTCGCCTCGCCCGCCCAAGCCGTCGCACAGCTTACCATCACCGCCAGCAGAATGTAGGCTTTCGCATTCATACTCTTCTTATAGCATAGGCGCGCCCTCCCTGTCAAGGTCTGCGATCAACGGCCATGTCCCCTCGTGCGATCAAATGGGGCTCTTTTGCCCTCATTTTTGCCTTCTCGATTGTTAGTTTATAGTTCGTATGACTTTCTCGCATTTGAGTATAAAGCACCTGTAAAAAATGCGACTTTCTTCTTCATAAAAAAGGGGTTGACAAAGAAGAAGAGATTGAGTATAAAGAATCTGCTTACTAGACTAACCGCTATAAGAAAGAAAAAGCATATGACAAAAAAGCCGCACCGTTCACCTATCGACAAAAACTTAACCCGCTACACGAGGGAAAGGACTTCTTTCCAAGGTTGGCGCGTTTGCATCAGCCGCCAGGGCACCATGTTCACTCGGTACATACCGGATTCCATGTACGGAAGTGGAGAGGCTGCCAAGGAGGCCGCAAAGCAGCTCAGGGATGAAATCCTCGCAGCGATTGCCGCCCGTCCCGCCAAGGAGGTGCTGGAGGAGTATCGTCTGAAATTCCAGCGCCCGGCAACGAAAAAGGACGCGCAGACAAATCGGGCTGCTGCGGACGAGAATCCCTGAAGCATGACAAATCGGGCGGGGGACGCCGCGCGAGGGTGTCGGCCCGTCAGTTCCGGGGTTTCCGCCTCTCCGATGGGGGAGAGACGACGCTCACCGCGCAGCGTGGCTGCTGCGGGGAGAGGATGGAGCGGACAAAACGCCGCATCTGTGCGAGCGTCACTTTCGAGAGCTCCTCGCACATGCGCTCGGCTTCTCTCTCCCCTAACCCCAGCAGCACATCCAGCGCCATGCCGGTAGCGCGCCGCGCCGGGGACTGCAAATAAAGCATAGAAGAAGACAGAGCGGTAGCTCGGGCGCGTTCAAGCTCCGGCGCGCTTATTGCCTGTCGGGCCATTTTCTTGAGCACGCCGTGCAGTGCAGCGCGCGCGGCGCCGAGTTGGAATGGAGCCGTCTCGAGCTGCAGGAAAAACGCGCCCGCATCGACGCCTTGCAGAATTTCGGAGCCGACGTGATAGACCAGGCCCCGTTTCTCGCGCAGTTCTTTGTAGAGCGGGCCGGCCATATCGGAGCACCATTCATCCAGCAGCATCAGCATGGGCTGGCAGCGATGGCGCAGGGGCAAAGCGGGCAGAGCCATGGCGTAGGCGGCCTGGTTGGTCGGCTCGGCGGGGCTGCAGCGCTTGCTGCGCGTGCCCATCGGCGGGCTCGGGCGCGATTCCAGCGCTTCGCCCGGTGGCATTTCCGCAAAAACGCGGCGTACCACCGGCATGAGCTTGCGCGGCTCCACCGCACCCACCATCGCCAGCACCGCATTCTTCCCGCAGAACAGCCGCCGGTGCAGCCGCCGCAGTTTGGCAGGAGTCAGCGCGCTCACGCTGCGCAGTGTGCCCGTGGGCGAGAAGCCGTACACGCCGGTTCCGTAGCAGAGAGAGCGCAATTCTCGGCGGGCCAGACACACCGGGGAAAGCAGCTCCTCGCGCAGACCGGCCAACTGATCCTCCCGGGCTATCGCTACATCTTTTTTTGCCAGCGCCGGGTGCATGGCCACATCCGCCAGCAACTCAAGCATGGCCGGGGCGTCCTGCGGCAAACAGCGCAGGGAAATGACCAGGCTGTTGTTGCCGGAACTCGTCTCCAATGAGGCTCCGGCGGCGTCCACGCGGGCCGCTATCTGATCGGCGCTCAGCGTGTGAGTCCCGAGGGGCAAAAGCTCCGCTAAAAGAGCGGATGCCCCGGCTTGGGAAGCGTCCTCCGCGCGACTCCCGCCGCCCACCACCAGGGAAATGAACGTCAGCGGGCAGGATGCTACGCGCTGCGAGACGCAACGCAGGCCATTCGGCAAGGGAGTCACACGCGCGGGAAGACGGCGGGCAGTTTCGCCAACGGGTCGGCTCAGCGCGTTGCTGCCGATGGGGTCCACGCTTACCTCGGTGATGCACGGGGAAAGCAGAAACTCGCCCGCCACGCGCCGGACATCCTGGGGCGTGACCGCCTGAAGGGCATCCCCCCATTCGGCGTAGGCGGAGGCGTTGCGCGCACTGCACCAGGTGGCGGTCAGAACATCGGCGGCGGAGGAAATGGTCGTCATTTCCTTGAGCCTCTGGACGTGGAAGTTTTGCTTGACGCGCGCCAAAGCTTCTGCATAGTCCGATTCCGGCAGTCGGCGCACGTAGCGCACCAGCTCGTCGCGCAGCGTATCGCGCCGGGCGCGCTCCACATCCATCCGCAGGACAAAGGCCCCCTGCCCCGGTTCGTGGGGCATCAAATAAGCCGCGGTGTCGTGCGCCATGCCGAGTTCATCGTGAAAAAAACGCTGCAGCCAGGCGCTGCGCCCGCAGCCGAGAATGCTGGCCAACATACTCAGCGGGGCCATATCGGGGTGATGACGGTTGGGGATGCGCCACGCGAGGCAGAGCGAACTCATGCTCTGCGCGAACTCGCGGCGGCAAACGCGGCTCGCCCACTGGCGGGGTTCGGGGGCCAGGGCCGGATGCGGCCACGCGCGGGGCGCCACCTGGCTCATTTCAACCTGCGCCGCCTCGACCACATCCGCCGTCTTCACATTCCCCACCACGATCATGAACATATTGCCCGGCACATAGCGCTCCGCGTGGTAGCGCAGCATGTCCTCATAGCTCAGCCCATCGAAGATTCCGCGTACGCCGATGACGGGAAAGCGCGCGGGGTGTGTGCAATAGAGCGTCTCGGCAAGGGCCCTCTGCAGCACATCCTCCGGGTCGTCGGCGCACATCTCCATCTCGCGGCGGATCACATTGCGCTCCCTCTCCCACTCATCGCGCGGGAAAGAGGGGTGCAGCGTGAGTTCCACAAGCTGGTGCATGAAGCTCGCCCAATGACGGGACGGCCCGTCAATGTGGAAGACGGTATGCGCGGCGCCTGTCCAAGCGTTCCAAATCCCCCCCAGCGAGGCGACATGCTCGTTGAGCTGCGCGGCGGTTTGCTGCCGCGTGCCCTTGAACACCATGTGCTCGGTGAGGTGGGATATGCCGCTGCCCGCGTAGGAGCCCTCCGACATGGAGCCCGTATGAACCCCTATGCGCACGGACACCACCGGGGCGTCATGGCGCTCCCAAATGAGCAACGGCAGCCCATTGGCACAGTCGTGCCTCTGTACCTCCCGCATCATGCAGAGCGGCGTCTCAATTCATCGAGCACATGTCGCGGCGCAGTTGCGCCTCAGCGCTGTCCCCGGCGAGCGCCGCAGCGATGGCGAAAGCAAACTCGAGCGCACTGGCCGGGCCCATGCCCGTGATTAAATTGCCCTCGCGGATCACTGGCTTCATCAGCATCTTGGCCGTAGCATTCACCGCCTGCATCACGTCCGCTGCCGGGTAGCAAGTCACCGTCTGCTCTTTTGAAAGCACACCTGCGGCTGCCAGCACCATGGGCGCGGCACAGATGGCGGCAAGGAGCTTGCTCGGCTTCGCGGCGTGCATAGCTCGCACCAGCTCCAGCACGCGCTGGTCCCTGGCGAGCGTCCGAGCCGCGGGGCCGCCGGGCACGATCAAGGCATCGTACTCCTTGGGGTCCACCTCCTCGATCGGGATGTCGGCGCTCAGGCAAAGGCCATGCGCGCCGCGTACGGCAAGCCCGCCCACGCCGCACAGCGTCACGGGCAGATTCAATCTCCGCAAAACATCGGTAGGGGCTGTCAGCTCCAGCTCTTCAACCCCTTCCGCCATGATGATAAGAACTCGTTTTTTCTTTTTCATATCCGGTATATGAGCATTGTCACCCATTTAATGTACCCAATCCTGAGCCGCAAGTCAACGATATCATGCTTCCGTATCCGTTTCACGCCTGTTTTTTTTCGACACGGGGTGGCGAAAGTCAGTTTTTTGGGGAGGAATCGGGCTCGACGTGTTGGGCGGCGGCTTGTTCCGCTTCCAGCTTTTGGCGGAGTTTCTCCGGGAGTTTCACTTGGATGTGAATGTCGCGCAGTTGAGCAGGCTCTGCCGGCGCGGGGGATTCGCTCATCAAGTCCGCTCCCCGGTTGTTCTTCGGGAAGGCTATCACTTCGCGAATGGAAGAGCACTCGCCCAGCAGCATCACAACGCGATCCAGCCCCAGCGCGAGTCCGCCATGCGGCGGGGCGCCGAAGGAGAACGCGGAGAGGAGATGGCCGAACTGCTCCTGAATCGTCGCCTCATCCAACCCGAGCGCGCGGAACGTGGCGTCCTGCAAATCGCGTTCGTGGATGCGGATGGAGCCGCCGCCGAGTTCGTTGCCGTTGAGGATGACGTCGTAGGCCTCGGCGCAGAGGTCCGTGGAAATCTCGCCGCGCAGCACTTTCTCCACATCCTCCGGCACGGGGCGCGTGAAGGGGTGGTGAATGGCGCAGAAGCGCTGCGTCTCCTCGTCCCAGCCAAAGAGCGGAAAGCGCGTCACCCAGAAGAGGTCGATGTCGTGATTGTCCTTGAGCAGCTCCATGCACTCGGCGCACTCCAGTCGCACGCGGCCCAGGATGGTGCAGCTTTGCTCCCACGCTCCGGCAGCGAAGAAGATGCAGTCGCCGTCCTCGATGTGGAGTCGCTCCTTGAGGGCGTCGATCTCGGCGTCGGTCAGGCGTTTGGTGATGGGGCTCTTCCATCCCTCGCGGTCGTTCACGTCGCGCACCTTGATGTAGGCGAGGCCCTTGGCCCCGGCTTCCAGAGCGGTCTGAGTGAGGGAATCCACCTGGCCGACGGAAGGGGAGAAGTTCTTGGCGTTGATGGCTTTCACCACGCCTCCCGCCGCAATCGCGCCGGAAAAGACGCGGAAGTCGCTCGTCGCAAAAATATCCGAACAATCCGTCAGCTTCATCGCAAAGCGCCGATCCGGCTTGTCGGACCCGTACTGATCCATCGCATCATGCCACGTGACGCGTTCAAACGGAGTCGCGATTTCTTTCCCCACAGCCTCGCGGAACACGCGCTGCAACATCGCCTCCACCCAGCCGTAGATATCCTCCGGCGTGATAAAGGACGCCTCGATGTCAATCTGCGTGAACTCCGGCTGGCGGTCCGCGCGCAGGTCCTCATCGCGGAAGCAGCGCGCTACCTGAAAATACTTCTCCAGCCCGGCCACCATGAGCAGCTGCTTGTACTGCTGCGGCGCCTGCGGCAACGCATAGAAAGCTCCGGGGGAGAGCCGACTCGGCACCAGAAAGTCGCGCGCGCCCTCCGGGGTGCTCTTGGAAAGGATGGGGGTTTCAATCTCCAGAAAGCCCTGCTCATCGAGGTAGTCGCGCATCGTCTTGGTGATGCGGTGGCGCAGGATCATGTTGCGCTGCATCTCCGGGCGGCGCAGGTCGAGGAAACGGTACTTGAGGCGAATATCCTCATTGGCCACATGACGGTCCAGTTGGAAAGGCAGCACCGCCGCGCGGTTCAGGACAGTCAGCTCATCGGCCTCCACCTCCACCTCTCCCGTCGCCAAATCCGCATTCGTGGCGTCAACCTCATCCGTCTTCAGGCGTGCCACCACCTTGCCCCCCACCTGGATGACGCTCTCCACGCGCAAACCCTCAGCCATCTTGGCCAATTCGGGGTTGTCCTCCGGGTGAAATACCACCTGCGTCTTGCCCTCGCGATCCCGCAGATCGATGAAGATGACGCCGCCGTGGTCGCGTACGGTGTCCACCCAGCCTGCCAAAGCGACGCGCTGATTGATGTGGGCCGGGCGGAGTTCATTGCATGTATGGGTTCTATACGCACTCATGGTATCTTTCGAGGAGCGCCTAGTTTACCCGCGCGCCCGTTGATGTCAAGCCAAATTCGGCGCGACACCCGAAAAGCGAAGGGAAGCCGCCGAGAAGAAGTTGTTCTGAAGCAAACTCGCTCAATGTCGCATCCGAAATTGGCATCTTCTACTTAAGCATATAAAGGCAAGGGTCTGTCCTACCACAGCGTTGATTTTTGAGAAATGACTTCATCTTGGCGACAGACACAAGGATTGGAGCTTGTGAAGGAGAGGTTCATCTGAAGAATAAAATTCCATTTTTTTCGGATTATAGTCAACTGACATCATACGCTCTATCATGTATAATTTACAAACAAATGGAGTATTCTGGTATATTGTCAGTCATTGGAAATGCCGTTCGGAAAGAGCGGCGTCACAGGGGGTGGACTCAAGAGAGGTTGGCAGAAATGAGTCATGTGGATCGGAGTTTTCTAAGCAAGATTGAGCGGGGTGAAGTTAATGTTTCCGTGCTAACATTGTGTGAAATAGTAAAAGCTCTCAATGTCAACATAATAGAATTGTTTGCCAACAATGGGAAGTAGCGAAAACAGGCTGAGAAAAAAGTGGCAGCATTATGGTGGATGTCTTGCTACTGAGGCTGAACACTCGGTGTTCACGATATTCGAACTCCTGTTTCAGGATACAGAATATGAAATAATCAAGCAGCCGCGGGAGTTCAGGAATGTGTACGTGGATGTTCAATTATCCCAAGATGAAATTGCAGAAATCTATACACCATCATGTTCTATTTTGCGCCATGGGATTCTCCCAGATGGAGCAATAAGGAACAGAAATACAGGAAAAACAATCTATCTTGAGATCAAGCGTCAAGATGGGTGGGTAGAAGGTAAGCCGCGCAAGGCAGGACGAGGCAACGCCCACGAGAGACTGTGTAAGTATTTTACACCCGGTATTCTCAAATTACTGAGACGTGCTGGGAACATAGCCTCCGACTCTTATCCTTTTTGGATAATTTTCCAGGGAGACATAACGCGCGATCCATGTCATGTAAGGGAAATACGGTGCTGGTTTGACGGTAATGAGAGCAACTTGTTCTTCTGGAGGGACACGAAAAATGCAGATTCATTAGTGTCTCACTTTCTCTCCCATATCGAACCTTTATTGAAATAGAAGCATCTGAGATTGTTTCACTTCATAATTATCAGTTTCAAGTCCCCACGAATCCCAGCCTTGAAATTTTTGGCGAGCGAACAACTCTACCCTGCTTTGTAGCGGGAACATTTTGACTATATTCTCGCGAATTTCATCCGGTTTCCTACTGTGCTCTCTGCGTGGTGAGCGAATAAGCTGTTGAATATTACGTGCACCGCGTGGGGATGGAATTTTTCCCTTTTTGAACAGTAAACACATTTCACAATTTGATAGTGTGTACTGCCCTGGATTGTGCGACATCTTGTCCCATATAAAAGCTACAGTTTTATACTCAAATCCCCATGCAATACCAAGCTCAATTCCTTGAGCAAGGTGAGGATTGGTTACCCACAAAAACAAGAGGCAGTTTTCGGAACAAATATTCTTGATCGGGATTCTTTTTAGCTGTTCCGTTTTAATCGTTGGATATTTAAAATTGGCTGCACTAATAAATATCTCACGCCTCCATCCGGTGTTCTCTCCTTTAATGCAGCTTTTATCATACTGCATCTTTCCACCATAATCCCACGGAGGATCTGCGTAGATGATGTCATATTTCTTCTCCGGCAATGGTGGATAAAATTCTGGAAGTTCGTTTTTAATAACAAAATTTCTCTGTTTCTTAGAGTAGAGGCTGTATCCCGAAACATCACTTTCTCCACCCTCTTGCCCTTTTGGCAGGATAAAGCTATAGTCTTCCCCTGTTGTATCTCCTCTCATAAATCGTCATGTGTTTGTTGACAATTTTTTGTGTAACTTAATCCGCTACGACTTGTGCGCATTATAGCCCTATTCAGTGGAACCATCAAGTCTTATTTAAGTATGTTCTACGCCGCTTTGTTGACCGTTTGGCGAATGCAGGGAACAGCAGGACGGTTGGGGACATCCGCTCGGCGAGGATGGGGCTTGATGCCGCCATGGTGTGACATTCGGCGTGACACCCGAAAAGCGAAGGGAAGCCGCCGAGAAGATTGGGGAAAAGAAAATGACTTCCCGGGAAAAAGAGGATGGATGGGAAGCCGATATTCCTTAATGCTTGCCTTTCTCAACTACTTTTGCCAGGATATCACGGACACCAACTTCGTATTCATCAAATTCGCCAATATTTGTATTTCTTAGCCAGAGTTGCCCTTCACCTACATTCCCACGATGTTGTCCGTGAGAAAAGTATCGGTTGTTTTTGACTTCATCGCTGGATAGTACCCAGTAGCGGATAACATCACGCCACACGGCGATCCATACAAATACGTCACAGCAAGCAGGCTTCATCTGTTGAAAATTCATGTCAAATGCGTATTTTGAATCGCTTGACAGGGCTTTAACAATCAGTGAGTCGCCACTTTTGCGCTGGACAGCTCTCGATGCTTTCACTTCAATTCTTATGCCGTCATACCAAAAATCGTATTGCCCGGCATATTCAGGGTCGCAAGATAGAGAAGGACGCTTTAACTCAGGTACTACTTCGTTAAGATGGTGTTGTGCCCAATTCTCGCCAAAAGTGCGTGGGGCAGCTATTTCAAAAATATACAGATATTTGTTGCGTTCCAGATACTCGTTACGGATATTGAGGTACTGTTGCAGCGTTATTGTGCCCGTTCCTATCAAGTGACTGATCACGTACTCAAATTTATTGAACGGATAGACCGAATACAAGCTGTCTAAAAAATCATCACTGAGATTATATTTGTTTCCATTCCTTTTATCCATGGAAGCAATTTTGCTCTTTAACTTCTTAATTAGCTTTTCCATATACTGTTTTTTTTATGTATGACATCTGTTTTTCAGTCAGGCCATAAATTGAGAAGATATACTCTTCTATGTTCTCTTGCTTTTCTGTGTGTCCTTTGAGGACATCATCAACCAGCGCAGATAGTTGACTGTTATCGATTTTAGATATTTCGGGAAATAGCAGCTCTTCCAAATTTCCCCTCAGTACTTTTATTTGCCCAAATAACTTTAGATACACAAATTGAAATAAAGAGGAATTAAGAAACGCCATAATTGTCTTTATACTCATTGAAGGTATCTTCGGTATAAGGATATTGGAACTGTTGAGGAAAAGACTTGCGTTGCTATCGTACGCAAAAGTAAGTTTATTGGATATAAACTTGTATACTAATTTTTCCGGGGCACGGTATATTTCTTCTTTTGCGACCTGCTGCAAATTAGCTCTATCGTACAAAATATAGTTTTGAGCAGGGAGTAAAACGTAGGGCTGTATTTCTTTCCCCGTGTATATTTTTTCCATTCCGGTATGATGTTCTGGAAACAACTTGCCTTTATTGTCTCCTGTAACTACGCCCAGAGCCCAAATGCTATTTTTTAGAGAAAATTTCCCTCTGCTTTTAACGAGTCGGATTACAGACAAATCATCATCGGACAACAGATTAAATACCAAGTCTTCTGTCTCATATACAGTCTTTCTCTTGACAACTTTTTCCTCCTTATTCGAATAAACTTTGAACTTATCCTTATCAACACCTTTACGACATTTAATATCTACGTATCTTGTTGACACACCGGAAAAAGTATCATCATACAACGTCACGCTGACAAGCCCTGCCTCTTCAAGTATGAATCGGCGAATATCTTTGTGTGCTTTGACATTCAAAATGGAGTCAGGGAAAAGAAACCTTATGGCGCCCCCGTCCTTTAATTGCTGAAAAGCTTTTACAAAAAAGCGTGAAAACGTTTCCTTTGAAGCAATAGAACATGGCTCGCTTTCACGGTGCATTGCCCCCCATGGCGGATTGGTTGCGATATAGTCAAACTCTCTTTTCAGGATGGGATGTTGTTGCATAATGGAACACCCAACCAAAAAATCCAAACAGTAAATTTGAGGGATAAACTCCGTGTCCTTGTATTTTACCAGCAGATTGATTTTTGAAATAAATACGGCAATCTCATCATTGTCAACACCGAAAATTTGATTTGGTTCTTTTGCGTTGATTGTCAATAAAAATGCTCCACTGCCGCAACAAGGATCAAAAAAGGATTCATTGTTGGAAAAACCAAAATCCTTCGTCATATTCCAGGCTATTTTTTGAGGGGTGTAATAGGAACCTGTAATATTCTTCTTGCCCTCTCGCAAATATGATTGATATACCAACCCCAATATATCAAACTCATCATCCGGTACAGCTACAGTTGTGAGCTCTTTTGCAATTTCAATATTCGAATATTCGTTTAATACAGAAGCAACATGTTCCTTATGGTCAATTTTATTTCTCTTCAAGAGATTAATTCCCAATGAAAGCAAAGCGGAAAACACGTCGATGGCGTTTTTGTCAATGTAATCAAGCACCTCCTGAACAAAAGAAGCATTTTCCCTATTATTAAAGTATTCGATAGGTAGAACACGCTTCTTGGATTTTCGTTTGTTGGCACGTGCCGTTAAACGCCCATCTTTCTTTGTGTTCAATTTTTCCCAATTTCTCAAAGTTGCGTTGGAAATGCCATACTGCCCTATTTCGGAAACATAGGCCTGTTCACATCCTTCTTCGGGCGGCACACACACTTTCACAGTGTCTCTTTCCATGCGGAGATTATATCAGTCAACCACAATGTTGCAAACTTATATTTGATCATGTCAACCGTTATGTCTCTCTGTTGACTGCTTGGCAAAAACGTACGAAAAGCCGGGGGAAAAGGGACCCCGGCTCGGCGAGGATGGGGCTTGATGCCGCCATGGTGTGACATTCGGCGCGACATCCGAAAAGCGAAGGGAAGCCGCCGCATCCTCGGTCAAATTTCAATCTGTTCAGGCTCAATTCCCAGGATGACCAGGGGAACAGCGGGATTCGACTTGCCTTCCCGAATGACGTTTGCCACCTCGTTTTCAAACCATGCAACTCCCGTATCCATTTTCTTCATCATTCGATGAGTAGGTATGATCTCAACTCCAACGTCTATTTCGTCACGCAGGAAGAAGAACGTATGTTTAACATGTAGATCATACGCTACAAATGCATACTTGCCGAACTGAATCTCCACCGCCACTCTGTCCTTCATAAAGTCGACCTGATTTGAAGTTTGCAACGGTTCAAACCCTCGACGAACAATCAGGTCTTTCTGATCGTTTTCTTCCTTGATTCCGGCGATTTCTCTCGCCGTTCGCACATCGGCCGTCACATAGTACTTGATCTTTTTTTCTTTCCAATCCAGCGGCGTCAGCAACTCCACAAATTTCTTATTGATGCCTCTTTGGTTGTAAATAAGCTTTCCCTTTTTCGTCTTGTCCTTACTCTCCTTGATAAATTGCCCGGCATCAATGCTCCCGATCGTGGCCTTGATTTCGTCCAGAATCTGAGGTTTGTTGACCTGCAAGAATTCCAGCCCATTCAAATGATTGTAAACATGAGCGATTTTCATAAGTCCCGTCTTTCAACTACGAATTCAAGGCAAAAGCCCCCTGCACGAGAGGCAAGTCTGCGGGGGGAGCGTATATTTCCTGATAAACAGGTCGGTATTTCAGGCAACCATTTTCAAGCTCTTCTATGTGCTGCAATCCTGCCTCGATGTACTTTTTCTCCACCTCCGTTCCCCAAGCGATGCGGTTGTTTTTCAACGCCGCTATCAGCGTTGAAGCAACACCGGCAAACGGGTCATAAACCACATCCCCCTCGTTGGACAGAGCTAAAACGCATCGCTCGCATAATTCGATCGGGAATTGACATGGATGAATCGTCTTTTCCGGATGATTGGATTTGACATTCGGTATCTCCCATATCTCTTTTTCCCAATCGGCCACCACCCTCTTCCATACCCACACATCCTCCGGATTTTTCCCGAGGGGGTTACACGAATATTGCCCTTTTTTTTCTCCCTTGTAGTACTTTTTGCCGGGGTATTTGGAGGGTATTCTCACAGGGTCGAGATTGAATGTGTAGTCATCGCTCTTCGTGAACCACAGTATCGTTTCATACCTCCCGGAAAAACGATTTTTACACTGCAAGCCATGGCCAAATCTCCAGATAATCCGGTTGCGCAACTTCAACCCAAGGTCCTTGAAAACAGAATAGAAAAAGATATCCAAGGGAAACACCTCTCCCTTGCTCCCGCTTCTCCTCTCAACGTAATTCCCAACTTGCCAGCAAATGGAACCCTTGCCGGAGACAACCCTCACCAGTTCTTCGCAGATGGGCCTCAGCCATTCTATGTATTTTTCAATACTTGTCCTCGTCTCGTACTCCTTCCCCAAGTTATAGGGAGGAGAAGTTACGACTAAATCAACCGACTCCGACTCCTCTTTTTTCAGAAAAGTCAGGGCATCCTGGCACTCGTATCTGTATGGCGGCAACTTCATCAGAGTATCACCGGGGGGCTTGACTATACCACGAACCTCGCCCCTTGTACAGGCTATTTCTCGAGAGAGGCCTGTTTCGCAAGGAGCGATGGCTGGTGCGGGAGAGAGGTGCGTCAGAAGGTGACTTTGTAGCCCAGGGTGGCGTTGGCGGTGGTCCAGCCGTGGCGGCACTCGAGGGAGGCGTCCAGGAAGACGCTGCCGCCCTGCGAACCGAGCGGGACGGTGATGCCGGCGCCGAGTTCGATGCCGACGGCGCCCACCTCGGCGCTTTCCACCTCAGCGGCGGTCGCAGCGCCGATGATCTTGTTCATGGCGGCGCCGGAGCGGTCGCCGAAGTCGAACTTGACGAGCGCGCGCGCCTCGAATATGGAAGCGCGGTTAAACGCGTTCTGGCCAACGGCTGCCTGTGCGCGGGCGCCCAAGCCGAGGGTGACCACGGTTTGGTCGATGTCATCGGTCTTGAGGCCGCAATCGCTGCCGGACTCGGAGAAGCCGTCCACATGCGCATGGCGCGCCTCGATGTTGACGACGGGCTGCAGGGCGACGGAGCCGCTCTTGTTCATCAGCCTGGTGTAGCCGAGTTCGTAGAGGGCGCCCAGGGCGTAGCCATTGGTGGAGCTGTTCGTCCTGTAGCTGCCGGCGCCGTAGTTGACGGTGCGGTTCATGTTGATATCAGCCAGGCCGCCGCTGATCACGAAGGTGTGAGTCCACGCGCCGTGCATGGTTCGCGCAAAGCCGCTCAGGTACACGGTATCCATGTCGCCCGAGGCCGTATCAGCCGCATCCGCTTTCAGGTCGCCGTACATGGCGGAGAGGGCCAGGCCCAAGGTGGTTGCGGGGCTGATGTCGACCGTCTCGCCGAGGGTGCCGCCCCAGTTGTTGAGGGTGAAGCCCGGTGCAAAGCCGTCGGCGTCGAGTTTGTGGTAGCCCGTCTCGGCATGCACCCACGTCTGCCAGATCGGCAGGTCGTTGTAGGCGTCGTACACCTCCTCGCTGCCCACGGTCGTGGTGCGGTTGCGGATCGAGTTGAGCTGGCGGTGCATGTCCTCGGAGAGCGCCGGGCCCAGCGTGGCGATCGAGGAGCCGGCTCCCGCCGCCAGAGCCTGAGCAAGGCCCACGGTTTCGCCGTTCTCGAGCATCATGGTCAGACCGCTGAGCATGCGGTAGAAGTCGGAATCCGGGTTCGTGAGGGCCTTGTAGAGGATGTCTCCCGGCGTGGGTGCAGAGGCGTCCCAGAACATCGTTGCGCCGGCGTTCGGGTTCTTGCCCATGTTCGGCACAGCCTTGGCAAAGCGGTTGTAGTCCACCGTCCTGGTGCCGATGATGATATCGCCGTTCTCATCGATGCGCGTGTTGTCCTTGTCGACCTCGCTGCGCAGGAACGCCAGCCCCTTGAGCTGCACATTCGCATCCTTCACGCCGGAGTCCTCCTTGTCCTCCACACGGCCGATCACCAACTCCTGCACGGAGGTGAGGGGCGCCTGCCCCGTGGATTCGAGGGTGAGGTTCGCGTCCGCTTCAGCGTTGAAGGTCTGGAAATTCGGCGCAGACTTGCCCCTGTCGTCATCCGTGTTGACGCGCAGCGTCGTCTCCGAACCGGCGACGAGCAGCACATCGCCGAAACTCGCCTTGCTTTCGGACGCCGAGGTGTCGAGCGTCAACTTGCCTTGGTTGGTCACATTCCAATGCTGATCCGAGCCCGGCCCGTTGTCGGTCGTGATGCCGTCCAGCGTCAGCTCGCCCTCTTCGGCAACAGTCAGCGTGCCGCTGCCCGCCAGCGTGCCGGAGAAGCTCGCGGCTCCATCCTTCGGCTTGGCGCTGCCGGTCACGGTCACGGTGAGCTTCGAGTCCTGCTCGCCTTGCAGCGCGCCTTGCAGCGTGCCGCCGCCCGTCAGGCTGCCGACTTTCTGCTCAACTTCGGACCCGCTCAGGTCGAGCACGCCGTCGCTGTTGCCTTCCGCCTCCAGGGTCACCTCGCCGGCGTCCATTTCGGCGTCCCTCGCCAGGGAGAGCGTGCCGGTCGCCCCCACGCGCACATTGGCGCCGTTGATATCGGATTTCCAGTCGTCATTGCCTTTGAGAGTCAGGGAGCCGGACACGCCCAGCGTACCGGCGCCGTCCGCGCTGGAGAAGTGCATACTCTCCACCTCCCCTTCTTCGCCGGCATAAACCAGCTCGCCGCCCTTTTCGAGCTCCACCTTGTTGGAGGATGGGTCCGCATCGCCTGTTTCGATGTTCTTCACGGTCAGCCTCGCGCCCTCCACAGTGAGACCGCGCTCCTCGTCCGGGTTCTCCTCCTCGTAATCGAAGGCCAGTGTGCCCAGTTCGCTCTGCCTGCTGCCGCGCACTGTCACGGCGCCCTCGCTCAGGGTCAGCGTCCCGTCACGAACCGCCAGACCGCCGCTTCCCTTCTGGCTGCCGACGGTGAGTCGGCCCTTCCCCGTCTTCAGGAAGTTCACCCCCTCGCCGAAGCCGCGGATCGTGCCCTCAAACGAGGTGTCGAGACCCTCCAGCTTGTTGTAGATGTCCGGGTCGCCCGTCTTGTCGTCCAGCCACTCGTCGTTTTGCTTCTCCTCCTCGGCGGGAAGCACGTCGCTGTTGTTCAGGGTGACCTTCAGCTTGTCGTTGCCGTGGGGATCCCCGGCATTGAGCGAAGAGCCCTCCAGGCCTACCAGGTTGTTGAGCGTGAACTCCTTGGCATCCCCGGCTCCGTCATCCTCATCATCCAGCGTGAGCGTCGCGCCGCTGTCCACCAGCACCGCTCGCTTCTTGTTGATGTCCTCCGGGTCCGTGAGAGTGGCGGCATCCCCCTGCCCCAGGGTGTCCGTGGCCGGGTCGAGGACGATGTAGACGTCCTTCGAGGAGCCCGCGAGCGTCAAATCGCCGCCCTGCACACCCATGGTGAAGCCGAGTTGGCTGAGCAGCTCGGTGTAATTGCCGCTGCGCAGCAGTTTGTCCAGCTCCTCACCCTCGTCATCAAAGCTGATCGTGCCGCCTGTCACCAGGTGCAGGTAGCTCAGCACATTGTCGGCGCGGTGGCGCTTCAGGATGTCGAGGAGACCCTCCGAGGAAAGCTCCAGATCGAAAGCGAACCGCCCCTGCTCGTCCCTCACGTTCTGCACGGTCAGGTTGCCCCCCACGCCCAGCAGGTAATTCTGCGCCGCGCCGGGAGCCGTGCCTATGTTTTCCGCAGTGAGGGTGAGGCTCAGCCGGGTTTCTCCTTCCCCGCTGCCCACGGTCACGCCTCCGCTCACGCCGCGCAAGCGGCCGTTGGCGTTCACCGTGATTTCGCTGAACTTGGCGCCGTCCGTCCCGCCCGCATTCACCCAAGCGATATCGTCGGCCGCGGCAACCGCATCAGTGTTCACGCGCAGCTCCACGCCCTCAGCATCGAATGGGTGGGCAAGCACGCCGCGCCGCAGCACAAAGAGGCTGCCCTCCAGGGGATTCCCTTCCTCATCCGTCCCCGCTTTGGCCCCGCCGGACCAACTGCCGGCCGTGCCCTCGCCGTCGCCCAGCCAGATTTCGTTGCCGTTGAAGATCAGAGACCCCGTGGAGCTGTTCTTCGGCGTGGCATTCTCGCCGCTGCCCACCACACCGCCGGCCAACGCCAGCACCGTGCCCTCCATGTCGTGCACCACATCCACCGCGCCGCTCACCACGCCCGTCAGCCTCAGCACGGGGGATTCTCCCGCCGCGTGCGACCAGTTCTTCACCGTGTAGCCGAGCGTGATGACGCCCGTGCCGTCCAGATTCGCCGCCACCGTGTTCCCGTTGTACAGGTCGCCTTCCAGCCGCCAGGTGGACCTCGCCCCCTCCGGCTCATCCAAAGCGACCGCGCGGACCTTGCCGACCGGTGGCACCGCCCCGGCGACAATCGTGCCGGAGAAGTCCGTGATATCGCCGGTCAGGGCGCCCTCGAATCTGCCCGCGGCGTTCGCCAGCGTTCCCGTGCCGTGAATCTCCTCCGCTTTCAGCGTGTAGGCCGTCTTGGCGTCTGCCGACGCCGGGTCAGTCAGGGCGTCATAACCGCCGACGTAGGTGGTCGTACCCTCCGTGATGGTGATGCTCTTGGCGGTGATGGCGGAGGCTTGATCCGCCGTCTCCCCGCTCACAATGGCGCGGCCGGAGAGCTCCAGCGCCGTGCCCTCGCCGCCCAAGGCGTTCACCGCAGTGTAGGTCACCTCGCTGCTGCTCGAATCGCCCACGAGCCGTAGGGCGCCGCCGAAGTCCTTATTGTCCGCGCCGAGCTTGTAGGCGCCCTTTGCACCTGTCTCGGCATCGCCGACCTGGATGACGCCCGTGCCGTCAAACGTTGCCTTCCTCCCCTCGGCCGTGATGCCTGCGCCGCTCGCCGCGACCAGCTCGACCGTCGCGCCTGCCTCCGCCGTCGTGGTCTGCGTCAGTGCGGCTGTGCCGCCGCTCACGCTGAGGGTCTGCTTGCCCTCCAGCGCCGTCATCTCCCCGTTCAGGGACGTCGTACCATTGGTGAGGTGCAGGTCCAGTTGGAAATGGCCGCGCCCGCTCGTGGTGAGGCCCTTCTCCAGGATCAATTTCACGCCCGAATTGTCGGTGTTGCCTGTGTTGCTCCATTTCACGTTCAGGTCGTCCGTGGCGGGCGCGGTCTCGCTCGGGCTCCCGCCCACCTGAATCTTCACGCCAGCCGTGTTATCATTCTCCTTCTTGCTCACCTGCCCGGACAAATCATCATTCAGCGCCAGCTTCCCTTGGCCGTTCTCGCCGTACATCAGCGTGCCGCCCTGGAACTTCAACTCCGTGTTGTCCTGAATGGCGCCCTGCACGCCGAGCTCCAGCGTGCCCTCGTTCTTGAGCTGCACACCGGGAATCTTCCCATTCACCAGCCCCAGGCGCGCATGCGCTTCGCCCATGGGGTTGTCCGAGCCAACCACCATGTCACCTTCCAGATTCAGCCCCTTCAGCTCCGTGCTGCCCTCTTCATTCCCCTGGGTGAAGTTGAAGTCGCCGCTCTGCACCTCAATGCTCCCGGCCTCAACGCCGCCGTCCACGGACACATCCTGATTCTCGGCGCCGGCGGTGAAGTAGTAGGTCTGCTGACCGAACGTCGACTTCTCCTCATCGGTCACCTCCCGCTTCGTCCAGTTCTCCGTCAACTCGTCGGAATCCTGTCCATTCTGCGTCCAGGCGCTTCCCGCCCCCCCTTCCCAGTACCACACATTCGGCGCCTCCACGTACACGCGCAGCGCCAGTTTGTCGCCATCCTGCACAACGAGCTGCGATTTCAGCGTCACGCCTTCCGCGTCGGCAAGGGGTATATCGTTCAGATCGAAGTAGTCTCCGATGGCCGTGTCCCCGCCAAGGACAAACTGGTCCATATCCAGCCCGTCCACCAGGTAGTACACGCCCTGCTGAAGCTTGTCGTCGTTCTCGAAGTACAGCTCCAAACCAATCTTGACACCCAAGGAGAGAGCGCCGCGGGTGAACTTCATGTTCTCGCCGCCTTTTAGGTAGGCGTCGTCCTTGTTGCCGAAGCTGCGGCCATCCATGCAGATTTTCAGACCGCCCTCCAGGCTCTGCTGCGTGTAATCCAGGCCGCCGGCGGTCAAATCCGGATTGCCGGCGAGGGTGAGGTTGCCCTGGTGCAGGATGATCTTGCCGGTGTAGTCGGCGCGCAGGCCGCTGGCCCCTTCCTGGGCGTGCCAGCTCTTAAGCGCAGCCAGCGTCAGATTCCCCGCGCCGGTCTTGGTGAAGGTGTCGTGCCCGCCCACATCCTCGGCGCTGCTCAGCTTGTGCATCACCAGCAGAACGGAACCGTGCATATCCACGTCCATCCCCGCCGCCACATCCACGGCGTCAAAATCCTGCAGGTGCAGGTGCGCGCCCAGCTGCGTGAGCGATGAGAAATCGCCGCCGCTCTCCCCGGCCATGAAGGCCAGCGTCGCCGCCTGCTCCGACCACGTGCCCGGCTCGTCACCCGTTCCCGGGGTGTAGCCCACGGTGGAGTAGTCGTTGGCGTTGCCGCTGCCCTGGCTGAACTCGGCGATGTTGCGCTGGTAGCCGCCGGATATTCCCACGTCCACAAGCGCCGATCCGTACTGCATTTGCTGCAAGTCAAAGCCGCCGTACACCTCCACGCGGGTGCTCTTCGTGCGCACATTCAGCTCCGCCTCATTGCCGGTCTGGTAGTGGTTGCCCGCGGCGTACACGCCGCCCGACAGCGTGCCGGACTTCAGGCTCACGGTGATCTCTTCCTGCGTGGGGGAGTCGCCACTGCCCAGGCCCTTGACGCAGCGGCGCATGCTGCCGCCGAAGATGTAGCCGTTCACCGCACCGCCGTCCAGGGTGACGTTCACATTGCCCAGCCTGAGGATATCCGGGTTTTCCGTGTTGGCGGAGAAGTGTCCGCCGATGATATTGCCGTTCACCGTGCCGCCGGTGATGGCGATGGAGCTGTTGCCCTCGATGTTGAGTTCATTGGGCGTTGCGTTCGGCGAGAGCGCGCTGTAGCTGCCGCCCACCACCAGGCCGTTGATCTCGCCGCCCTTCACCTCAATCTCCGTGCCGCCGTGGATGTTCAACGTGTGGCTCGGCTCGGTCGCGCTCTCGCCTCCAATCGTCAAACTGCCCGTACTCTCGTCGATGAGTACGCTGCCGCCCACCAGCGCAATGCCGTCGTGCAGGGCGTTGCCCTTGCGGTCTGTCTCAGCGTTCAGCGTCACCCCGCCGTTCACGACCACGTGCGTCACCGGCTCAGTCTCCCCTCCCTCCTCGTCCGAATGAACGCCGATGGAGGAGCTGCCGCCCTGCGTCTTGTCGTACACATAGCTGCCGCCCACCACCAGGCCGTTGACGGTCACGCTCCCGAGGTCGCTGCCCAGCGTCAGTTCAGTGCCGCCCCGGATGCTCACGTCGTACTCCTTCTTCTCACCCGCCGCGCCCGTGCCGTAGAGCACATAATCGCCCGCCACAATGCGGGCGTTCTTGAAGACGCCGCCTTCGACATTCAGCGTGGCTGCGCCCGTCTGGGTGTGGCTGCCGGTGGTGCCCTCCAGGAAACTGCCGCCCACCAGCGCCGCCACGTTGCTCTGCGTCACATTCGGCCCCTGCTTGCGCGTGGTCAAGTCGTAGCCCAGGTCGAACGTCGCCGCGCCCGTCACCGTCACCACCGTGTTGCCGTCCAGGATGCCGCCGCCCGTCGCCGAGTTGTTGCCATCCCCTGCGGCAACGGGTGTGCTGTAAGCGCCGCCGTTGCTGTAGTTGCCGCCCACCACGCGCCAGTACTCGCCCTGGTCCAAGTTCACGGTGACACTCCCGTTGGCATCCAAGGTGAGAGCGCCGCTGTAGGTGCCCGCCGCGGTCGTATCCGTGTCGCCGCCGATATCCTCGCTTCGCGTGCCGCCGAACCAGAATCCGCCCGCCACCATGTTGCGGTACGCCCCGCCGTGCAGGTCAATGAGGATGCCCTCGCTTCCGCCGGCGTCATAGTTGGTGATGCTGCCGCCCGCGTTGTCGCGCCGGCTCGCGCCGTTGATGCCGCCCCAGAACTCCACGTTGCGGTTCTCTTTCACCGCCTCCCACCAGTAGACGCCGTAGATGGTGATGGCCGAGGCGTAGCCGGAGCCGCTCGCACCGGGGTTGTACACGAAGCTCGTCTCGGTGTTGGCGCCACCCTCCGGGGCTGCCTCACCGCTGAAGTTGCCGCCCACAATGGCTTTCTCGAAGCTCTCCCCGCCGCGGTCCGACTGGCTGGCGTAGAAGTTCTCGTACCCGCTGAGGTCGATGGTGATCTCGCTGGCGCCGCGGAACGCCATGTTGCGCTTCGTGCCCCCTGTGCCTGAGCTGTTCGAGCTCCCGATCCACGCGTTGCCGCCCACGATGTGGTAGAGCTCCGGATCGTCACTGGCATCATTATCGCCGTCCGAAATGGTGATGGCCTTGTGCGTCGTCTGATCCCGGCGGCCCTTGAGCACGGTGTAGATGTAGATGTGCGAATGGCCGTCAAAATCGTACGTGCCCACTTCCCCGGATGCGCCCGATGCCGTCACCGTGCTGCCGCCCACAATCCCGCCGCACACGTCCGTGCCAAACTCCGGCTGCAACATGCCGTCCGGGTCGCCGTTCTCGTCTTTCCCCTGCGCGCCCTCGTAGACGGAGATGTAGGTGTCGCCCTCAAAGATAGCGGGGCTGTTGGTCACGTGGTTGCCGCCCACAATGTGGTCCACCGTGCCGCCCTGCACCTGGATGTGCGTGTCGCCCCGGAAGCCGAGCGTGAGATTATCGCCCGATGCCGTCTGCACAAAGGAGCTGCCGCCCGCCAGCAGGTGGAAGCGCTCATCCTGATGCGCCCAGAGCGAGATGTACACATCGTGCTCCTGCATGCCGTCCGTACTCCCGGCGCCTGCATCATTGTACAGCTTGCCGCCCAGGATGGTGAGCTTGGAGCCCTTCTCATTGATGTCCGGGAGGCTGCTGCCTTTCTCCAGGCGCACGTACACGGTGTTGTTGTAAACCATGTCGGAGCCCCCCTCCCTCGTGAACTCATCCGAAAGGCTCAGGCACTTCGTCGTGAAGCTCCCTCCCGGGGTGTCCTTGGAGGCGCCGTCATCACCGGGCCCCAGGAGCTTGTACCACAGGCAATCCGGGTCCGCCTCCCCGCCCTCCGTCCGGTACCACACGGCCGCGCTGAGGCCCAACTGCTTGTTGCTCGGGCCGTTGGTGGCTTCGGTTCCCCAGTTCTCATCCCAGTAGCGGAGCGCCTGCTCGTAGCTCGACAGACGGAGGTAGAGGTCCCACCGATTTTCCTCCTCGTTCTTCACCCAGCTCAGCTCGACCTCATCGCCGTACCCGTTGTCGAAGAACATGTCGAACTTATCCTGGGTCCATGTGTTCTTCAAGTCGTCGTCAGTGGTGTAGATGCCCAGGTAGAGCGCATCCAGCGCCACGGCGGACGGGTCGAAGCCCTCCAGCCTCAGCCCCACCTTGCCGCCGAACGTGGAGCCTCCGGCATCATCCGTCGTGAAGTTTTCCTTGAGTGTGTTCCAGTCGAATTCCACCACCTTCGTATCCGGATCCAGCACAGCCTCCGTGTAGGAGAGGTGGGTCCCCGCCGCCAGCGTCAGTTTTGTGATGCTCAACGCCCCCGCACCCGCATAATCCATCTGCAAGCCCTGCCCGCTCGTCAGCTTCAAGTGCGAAATGGTGAACTCCCCCGCGCCCCCCGTCTTCCTTACGGTCGCGCTGCCGTTCACCGTCACCGCACCCGCCGGGGGATTGTCCTCGGCTCCTCCGCCCGCAATCACGATGCTGCCGGCCTGGGCGCCGGAGACGATCTCCCCGCCGATGGTCAGCACATTGTTGTCATCCGTCGTCGCCGTGAAGGCGCCGCTGTAGCCGTCGATCTTGCCCAGGTTGATGACGCGCTGAGCGCCCGCCGCTCCTCCCATGGCTGAGATCGTGATGTCCCCGCTGCCCGTCAGCGCGCTGAAGGTGAAAGTTTGCCCCTTGGTTGCCGACGTAGAGAAAGTGATGTCCCCGGCATCGGCGTTCTCTCCGATGATCCCTTCAATGTTCAGCGCGCCGAAAGCGTAGATTGTCTCCACCGGCCCGGAGTAGCTGCTCTTCAGTGTGCCGCCATTCGCCAACGTCAACTGATCGCCCTCGCCTCCCACCGTCACAGTCGTCCCGCCCCGATCAAACTCCAGCACACTGCTGGACCCATCCACCTTCACATCATGCAGACTCACAGCCCCCCCACCGACAAACTTCAGCGTTCCCCCGCTCACCAGCACGCGCGTGCCCTCCGCCGTGGCCGTCAACTCACAGAGCTGAAGCGTGCCATCCCCGCTCTTCTCCAGCGTAGCCTTGCCCCCCAGCGTTATTTTGCCATGAGAGGCGTCACCGCCTGTGGTCACGCCCGAACCCGGTTGCACCTTCATCGTCCCGTTGCCCGTGATATTGACGGTCCCGGTTGTGCCAAATATGAACTTCTGCACGGCGAAGGTCACAGGATTCGTAGCGTCATCAAGACCCAACTGGACGGTCCCTGGCCCATCCCACTCAAAGTTGGTCAAGATATTGTCTCCGGCAGCATTACTCCCTCCCACAAAGAGTTTACCCGAAACAAGTCGCATTTGGGATGCCGTGCTATTGCCGAGGATCTTGCCCCGGACGGTAAACGTGCCATTCCATATATCCACTGGCATCGTCGCTGAGGCCCCAGCAGTAGCGATATCGCTATTCTGCGTATTCTCAATGATAAGATTCCCCGTTATCGTTACCGCGCTTCCCTGACTCCGATTATTGCGATCCATTCCCAGATGGATCGTCCCACCACTTGCCAACGTCACATCGCCGTTCACAGTGAGGGTGCAAGCCTGAGTCCCGTCATACACTCGGATATCGCCCCCTACATCGGTGACATTCCCATTCACCGTGAGGCTGCCCGCGCCCCCGCTGCCGATTTTCAGCACGCTGTTTTGGGCCATGCCCGTGATTCCCGCCAGCGCGTTCTCCGTCCCCACCAGGGTCAACGTTGCGTTTTGCCCCAGCTTCAACTTGCCGCTGCCGTACAGGTGCGTTATCGCTGCTGTACGTGTACCACTGGTGATGTCGGCAAGCTCTAGCGTAACATGCTCTCCAAGGTTGATATCCTTAGCAGCTCCCCCGCTACCAATGACTTTGATTGTGCGCTCCGTATTCCCATCAGAGATAATGTTGCCGCCATAGCCAGTCGACAAACCGCCAATCCACCCCACAGTCACATCCGCACCGAGCTTCAGTGTGGAATTAGCCTGGAGGTACAGTCCGCTTGCGTAGTTCTCCCACGCCGCCTTGGCATAAAGGAGCGTATTCTGTCGGACGCCGATTCTCCCCGAACCTGCCACCTTTCCTCCCAATTCAACCGTCCCACCGCCGCTAATCCAGCCAGAATCCGCATCCGACTGCATCTGCAACGCCACGCCATCCGTCCCCCCCGCAACAACAAGCGTTGCCCCGGCCCCCGCCGATAAAGAAGCCGTGGTCTCCAAACCCTGGCCATTTGATGTCCCTATCCCGAATATGACCTGCCCCACCGTATACGTCTTCCCGTTTCCACTCACCTGGAATGTCCCGGTTCCATCGTTGTTGTCATTCCTCAGATCCACCGTCCCTGCCACGTAAGTGTTTCCCTCATTTTCCAACCCTAAAATTTCCACCGTTCCTCCATTCACCACAAAATTTCCGGCACTGTTCTTATCGCCGTTGCTCACGCCCACCATCGTGCTGATAGTCAACGCGCGGGATCCCGTTTTGGTAAGCGTGTGCCCGGTCCCATCATCACCACTCAGTTTCAACGTCCCGGTGATGGCGAGCGAATTGCCGGATGTGTCTATGGTTGCGTCATCGCTCAGGACGACGTTCCATCCGATACTTGGCAAATTAGTGTTGGTTACAGCAAGGGTCCCACCGGCAAGGTCTAGGGTGTTGTTCAGGAGGGCGTCCTTACTTGTGAATCCTGCATTATTGCTGTTGAGATGCAAAGCGCTCCCCTTTTTGACAACAAACTTTTTCAAATGTTTGTCGAGAACTCCATTGAGCGCATTGTTATTCGTGAGATCCAAGATAATGTTATCGAGTTCCAGAGTGTCTAGGACAGCATCCCTCGTTGCCTGACCAAACAATCGCCTCACGATGGAATATGCACCACCATAAGCCGCAACGTTGCCATCTCCATGAAGCGCAACGACGCCTTCGCCCCACACGTAGTCGCTGCCAACCGAAGAGGCACTCGCTTTGTTGCCCCATGCGTCACCAGCCTGGGTGACGTCAATTACCAGCTTGCTGTTTGCCTTCACCTCGACCGCGCCAAAATGCCGCATCGTCGTGTCCTGCTGTTTATCAGTGAAGTGCACGGTGGTCGACGTGGTTCCATCGCCGATGATAATCCCCGCATTGTCACCCTGAATGGCCGAAAATGTTACTGTACCCTCACCGCTAATGGTGTTGCTGCCTGTTCCCGTGAAGCTCACCGGCAGGTTGAAGGTGGCCTGGGAGTTGAAGGTGGCCTGGGAGTTAGCGGTGGTATCGCCATCCAGCCAGGTGCCCGCGAGGGTGAGATTGCCGGCAAGTTCAATGCTGTCGGCGGGGTCGCTCGGGTCAGCCGCGAAGGTGTAGTTCGCGCCGTTATGGGTGGTGGCGCTTCCGTCCACCAGTCCATCGGTGGCGCCGACTGTCATATCCTGCGCGTGCACGGCGCCGGACACGGTGACGCTCTGCGTCGCTACGGCAGAGCCTCCCTGCTGCGGCAGGGCGAGGAAGATGACGCTGTCGTGCTCAATGAAGTTGGCCGAGGGCTCGCCCTGTCCGTCTCCGTTGGACCAGAGGGTGCTCGTGTTGCCCTCGCTCCACTTCGCGGCGTTTGTGCTGTCCGTGCCGGTCCAGTAGATGGCGTGCTCGTGCTGCAGGTAGAGCTCGCCCTGGGCATTCAGCCGGACGGAGAGGTTGCGCCCTGCGAGTTCCCCGCCCGTGTTGGTGACGTGAATGTTGTTAAGCAAGTCGCCCAGGGCGGTGAGGCTGTTCGCATCAAAGAGGGTGTACTTTTTGGATGAGTCGCTGATCCAACTGCTCAACCAATTGCCGGTGATATCCAGCGTCAGACCGCCCGTTGCAAGGCTGACGCCGCTGGCCGCCAACTGAATCTTGCCGCCGCTTGTCTGACTGGCCAGCTCCACACTCAGCCAACCGCCGTAGGTGAGACCGGCGCCGAGGTGCAGATTGACGTTGGCGCCCAACTTGACCGCGGATGTTGAGGCTGAGCCGAACTGCAGGCTCGCTCCCGTTGCTCCCTCTTGGGCGCTGAGACGGAGCTCCGAGCTGCTCGGCGCTGCATCGCTGCTCGAAGGATCGCCCTTGACGGAAAGCGCGCCCAGCGTCCAGTTTCCTTTGCCCAATTTGATGCTGCCGCCTCCCTCCCGCAGCACCACGCTGCTGAGGGTGGAAGAATTTGTCGCCACCGTGCTGCTGCCCAAGGCCAGCACGGTGTTTCCGGCATTCTCGCCATTACCCACGAGATGCACGGCGCCGGTGAAGCCGCTGATATTCGTAACGGTGAGGGTCGGAGCTGTTGCGGCAGTCCCGGTGACTCCCAGCGCTCCGGCGCCCGTCAGCGTAGCAATGCTGCACCCGTCCCCGAACATCTGACTGGCTCCGCTTGCTATCTCCAAGCTGACGCCCGATGAGAAAGTCACATTCTGCACCGCCGGCGCATTCAGCCCCGTGATTTTTACCGTGGCGCTGCCGCTATTGCCGCTGCGGTCAAAAAAGGCGGGGTTGTGCCGGTTCGCGCCATCCTCATACGAACCGGTGAGCACACCCTCAATCGACAAGGTGACGCCGCTGTTCAACACCACGTGCACGCGCCCAACGTCCGCCGCCTGGGCCACAAAGTCAATGTGCCCCTTCAGCTCAGAAGTGCCCGTTATACCGAGATTCGCCTTTGTGGTATTCCCGCCGCTGCCACCCGCCAGGCGCAGGTCGGAAGTTCCTCCCAACGTGCCCACAGTCAACTGCCGTCCGCCCGCTATCAGAACAAGCGACGGGTCCTGCACATCAAGAGCTTTGATGGTGAGATTAGCATTGCCGAAAAAGGCGTTGGCTTTCTTCAAGCCCGCCGTGCCGTCAACACTTGTGTTGTACTGGCTGCCTCCCAAATGCAACGTGAGGTTTGAAAGGGTATTCGCCGAAGAATCTACTTGGCACTTAAAGCCGGCATCGTTGACATAGAGGTCCGTGAGTCCGGCAGGCAAGACGGTCGTGCGAAACTCAAACTTGCCCACAGACGCGCTCACATCTCGCTCCGCAGAGTTCAGCCACAAGGCAGTAACCGTATTAGGCAGGGCGGCAATGGTTGGCCCAGTGGTTGTGCAATTAGATTGCAGCCATAGCCGCAAATGGGTTACTCGCCCGCCTGAGAGAGATAGGGTGGCGTTTCCCGATGCATTCCCTGGCAAAAGACAGGTAATGTCAGTGGCTGTCTGCCACACAGAGGTGGAGGAGGAGGTAAAATCGTATGACGCATTGGTGCTGCCGAGAGTAAATTTCGGTGTGCCGAGTGACGATGTCATCCCCCAATCTGTGGAATTCGTGCTATCTTTCGGCTGGAAAGCCACAGCTTTGTCCCCTTCCGGCACAAGTTGGAAATACCCCTCGCCATCGCAGGCAAACCGATAACCCTGCGGAAGGTTGTTTAACCCATCGAAAACAAACGTTGCTCCCGGTTCGGCCAGGAAAAGGTCTATTCCTTGATTCAGGCTGCTAATGCTCTTCCGGTGGAACGGGTCATCGTTGAATTCGTCATACCACGATGTATCAACCCCATACCAATGGATCGTGCTGCTGGCAGAGGCAGTCACCTGATCAACGTCCAAGGACACTTGGTCCAGATGCAATTCCAAGGTGCTGCCACTATAAAGCGTGATCGCCTGGTTCTGCACCTGGAGCGTACCCTTTGTACCATTGCTCCCCTGTCCAAGGCCCTGCACTGTCAGGGACCGCCCTTCCTCCACAGTGAGACCGTAATGTTGCCACGACAAGGTCTTGCCACCGGCAATCTCAAAGGTAGCGTCGGACTGCACGTGCGCTTGGTGGTTATTGCTGCCTGAGTCCACGAATGTCATGTTTGCCCCGATGGAGAAGAGGACCTCCGTATTTGCATCCCCGCTTTTCAGTTTGATGGTTCGGTCACCTGTGCTATCGGTGGTAATGGTGTAGGTGACGCTATCATGCGCCTCCGTGATGAGCCCACCCAAAACTAACGGGGCAAAAGTCAGCAGGAGTGATTGGTCCCCATACGTGGCGGCACCGCCACCTTCTGATGAATGCCCGAAGCGCAGGGTGTGACCGTAGGTGGATGAGGCATTCCCCACGTCAGTGAAAGTATTTTTCCAAAAAGCGTCAGTCCCACTAGTTAAAGTTCCCAAATTTCCATCAGTACCAATATACTTGAGCTCGTTGCCGGTGAGACTACTGCCATTTACGGAAAAGCCCACGGTGGATGTGGACATATCGCCTGTTGCTGAGAGGCTAACGTCTACGATTTTCCCGGCGTAGGTTTTGCCCCCTTCAGTAGTAGTTGTCTGGGTGGAGAGCTTTCCAGCGGCCCAAGATTGATGGGAGGAGAGAGCGAGAGTAGCGAGGGCGCCGAAGCCGAGGGAGGCAGAGGAAAGGGTGGAAGGAAGAGCGGCAGCGAGGGCAGCAAGGCAAGCCAGAAGAGCCTTACGAAGACCGAACGGAAGATGGAGTTTCATTGCCGGGAATGGGGTAGATGATGACAGGACGCAAGCACGGCGCGCCACGCGCGCGGGTGCCTATGCGAGCTTTCTGTAGTGTACCTCTTTTCGGAGGAGATGTCGATCATTTTTTTAAGCTATCGGGAAAAAAATTGCGAGGAGGCACAAAACACGGCTGTCCCACATCTGTCCCAAGAAAAAGCAACCGCAATGGAGCATTGTTCAACGCAAAACGTTGATCATTTACGATTTACGATTTGAATGCTAGCGCGCTGCGCGCGGAGGGGGAAGCGGAGGCGGTGCGCAGCGGCTATCTTTTTGGCTCGTTGAAAGAGCATGGTTTACCCTCGATATCGTTTCGACTCACGGCCGGTAGCGCCTTGCCGGCGGAATCAGGACGGGGAGACAATGAAGGAGTTTGGCTCAGGGAGCGGGGTTCCATCGTCCAGGCAATCGGCGACGTAGATTTCTGCGCATTCATCGAGGTTGCGGGCGACTTCGTCCGAGGTGCCGCCGTGCGTGCAATCGCCGTCCAGATCCGGCAAGGAGCCGATGAAGCATTTGTCTTCGTCGCTCCAGCGGATGAAGCGCGGGTAGCGACGGGCGAGGGTTTGAATTTTTTTTGTGCTTGCTTGTTTCATCGTGGTACTCTGGATTGAGGTTTCGGCGCGGCGAGGGAGCAGTCGGGGACGCCGCATTTTTCGGCATCCCCTTTTACCCCTCGCCGGTATTGCTCAGACCAGGACGACGGCGTGCTTGGCTAGCTCATCGCGCAGTTTTTCGGCCTCACCGGGGCGGAATGGGGTGCCGTTGCGGATGCGGGCGTTGAGTGTACGCGGCTCGATCCCGAGCAGGTGCGCGACCTGCGTTTTGTTGAGTACTTTGCTGGCTTTTGTGAGTGTGGCGATATCCGGCGTAGGAGGCACGAATGATGCGTTCGCACCAAGCTCTGCTTCGAGATAGCAGGCGATAGCTTCGTTGATTTCGCGCAGGGCTTCCTCCTGCGTTTCGCCGTGCGCGGAGCAGCCGGGAAGCACCGGGACTCTGGCGACCCAGATTTCGTCTTCGGCGTCCCAGTCGAGTTGGATCTGGTAGTGGTATGCTTTCATCGTTTTATGTTGTGAAGTAGTCTCGGACTTGTTTGACTTGGTAGCGTTTGGCTTTTCCGTTTTCGGAGGCTTGCAGGTTGAAGGACCGCGAACCTTCCTTGCGGAAGTGGTAGTGTGAGCCTCTCACGCGTTTGACGCTGTACCCGCGCGAAAGCAGGAACTGCGTGATTTCATCGAAGGTGATGTTTCCATCTGAGTTGCCATCGAGGATTTTTTCGGTGAGTTTGTCGCGCTTGGTCACGAGTCTATTTTACTATGTTTCTTTTCCGAGTCAAGAAAAATCTTTCCGTTTTCAGAAAATTATTGCAAAAAATGGCTTTATCTTAAAACGAAAGCAATAACCGCTCTCGGTGGCCAAGCTCAAAAACCATAAAAACCCCTGCGCCACCGGCGCGCTGGCTTCCCAAATCCGTCATTTGCAATCGTAGGCAGGTTGGCTCAAAACGGCTTCCGGAGTGCGCTCGATGACTTGCAAGAGTTTGGCGGCAGCGCCATCCGGGCGGCGGCGTCCCTGCTCCCACAGGGAGACGGTATTTTTCGCGACGCCGAGGGTGGCGGCGAAATCCGCCTGCGAGAGGCCGAGTCGTTTGCGCAGGGATTTGATGCGCCCGGGAGCGCCGTTTTCGCGGTAGGAGGATGGGATGACAACGACGCTGCGGGGCTCCGGGAAGGGGAAGCCGAATTTGGCGCTTGTTTCGAGGGACATTTCCGCGCAGATGGTAAGCTGGCTGGCGACGGCCTCCGGTGTATCGCCGTGGCAGCAATCGCCGCAGAGGTCCGGCAGCGAGCCGATGAAGCATTTGTCTTCGTCGCTCCAGCGGATGAGGCGCGGGTAGCGTGGGGCAAGAGCCTTGATTTTCTTCATATCGACGGGGTAGGTTTTTACGGGATATTTTTCCATGGTGTGTGGTGGTTTTGAGGTTGATGTTGGGTGGGGAGGTTTCAGGCCTCCCCGCGTTTTTGTTTAGCTTCTGCGATCTTTTGCTTGACGTGTGAAATCAAATAATAGGGAACGGAATGCCGGAGAAAGCCCCCTCGAGATAGGTTTTCCGGAAGTTTTGAAGATTGCGTACCCCTTCAAAATCACACAAACGGCGCATACAGGTTCCTTGTTGAGCAGTTTTAGTCACAATGGCTACCTGAGAGACCCTCAGGTTAGGAGATTCCAGCAAATCCGTATTGTGAGCAGTCAGTATAAGTTGAGCGCCCTTCGCATTATAACTCCTATTGGTAAAAAGCGAGACCAAGGCAATCAGCAACAATGAATGAAGGGAACGATCCATCTCATCAATGACCAGCACTCCGCCTGTGCGCAATGTCTTCAACACCACGCCGAGCAAGCCGAACAATACCTGCGTGCCTTGAGACTCTTCCCGGAAATCCATCGTGACCAGCTCACCATTTTGGGCTTTATGGTAACTGCTGATTCTCCACTTCGATTGAAATTCGCGTCCGTTTTCCTCTTTCTTTTCATCGCGAAGATGTTCCTCCGACGGAATTAACTCCATATCCGCGATATCGATGTCAAGCCTGCGCAAATACTTTACAATTTCTTGAAACGATTGCTTTTGAGAATCTTCTTGATCATCCTGAGCCAAGTAATCAATGGCAAAAGGAGCAGAAAAATCATTCCCACCCGTCACCGCCATTCTATGTATCAGAAATTGATAGGCGTTGCTCAACTCTGCATTTAACCCCGGATAATTGATCGCGAGCTTCCAGAAGAATGGGGCGATCTGCTCATCCTTGCTATTACAACATTCCGCCCTCAAAATTGCGTTCAGCTTCTCACCGGGGTAAGCCTCTGTTGCCAACCCATCGTACTGATAAATCCCCTGCTCATGATCAATCAAAAATATACTCCCAAGATGCGTTTTGAGCGACTCAACTTGCACTCCCGCCTGATTATAGCGCAGGGTATAGGTAAAGACGAGTCCCTCACATGCAAAACTCATTTCAAAAGTTGTTGCTTTTAGATCAGAATGCAATTTATTCGGACGATAAATCAGCTTACCCTTAGCTAGGCAAAACCACAAGGTGAACACGGCTTTCAGAAGCATCGTTTTGCCTCCGGCATTTTGTCCGTAGATAGCCATAATCGGCGATAGACGCATACTTTTTCCCTTTTCGATGGGGTATTCCAGAAACGGAATGGTCTCCCTATCTTTATACCCATTCGGAGCTTTTCCCTCACCATAGCGCATGTCGATCATCGTTTCAACGATTGACCCAAAATTGCAAATGCGAAAAAAGACGAGCATATTTTATCCTCCGTAGAGAAATTTATAGCATATTTAGGGATTTTGTCAACAAGATAATCATTTTTTTTGATTATCTATACATCCGTCCCGAGAAAAAGCAACCCCGCAATGGGCGCAAATTTCAACGTAAAACGTTGAACATTTACGATTTACGAAGTCAACCATAATTTGGCATAGCGTGAAATTTTTATGGAGCAACATTTCAGAATAAGGCTCC